>CAIPEB010000438.1 GCA_903863885.1 uncultured Planctomycetaceae bacterium | reverse complement strand
CGTGACGACACTGCCCAGACAGAGAATAGCGCCAAGAAGGATGATCGCTTTCATCACTTGTTCTCCCGGATGTAAAACGGAGGAGCCATCAAGCCGCCGGCCATCGTAGCCCGTGCGATTGTGTGCCGCAACGATGATGCCAGATGCGATCATGGTGCATCTTGCATTTGCCTCCAGACTCCAGACTCCAGACTCCGGACTCCAGACTCCAGACTCCAGACTCCCGCCTTATGAAAACTCAGTCGCGCCCCGCGTTCGTGAAACGCTATTCAGCTGACGATCCGGCTGATGTCGATCAGATACAGCTGTCGTCCCTGGCCGCCGTGGGCCGAGTCGATCACGACGCTGCGTCCGTCACGACTGAAGCGAGGGTGCGTGTCGCAGCGCCACTCGTCGCGGTATTCGTTGGGCGAAGCAAAATGTCCCAGCCACATGCGGCGACCGCCGGGCACGTGATATAAATAGACGTTCTGGCTCCTCCGGCGATCGGGGTAAGTGTCGTTGAGAATCCACTCGTTTCCCGGCAGGTAGGAGCAGTGGCCGTTCTCGCTCATCACGCCGCGGCCGACAACTTCGACGCGGCCGCCGACCTTATCCTCATAGAGATAGAATGCGTCGCCATGCGAGTCGGCCCGCGACCATGCCAGGATGTGCCGGGGGTCGCGCCAGATGAAGTGCGACGTGAAGCCCGATGGGTCGATGATGCGCACGTCGGAGCCGTCGGGATTTGCCGTGCACATCCGCGTGTCGAATCCTTTCTGTCCGGGATTGCGCCACCGGTGCAGAAACTCGAATCGTGAACCGTCGGGGCTGATCAACAGGTGATTGAACCAGTGCTTGGCCCGCGAGAGGTCTTTTCCCGGAAAAGGCATGGCGGCAAGGTCGGCCAGCGTGACGATCAATTGCGAGTCGCCGGTGGTTAAGTCGACGCGGAAGATACCCGAGTTCCGGGGCGCAGGGTCATTTCGGTGCGGGTCGTCGATCCCGGCATAGCCGTAGCCCGGACGCACCTCGTTGATGCGGCGGAAATCAGGCGAAACGGCCCAGCGGCCATCGGGGCTGATCGTATAGATCGGGTGGGGGACTGTCCGCTTCACGCGAGTCTTCACATTCAAGACATGACATACATAATGGTCGTCCTCCCGATCGTTCCAGATGATCTCGCTGTCGGATCCGGGCAGCCATTGCAGCATGCACCCCTGCTGCCAGCACCAAGCCGTGCTTGTGCCAAGCTCAGTCCACCTGTCGTTGTCCTGGAGATCGATCATGCCGATGCGAATCACGTCGTCGGCCCGCGGCGAACGATGTTCGAAATCGACCTCCATCGAGAGCACGTAACGGTTGGTCTGGTCGAATTGATACTTGTCGTAATACGAGAACCAATGGAACTTCGGACCCGAAGTGATTTGCCGCACGGGCGGCAGTTCCGCGGGAGGTTCTGCACCGCGCGACTCCATGCCCGCGAGCCACGCGGATGCGGCCATTGTCTCGAGAAACCGCCGCCGGGAAACGCTGTTGCGCTGAGTCATAGTCTTTTCGTCTCCGCTTGCGGAGAAAGTTCAATCTCGCCTTTTGTCCTGCCAGCTTGTTCCGTCCCAGTCGATCATGCACTCGACAAGATCGACGACGCCGAGCGCAAAGGTCTGGAACAGCGCCTCTCCTTTTTCCGCGGTCGCGTCGCGCGGGTCCCCGACATGGCCGTGTTCACTTCGATCCGTCATGGTCCAACCGCGAAACGCGGGCTCGAAGGCAGTGCCGGGCTCCTGCGCCGCAACGAGGCGATGGTCCTTCACCAGTTGCGGTGCAATTCGCAGCATCATGGACGTTTCCCATTCGCACGCATGGCCCATCCAGGTCTGCTTGAGATCCGGGTGCGGCGGCGACGTTTTGTCGTAGAGATTCCAGTACGTGCCCAGAAGGAGCAGCAGGTCCTTGCGCTGGCGATATCGCTGGCGAATCTCGAAAATGGCCTGCTTGCCCGGCACGTCATTTCCGCCATGGCCGTTGAGCAGCAGCAGTCGCCGGAATCCATGGGTGATGAAATTGTCGAGCAATCCGCAGAGCATATCGACGTACACGCGCGGGTCCGCGGACAACGTGCCGGGGAAATCCATGTGATGATGGGAATTTCCGAGCCACAGCAGGGGTGCGAACAAGGCCCGGTCGCCGAGTGTCGCCTCCGCGCGGCGTACGATTTCACCCGTCAGCATCGAATCCGTGCTGATGGGCATGTGCCTCCCGTGCTGCTCCATTGCAGCAACCGGAAAAACGACGGGCGTGTCTTTGCTTAACGCCGCAACGTCCGGCCAGGTCAGGTCTGCAAGATTCATGAGTTGCTTCGTTATTAATCAATGTGACGTCAGGTATTAGCTCTGCCTCATTCGCGCTGAATGAGAATCGAATGCCATCGCGACGCGGCCTCTTTTCCCTCCGGTTCGACGTCGGCAAAGCGAAGATGTGTTGCCTCAATCGCGTCCATGGGTACAAGTCCGCTATCCCAGAATGGCACATGCCAGGCATCGTCATTCGCCGCTCGCACCACAACTCGCAGCGATGCGCGCCGGACTTCTGCATGAATCCGGTAGGGCTTATTCGGCTCGACGGGGGCGCTTTCGGTCCGGCGCAACCAACCTGCCTTGGTACTCTGCCAACCTGCCGGCAAGTCGCTTTTCGATTGCGTGTGCACCGCGAAACGGTTGTCAAACGCATAGAACGCGAATTGAAAAGAATCGATTCCCGTGTCCGAAGCGGAAGCGAATACCTGACTGTCGATTCCGATCTTCACAGGCACGAGTGTGAACTCAACGACCAACGGCCGCGTTTCGTCCAACGTGTATTTCTCGCGAGTCGCAATCCCGCAGCGGTTCTCCCAACCTCCGGAAACGCTGGTTTCAAGCCATCCGTCCGCGAGCCGCGGCTTTCCCATTACGATCCAGCGGGACGCATCGAGCGTTGCGAATGGCTCGCGAAGAAGTACTTCAGCGGCCTGCTTCGAGGCGGGTTGCGCGAGGCCTGCCAGGTGAGCCTGGATAGCCGACATTTCGCGCAGCAAGGCTGCGTGTCCGCAGGGATCGCCCTGTGTATAAAGCCTCGCGTCGCAGCGGCTGATGGCCTCGGCATTCGCACGGTTCTCGCTCCATCGCTTGGACAAGTCCGCAGCCTGTGCGGAGGCCTCGTTTGCCGATAGGCTTGGCGCGCGGGCCATCATGCCGCAAGTGTCGATCATGAGCGACTGCCGGTCTGCATGCGCGAGGATCTTGTCGCAGCAGATCAGCAGATCGTCGAGTTCGCGGTTTCCTGCTATTTGAGGCCGTTGCATTTCAAGAGATCGTCGTATGCGGCCCGCCGTCTCGCGCACAGTGTTCGCTGCCGTGTGGATCTTCAATAACGGCTCCGGGAGCGAGCCGTCAGGATTCAAGAGTCGCTCGCAGTTGTGCAGCGAGCCGAGCAGCGAATTTCCCTGGTATCCAGGCTCCTGCGTGTCGTATATTCCGGTCACGTCGTGCAATGTCTGGTTGGCCAATTCGAGTTGCGACTTGCAGTCGTCCAGTTGCGTCCACGCTTCGGCCATCGCACTGGCCGCCGCTTCGGTACGGCAGTCGTAAAAGTGCCGCACGAAGGCTCGGGTGAAGTCCGTCTGATATTCATCGAGCGACTGCGACGAGTGGCTCCATGTTGACCGCCCGTTGAGCACGAAGCCGTACCAGATGGAATCGAACGCGCGCAGTCGGTGCTTCGAGAAAGAGGCTGTGGCAACTCCCCGGAATTTGCCGACTTTGTTTGGGTCCTGCGCCGCGGCAGCCTGCACCATTTCGGTGATGTTCCGGGTGCCGGTCTGCTCCATGGGCGCCCACTTCTTGTGCGGCAAATGAGGCGAAAGGTCGGCCAAATAGAAGGTGTGGTTGTACATGGCGGAGATGCCGACAACGTCATATCCGCGGGCCAACAATCCGCCGATGCCGTCGTAGTCTGCCCAGTATTTCCAGTACCCCATCACCGTGTCGCGCGGAATGCGCTCGATTCCGACCCAGTCCTTGCCCGGGCCGTACATGTAGAACTCGTCGGCCCAAATCAGCGGCTGCACGGGACGCTTCAGTTCCGTGCGGAGTTCCTGCACCGCCTTGATGCATTTTTCGGCGTGTCCGAGCAACAGGTCTCGCGCGCTTTCACCGGCCTGCACGCGCTTCTGACATTTTGGGCAGTAGCGATTCTGCCACTGCATTTCGATCTCACTGCATCCGATACCGATGATCGGCGCCGTATCGAACCACTCAAGTAGATCGCGATACAGGCCCTTGATGAACGGATAGATCTCCGGCGACGAAGGGCACATCAGGCCCGGTGCCGTAGGTTCGCGATACGGCGCGCCGGCGTCGCATCCCCACACGAGTTCGGAGGCTTGGGCGAGTGTCTGCAGTGACGGAATGAGCGTAACGTGGTACTTCTTTGCCTCGGCGACCACACTCCGGCAATCCGCCGGCGAGAGCGTGCCCGAATCCGCACATGCGGAGAACGAATTGAACGGGAACAGGTTGTAGCATTCGATTACCATCGTGTTCATCTTGAACTCGGCCAGCCGCCGGATCTGTTCTCGCAGGTAGTCCGCCGCAACGATCCGCCCGTACCGTTCCTGACCACCCTCGATGTAGATGCCGCGCAGTTTGAAATCGGGGTGATCGACGATCGTCAGACAGGGAATGCATCCGCTTTCGCAGAATTGCCGGACGAGTTGCCGCACCGTTTGAGCCGCGTACAGCAGTCCCGCCGGTGATGCGGCCGCCGCGGTGATTCCGTCGGGGCCAATGGCCAGCACATACGCCTCGTCGGATACACCGTCGGGCAGTTTCGGCACGGACTGCTCTACGCCGAGCGTGAAGCGGTTCGCGGAATCCGAGGTCAGCTGCAATGCGGCGTTCGCACCGGCAGCCGATCGCATCGACTCATCGAGAATAGTGCGACATGCCTCATGTTCCGGTCCGTCCGGCACGGCCAGCGTTCCGGAAAACCCGTGCATAACAAACGAGCCGTTTGCCAGATGAAGCTCGCGCGGCTGCGGCACGAGGCGAACGGCAATCTGTGTGTCGGCGTCGCCCGGACTGCCGGCAAGTATGGCCAGACACAGCGAGATGTGTGTCAGCGTGATCATGCACATGGGGCTGTTCTCCAGAACTGGTGTGCGGCTTTCCGGCGAAGTCACGGAACAAGAACGTCAACCGGCGCGACGGTCCGTCCGTCGCCAAGCAGGAACTGCAACTCGCAGATGCGCACGATTCCGGTGGTATCCAGAGGCGGTGTTTCCGGCAGGTCCGCAGCTGGAACGTAAATGCGAATCGCATCGGTTTCGATCGGCTGCTGCCATTGAACGACAATGTCTTTCTGTTTGGCATCTATCGCCTGGCCGACGGTCTTCCATTGACCGTCGACTCGCGCTTGAACCTGGAGGTTTTTCTGAAGCGGAATTACTTCGCGGTGGTCGCCGATGATCTTCACGCCGGAGATGGCAAGGCGTCGTCCCTTGGGAAATTCGAAAGCCCACCAAACATCGTTTGGGTTTTGCTTCGTACCTCCGCCGTAGGGCTTTGAAATCCAGGCAAAATAGGGATCCGTCGAGCCGTCGATGGCCAGTTCCACGCCGTACTCGGGTGCATAGACGGACTGCGCCGTGATGCCTTTCCCGAGAATCGCCAACGGATCGGCGGCTTTCGTCGCGGCGCGGACTTCGACGGAAGGGGCCCCCTTTTGTCCGGCCGTGTCGACGGCGCAGACTCGATAATAGTAAGTCGTTGAAGGTTCGACGGCTTCGTCGAGGTACATCTGGTGATCGAACTCTCCCAGTCGATATTCGATCACGGTCTGGCCGTAGCCGGTGCCGCCTTTGAGCACTGATTGCGCATCGACAACCGCGATGCGTGTCTTTTCATTCGGTTCGAAGCCGCCCGCGGTCGATCGGTGAACTTCGTAACTCCGGACGTCCGACTCGCAGTTGGTGCGCCACAGGAGATTCACGGCGTTGAAGCGGGACAGCGGACTGACCGGAACGGCGCGCAGGCATTGAACCTGGAGCGGCAGCAGGTTCTTTTCCCGCGGCTCCTTCGTGGTTGCTGAAACCGCCGGGGAGAGAGGGCCTTCGCGGTTCGACCGATCAACGGCGGCAACACGGTAGTAGTAAGTCGTCTTCGGTTCGAGCCGATTATTGATCCAGCCTCCGAAGTGCAGTTGCGGTCGGTCGGTGCACGAAGTCTCGCTGACTCGCTGCACGAGGTTCAACGCATTCGGTTCAAAGTCCGCTTTCGTGGATCGATAGACGTGGTAGTGGCTGAGTGGATCCCCGGCTGGCGGTGCCTTCCAGGCAAGGGCCACTTCCATATCGGACAACGTCTGCGCGGCGAGATCCGCCACCGCGGCCGGTGCCGTGGCTTGCCGCGCGACGCGGATCGTTCTGACGCCGAAAGGCGCAAACTTGATCGTCACACGATTGCCGTCCGAGATCTTCAGAGGTTCTTGCCGGTCATCTTCGACGAGGCTGGTCACATTTGCGGAAGACAATGGCGCGAGCAGCGGCAGAGAGACGCAGGCTTCGGTCTGAATGCCGCGAGTCTCGATAAAGCGAAGAATGAAGCCGCTGCCGTTGAATTCGGCCGGTTTGAATGTTGTGCAGGCCACATTCGGCTGATCGATCGTTACGAAGCTGTTCGTCGCAGGCAATTCGCCACGCTGTGCCCCGCGGACATCGACGGCCAGCAGCGGGTTCATGGCATCCCAGCCGAATTCGTCCGCTCTGCCGTTCTGCCAATTGCCGTCGTGGGGTTGCAACGAGTACTCGAAGTGCGCCGGGCCGGCCTGATCCCAACGGACGTTGACGTCGAACATGTTGTTCATCAGATAGAGGTACACATGTCCGGTGGTGATCGGCTTCTTGGCTTTCTCGAAAGCGTTTTCCTGACCGCCGAGGATCAGATCGGGTCGCGGGCGGTCGTATTCCACCAGCGAACTGTCGGTGGCCGACACCGTCACTCCGTAACGATCGCCGGCAATGTCGCTGAAGTGCCGGATCGCGTAGTGTGCCGTGTTCGCTCCATCGAACAGATCCTTGACCGGTTCTGAAACGCAACCGGGCAGTTCGTGCCTTACCTGCGGGTTGGGAATCGCCAGCGGCAGTGCCACGAACATCGATTCTTTTCCGCGGGCATCGCCGTTGGACGTCGAGTCGCGCCGGCCCGACGGCGACTTCACCAGATCGATCGCGAAATCGATTCGGGGCAGTCCGTCGTAAAGGACGACAGTCTGCGTCAGGCTTTCAACGCCAACGGGATGCGACTTGATCTGCATCGATTGCGCCACTTTTCCTGAAGAAAGTGTCACGGTCGCGGACTGCACTCGCTGCCATTTGATTGGCTGTTTCGAATCCGCGGATTCAAATCGCTGATAGAGATATTCGTTGAATCGAAATGCAGCCGAGGAATCGACAAGCTCGGCGTTTCTCTGTTTATCGCGAATGCTCGTGATCGCGCCGCTGGCTGGATCGAACGCCACTCGGAAAAACCGGTTTTCCAGGGCCGTGCCTTGCCGAGTGTCCGGCGCTGCGGACGGCGCTTCGCCCGTGTGCACGGCGAACGTCTTATAGCCCAGCGACGGAACTTCGGTTGCGACGAACACCGCGCCGCCATCGGGCATGGCTTGCCACGGAATCTCCCGATTGTTGGACGGGTCGACGATGCGATCACCGGCGGCGAGTAATCCGCGATCGACTCGCGCAATGTCGGTCCGTTGACGTGCGAGAGGATTGAAGACGACGAGCGAGCGGTCGCTCTCGCGAGTGATTTTGGCGGTGATCCGTTCCAACGCGGAACTGCGAGCACGGTTGGCGAAATCGGCCGATTCAAGCAGCATCTCGCGGTTTTCCGCGAGTTCCGTTTCGTAGCGTCTCATGCGCTGAAGGTCGGGGGCAACGACGTCGATCGCGTTGGTGTGTTCGTGCCAGGCCAGCAGGCGGTGATAGGCCTGGTAGATATCCGTCCAGGAATTGCCGCCTCCCGCGACGATCTGGGCGACGGTCGCGAACTTCTCCGCCGTGGGAATGTCTTCAGCCAGGCGGCGGGCCTTGCCCAAGGCCCAGGCATCGTTTCCGTCCTGGTCGGCCCACTGGTTGTTGCCGTCCCCGGCGAAACTCTTGACCTGCTCGGGTTTGGCCTGCGCGGAAATAGTGTCGAGAAACATGTCCATGGTTCCGCACACGAGGCGCGGATACGCAAATCGTGCGTTCCATGCGTGGATGCGAGTAGCTGTGTCCATCGTGACCAGTTGAAAATCGGTGCCTTCCTGCAGAAGCAGCGCATCGTACGGCCACTTGGCCCCGAGCCTGGCGATTGCCTCTTGGACTCGAGCCTCCGACAAGTCGCCGGGTGCATCTCCGGCATAGCCGCCGTAAGCGGACGATCGAACGGTGACATGCTTTCCTGGAGTCGGGCCCTCCCATTTAAAGATCGGCTCGTCTGCCGCCTGACCGAAACAGCGACCGCAACCGTTCGGGCCGTGAAACAGGTAGGGCACATCGGCCTCGGCGCAGAATCCGGCCAGGGGCCAGGTCAGACCGATGACGTCGTCGATCATGGCGGTGCGGCTCTTGGGAATTCCGAGCAGATCGCGGGCATGTCGATTGGAAAGGTAGAACAGTCTCGCCAGAAGTTCGTGCCCGAGTTGCTCGGTATTTGCCGTGTTGTGAAAGCCGCCGAGTTGAATGCGCCCCTCGCGAATGCGGCGGCCCAGTTCTTCCGCCACCTCGATCGGCTGCGTGCAGAGGAAGCTGGTGATTGGTTCGCTCGTTTCGATGACGAAACGGAACTTGCTGTCCTCGTCCCAGCCATCCGTGTCGCGGCAGAATTGCAGCGGCCGCGTGATGTTGGCATGGCGGATGGTTGTTCGCAGGCGATGCGGATAGTCGCCGAATCCCAGGTCGTGGTGCGAATAGGCAACGCAGTAGAGCGTCCATTTCTTCTGCGGCTGCCAGGCAAAAGTGCGCGAATCGACCGGCTGTTCGCGGCCCTGGACGTGCAGTGTCAAGCTGATCTCCGTCGGTTGCTTCACGTCCGGGAGTTGAACGGCCTTGAGCGACTCCTTGGGCTCGATCTGACCGAGTTCTTCGACATGGGGCGGCTGCCCCGCGATGGTGACGGTCATGCGTGCTTGAACCGCCGCGCCGTCGTTCTGCAGCCTGAGCCTCGCCAACTGCCGAACCGGTTCTCCGGGCGAAGTCCTGGGGAACAGCGGTGTCGGATCGAGCGACAGAATATGGAGTGTTTCGGCCGCAAAGCCGGCTCCCGCAGCGGCAAGCGAAACGAAGGCCAGCAAGGCGAAGACCGACAACGGGCGGGTGATACTCATCACATCCCTTTCTTTCTACGTTGGACGAACAGGCATCCCGTTCTGCGCCCGGAACCCTCGCGGCAGGGATGTCTTCATGCTGCATCAGCGTCAAAGAACTCATTGTCTACGCTCTGAACCTCGCGTTGGCAATCGATTGTCCGATCAGCCTCCAATTGCCGGAGTTTTGTCAAACGCGGTGGTTCAGGCCCCGTTTTCGATTGTTCTTTGCTCGCGGACTGCGGATACTTTCGGAAGCGACGGTTCGGCGTTGGCGGAGCGAAGCGAGGGAAATCATGCACGCGATCCTGGTGACGATGGGAACGGATGGTGATGTCTTTCCGTACCTGGCACTGGGCGCAAAGCTCAGTGCGCGGGGACATCAGATCACGCTCGTGGCCAATCAACGCTACGAAGCTTCGGCCATCGAACATGGTTTCGGATTCCATACGCTGATCTCCAGCAACGAAGAACATCAGTTGTTCTCCAATCCGGACTTCTGGCATCCCGTGAGGGGGCCGTTGCTCGGTGCCCGCGTGGGCGCCCCGCTCATCCGGCGACAATGCCTGCTGCTGACCAAGCTCGTCGGAGGAAGAGATACGGTATTTGTTGCGTCGCCCGGCGTCTTCGCGGCCGCGATTGTCCGCGAGCGGTTCTCCGTGCGGATGGCCACAGTCATCTGCCAGCCATGGTTGATTCCCAGTGCGATCGCGCCGCCCGCGATGCCGGGCGGGCTTTCTCTTCCACGATGGGCTCCCCTGCCGCTGCGCCGTCTGTTTTTTCGACTGATCGACACGCTTGGCGGAACGCTGGTCGGGAAACAGATTGGGCAGGCCCGGGCATTTCTGGGGCTGAAGCCTGTTCGAGGCGTTTTCTCGTGGTGGTATTCGCCGCAGCGCGTGATCGGGCTGTTTCCCGATTGGTATGCCGCGCCGCAGGCGGACTGGCCGTCACAGATTCGCCTGACCGGGTTTCCGCTTTACGACGGCCGCCCCAAGGAGGATCTGCCCGCTGATCTCGAGAGCTTCTGCTCCGTGGGCCCGCGGCCTGTGGTGTTTACGTTCGGGACCGGAATGCTGCACGCCGCGCAGACTTTTCAGGCAGCACTCGAGGCGTGCGCCAAGTTGGGACTTCGCGCCGTTTTTCTGACCAGATACCACGAACAAATGCCCCAACGACTCTCGGACAATGTGCGGCACGTTTCCTTTGCTCCGCTGAGGAAACTCCTGCCGCACTGTGCGGCAATCGTGCACCACGGAGGAATCGGCACCGTATCACAGGCACTGGCCGCGGGTACGCCGCAGCTCATCATGCCGCTGGCCTGGGACCAGCCGGACAATGCGCAGCGAGTGAAGCAGCTCGGCGCGGGTGACTGGCTCTCGCGACGCCGGCACACCGCGCCGCTGATAACAGAAGCTCTGCAGCGAATCATGGCACCCGAGATCAAAGGGCGCTGCGGCGAAGTAGCTCGACTCTTCGACGACGCGGATCCACTGGCGGCAGCGGCAGTGCTGATTGAAGGACTCTAGAAACAACAGGTTTCGCAAATGAGAAATATGACAGGATCGCTGGTGACGTGGCTTTCGCTCTTCGCCGCATCAACGTTGGCACAGGTCCCGGATAACCAGCACCCGCTCCGCATTGGGGCGGATCAATCCGAAGGCAGCCGTTTTGCCGGGGATATCGCGGCGGTGCGATTGTACGATCGCGCGCTGTCGAAAGACGAGGTGAAGTCGCTCGCACGGAACCAGCGTTCGGCTCGCGTCTCCATGGCGGGCATGATCTCCGAGTGGCTGGAGCCCAGGCTGCCGACGGTCTCGGACAAGAACTTCGCATTTCCGAACGGTTGCTCGATCGAAGCATGGATCCGGCCGGAAGCAGGCAGGAGCGGCCGGATCGTTGACAAGATCACGCCGGGCGGCGTCGACGGGTTCATGCTTGATACTCACCCGGGCGATGCATTGCGGCTGATCGTCGGCACCGAGACGCTCTCGCATGCCTTGTCCTCAAAAGGCGAATGGGTCCACGTGGTTGCCACGATCGACGCAAGCGGGATTCCGGCACTGTTCGTCAACGGCAGTATCGTCAGCGGATCCGCGGCGGAAGTCGACGGCGTCATCGTCAACGGCGCGACCGAAGGGCCGGGCAAACCGCTAACTCTCTGGTACCGTCGGCCAGCCGCGCGCTGGACGGAGGCGATGGTCGTCGGCAATGGCCGGCTCGGTGGAATGGTCTGGGGCAGCGTGAAACGGGAACGAATTGACCTCAACGAGGACACGCTCTGGTCCGGCGAACCGTACGACAACATCAATCCAAACGGCTTGAAGTCGCTTCCGGAGATTCGGCGTCTGCTCGTGCAAGGCAAGAATCAGGAAGCCCAGCAGTTGGTCGAACGCGACATGAATGGCCGGTACAACCAGAGCTACCAGCCTCTGGGTGAACTCTCGATCGAGTTTCCGCTGAGCGGCGAAGTGACCGAATACCGCCGCGAACTCGATCTGGCCCAAGCCGTGTCCCGAGTCGTATTCACGCATCAGGGCGTTCATTACGTGCGCGAAGTGTTGGCATCGCATCCGGCACAAGCGATCGTGGTGCGGCTTTCCGCCGACAAGCCCGGCAGCCTCTCGTTCAAAGCTCTGCTCAACTGTCAGTTGCACAGCCAACTGAAGGCCGAGCAGAACTACCTTCGTATGACCGGACGCTGTCCGGCTCATGTCGATCCGGATTACCAGGGCCGGGGGGTTGTGTGGGACGATGCGCCGGATGGAAAAGGGATGCGGTTCGAGACTCGAATCGTTCCGGTAAATCAGGGCGGACGCCTGACGATCAGCTCCGAAGGCATCACCGCCGAGGGCTGCGAAAGCGTCACGCTGCTGGTCGTTGCCGCGACGAGCTACAACGGCCCGCAGAAGAGTCCCAGCAAGGAAGGCAAGGACCCCGCTCGCCTCTGCGACGGGTATCTCGGGCCGCTTGTTGGCCAGACCTATTCGGCCTTGCGCGACGCGCACGTTGCGGATCATCAGCAGTTGTTCAATCGAGTGAGCATTGATCTTGGCCGGTCGGCCGGCGATGACCTGCCGACGGACGTTCGCATCAAGCGATATAAGCCCGGCCAGGATGCGCCGCTCGCCGCGCTCTATTACCAGTTCGGCCGATACCTGGTGATCGCGGGCTCGCGTCCGGGCACTCAGCCGCTGAATCTCCAGGGAATCTGGAATCACGAGATCCACCCGCCATGGTCGGCGAATTGGACTTTGAACTGCAACGCCGAGATCAATTACTGGCCTGTCGAAACGGCGAACCTCGGCGAATGTCACCTTCCGCTGGTCGATCTGACGGAGCAGCTGAGTGTGGATGGTGCGCACGCCGCGAAGGATCTCTACGGCGCCCGAGGCTGGATGGCCCATCACAATACCGACATATGGCGACAGGCCGGTCCGGTTGCGGGCAGCGCATTGTGGAGCATTTTCCAGGTGGGCGGGACGTGGCTATGTCAGCATGTCTGGGATCATTACGCGTTTTCCGGAGATGCCGAGTACCTTCGCCGTGTCTGGCCGACGATGAAAGGCGCGGCTCGCTTCCATCTCGACAATCTGATGCAGGAACCGACTCACGGATGGCTGGTCACCGGCCCGGATACGAACTTCGAAAACCCGTTCCGTAAGCCCAATGGCGAGACCGGTTGCACGTGCATGGGGCCGACGGCAAGCATGCAGATGGTTCGCGAACTGTTTCAGAACTGCGTTCAGGCCTCGAAGATACTCGATACGGATGCCGAGTTTCGCGAAGAAATCGAAAAGGCTCTGCCCCGCCTCGCGCCGATGCAGATCAGTCCGACGACAGGCGAGCTGCAGGAATGGGTCGAGGACTGGCGGCGCACCGCGGAGGGTCAGGTATTGTCGAGTTGGGGTGCGATCTGCGGGACTCAGATCACTCCGCGCGGAACACCGGAACTGGCTGCGGGTTTGCGAAAGATCTTCGATTCCGAGCAATTCTGGAAACGGGGCATGGTTGGAAGCTGGCAGGGAGCGTTCCAATCCAATGCGTACGTGCGGCTCGGCGACGGTGATACCGCCCTGTCCGTGTTTGACGCCCACGTGCAGCGAGTCGTTAATCCCAATATGACGGCGCGGTTTACCGAGTGGCAGATCGATGGCAATCTCGGAAACACGGCGGCGATCGGCGAGATGTTCGTTCAATCGCACACCGGCGAGATTGAACTTCTTCCCGCACTGCCGAAAGCCTGGGCCGCCGGAAGCGTTCGTGGGCTTCGGGCACGCGGCGCGGTCACGGTGGATATCGCCTGGAAAGACGGCAAGCTCGTCGAAGCGAGGCTTATCTCGGCACGCGGCGGCAAAGTCAGAGTGCGTTCGGGCGAGCGAACCGGCGACTTCGACCTGCGTCCAACGGAGATTCTGCTGCTGGATGCTGATCTGAAGATGCCGGCCAAGTGACGAGGTTGATTCTCAGCCAGCAGGAAGTAGCCACGGATCTTCACGGATAAACACCGAGCAGTTATCGCCAAAGCACACGATGATGAAGACTCAAGCCACTCGGCGATTGCCGCTGCTTTACACGCATCCGATCGGCTCGCTGCCGCGGCCGCAGGCGGTGCGGGATCTGCTCAGTCGGCGCGACGAGATGGATGCCGCTCGTTTTCGCGGCGTGCTGGACGACATGGTGCGGTTCGCGATCCATCTGCAGGAATTGGCCGGGATGGATGTTGTCAGCGACGGCGAGTGGCGCCGCGTGCAGTACATTCGCGAGTTCCTGCTGAGGATCGGCGGATTCGAAAAGTGCCGTCGTTATCGTCATCAGGGTGAGGAGAAGACGACGGACGTGGTGGTCCGCCGCATGGCGGACGCGGAGCCCGTGTTTGCCGCGGATGCGAATTTTCTCGTGGAAAATACCGATCGCGTGACGAAGTTCGCGCTGCCCAGTCCGTTTCTCATCGCGATCCGCTACTGGCATCCCGCTCACAGTCGCGATGCCTACCCGACGATGTGGCATTTTCTGGATCATCTGGCGGAAATGTTGGCGCGGGAAGCTCAGGCACTCGCCGCGAGCGGCATCGATATTGTCCAGATCGACGATCCCGCGCTGACCTACTATTGCGATCCTGATCTTCTTGTCGGGAATACACACGACGAACGCCTGCAGCGCGAATGGAATATCGAAGCGGAGTTACCGATAGCGATTAACGCAATTTGTCGAGTGATCGACGGACTGCCGTGCGAAACGCATCTGCATTGCTGCCACAGCGTCTACAAGCGCAAGAGCGACGTGCGAGGAAACTATCGTCCGCTGCTCCCGTATTGTCGCGATCTTCGCGCGGATCGCGTGAATCTGGAATTTGCATATCCCGGCACGGGCGACGTCAGCGATCTGCGGCTCCTGCCGCCCAATCTGTGCGCAGGCATGGGCGTTGTGGATGTGCGCAGTGCACAGTTGCCCGAGGTCGAACAGATTGCTCAACTGGTGCGCGAGGGATTGAAGGTACTTGCCGCGGATCGCATCGCACTCAACCCGGACTGCGGATTCGCTCCCGACGCCGGTGAACCTCCGACGCTCGACGAAGCGTACGAGAAGCTCCGGCGGCTGTCGGAAGCCGCGCGGCGTGTGCGCGATGAAATCGGATGCGGCGGCGCCAGCGACGATCGCATTCAAACGAATCGCAGCATTTAACGGTGTCAGCAAAGGTAAATCCGTGAAGAGCAAAGTGGCATGCGGGACGGGCTCCCCGAGCAGAATGAGAACTCGACTTGTCGCGGTGTCGGTGGGATGGCTTGCGGCCCTGTGCGCCGCAGCGGCGACCGGCGAGAACTGGCCGGGCTTTCGCGGACCGACCGGCCAGGGGATTTCGCACGAGACGAACCTGCCGGTCACCTGGAGCCTTAACGAAAATCTGGCTTGGCGGGCCGGCATTCCGGGCGTAGGCTGGTCCTCGCCGATCGTGTGGGAGCAGCATGTCTATTTGACCTCTACCTCACCGGACGGCACCTCCTGCCACGTGATCTGCGTTGAATCGGCTGCGGGCAAGATCGCATGGGACAAGGAGGTGCTCACTCAGACCGCGAACCGCAAACTGTCCGAGAACTCGCATGCCACGCCGACGCCGGTCACCGATGGCAAGCTCGTGTACGCCGCTTTCAACGGCGGCCGGATTGTCGCCGTCAATCTCGATGGAAGCGTGGCGTGGAGTTGGCGGGATGAACAGTTCGTCAGCAAACACGGACTGGCCGCATCGCCCATCCTGTATCAGGACACGTTGATCATGCCGTTTGATGGAAACGGCGCGGCGGATGTCAACAACATCGGCTACTCGATTGCCTGGGATGGCGCGTTCATCGTCGGCCTGGACTGCCGGACAGGAAAAGAAAAGTGGCGAGCCAAACGCGGGTTGTCGCGGCAGGCCCACGTGACGCCGATGATCATTGACGTATCGGGCAAGACGCAACTGATCAGCGGCGCGGGGGACGTTGTGCAGGGGTTCGATCCCGGTTCAGGCGAGTTGCTCTGGACAGTCCGCAGTTCCGGTGAAGGCGTTGTGCCGTCGATCGTTCGCGGTCCGGAACTCGTGTTCACGTCGTCGGGCTACGGAGCACCCGCGATTCGCGCGATACGACCTGACGGCCGCGGCGATGTAACGTCGAGCCACGTTGCGTGGGAGTCGCGCGACAATGTGTCGCTGGTTCCGTCGTTCGCGTATCACGACGGACTGTTGTTTTGCGTCAAGGAAAACGGAATCGCCACGTGTCTGGACGCCGCGACGGGAAAGACGCTGTGGAAACAACGCCTTGCGGGCAAATTCGGAGCCTCTCCGGTCCTGGCCGAAGGGCGACTCTACTGTCTGGCCGAAGATGGAACGACGTGCGTGATCGCCGCCGGTCGCGAGTTCAAGCAACTGGCAAGCAACCGGCTCGAAGGCACGTGCAACGCTTCGCCTGCAATTTCGAACGGACGAATCTACATTCGGTCCGAGAGTTCGTTGTTCTGCATCGGCAAGGCACAGTGACGAAACGACGCAGACTATTCGTCACGTAGTTGTGAGCATTCGATTCGTTTCCACAACGGAACGAAATGGTCATCTTGTTTTTTCGCAGTGCGTGGGTGAACAACGCGTTTCGGGGAATACCGGCCATGAAATCCTGGATTGCGATGACGATTCTGGTCGCGAGTGCCATGTGCTGCTCGAGTGCCGTTGCGCAACAGGCCGATGTTCTATCGTCTGGTGCAAAGGCCGACTTAACCGAACGACCAGCCGGGACGGATCGTCCTGAGCAAACGCACGTCGTTCGTTCCGGTCGCGTTCGCCTGGAAGGCCATTCGCTGGCCGATGACCGCGGGTGCTTTCTTGGACTCGGCGTCTCGCACTTCACCTCCCTCTGGCGCTGCAAATTCGATCGGCCGAGGCTCGAAGCGGATCTGGAGTTTCTGTCGAAGCAGGGATTCAACTATTACCGGATGTTCTCGATGGTGGGTTATCACCCGTCCTGGAGTGGTCGGGAGATTTCCCCGGTATCGTTCGCCAATCAGGACGGCAAGCGAGTGGAGGCGTGGCCGGACTACTGGCAGCAGTTGCGGGAACTGATCGATCTTGCGTTTGATCGGTACGGAATGCGGACCGAGATCACGGTGTTTGCGGATGCGCAACTCATGCCGGATAAACGCGAGCGACTCGACCACATGCGCAAGCTTCTCGCGGAGGTTGTCCCGGGCCGCGAGCACAAGATCATCATGATCGAAGTGGCGAACGAGGCGTGGCAAAACGGTTTCCCCGGCGATGAGGGCGTGGCGGACCTGCGGGAATTTGCGGCTTTCCTCAGCGGCAAGACGGACATACTGGTGGCGATCTCGTCCAACCATGACTGGCCCGAGTTGCGGAGCCTCTTGGGATTCGAGCAGATCTACAAGGACTCCTCGGCCGATATTGCCACGTGGCATTTCAGCCGCGATCGTCGCATCGACGAGGGATGGGGCCCTGTAGTCGACTGCTGGCCGTACGGCGATCGACCGGGCTTTTTGCCGGTCAGCAGCAATGAACCGATCGGTCCAGGTTCATCCGTGAATGTCGAGACGGAGCCGATCCGGCTTGTGATGGCTGCGGCCTTCGCGTATTCCGCGAAACTTCCGATGTACGTGTTTCATTGCGGTGCCGGGACGTATGGCAAGACTCGCTTTGAAGACATGCCGGGAATCAAGTGCTTTGGCCCGATCCTGCGATTGCTTCCCGGCGATCTGGCAAACTGGGAGCGGAACGACGGGAAGGAACCGCGTGCGCCGTTCACCGTCTTTGCCGGCGACGAACCCGACCGATACTGGCCCGAACTCAAGTCGGCCACCGACGGGTGTGTGCGGAATACGGGCAATCGCAAGGGCGATCGATTCGTCTGCGTGCCGATCGGGATTCGTGCCGGCGGCCTGCAAGTTCAGGCACGAACGGCACTGCGCTTCAGTGCCCATGATCCGCTGACGGGCGAGATGCTGACGTCGGCGACTATGCGCTCCGGAGAGCGTCTGATATTGCCATCCGGCCCGGGTGCTCTGATTGTGTCGGGGCAGATTCCGTCAAAGACCGAGGAAACAAAACAATGAAGTTATTCGCGAATGTAGTCTGCCGGAAGCCGTTTCTTGCACTGTTTGGGGCCGGGTTGTTGTTCGCGGGAGGCTTGTCGGCAGCACAACCGGCGGGTCCCGAATCTCCGGGAACGGAAGGAGCGAAGAAAGCTCCGCCGCTGCACATCTACACGATGAATCCGGAGGGATCGGCGGCCGGCTACGACGAGGCGATGGCCGTGGCCTCATTGCAGGGGATCATCAATCGCGAGTCGCCCGAAGTCTACGTGCTGTCGACGAAGAACAATCGCCCGCAATACTGGCTTGATCTGTTTGCAAAGGAAGGCCGCTGGCTGCAGGGACGCGAACAGGTGCGGCTGGCGGATATTAATGCGCTGGTGAAATTAGCCGGCGGTCGAGTCAAAGGAGTCGTGATCTGGGATCCGGATGTGCCGGCCAGCGTGAATGTGGCCACAACGATCGCCGGGGTGCAGGACGCGGTGGTTCTCAGTCCGCAACTTGCCGAGCGTTACGTCGCAGCCTGGCAATTGCCGATTATCAAGGACCTGCGGGGGTTGTTTACCGGAGCCGAAACCGGCAGTCGAAAGAACGACGCGTATCGGTGGGCGATACGCGAGTACCTGGCGAAAGGTCAATGTTCATCGAAACAGCTCTGCCTGTTCGAAGATTCGTTCGCTGCGCGGGCGCGAGTCGATCTGGGATATGTCATCACTCGCGATTGGGCGGTGAAGAACCGCGCTTTCGTGTTTGATCTTTCACCGTGGGGAGACGAGAAGCCGCAGGACGACGCGACTCAGAAGCTCGGACTCGATCTCGAGACGTACCACATGATTCTCGAGGAAACGCTGCGCCAATCCGCGGGCAGGCATATGACGGAATTGACGGGCTTTTTCGCTTTTTCCAAGTACTCCAACATGCCGGACCACAACAGCGCCCATGATCCCGTTCCGACCGAATGGGAAACGGTCTGGCTGATCTCGCCGTACAACTGTTACCAGAACACGGTGGCGAGCGATTGCTATAACCAGTCTCTACACAGCCAGGCGCCTCGCCGGCCGCTGAAACAGGTTCGCGCTGCGAAGTCGCTTCCGCTGGAAAAGAAATCGTACGTTTGCATTCTCATGGCCGATTACGATTCGGCGACGCCGCTGTACGAGTTCCTGCCCAATCACTGGCACGATGCGAAACGCGGCACGATTCCGCTGGCTTGGGGAATCAACCCGAATCTGCTCGAAACGTACCCGGATGTGATCTCGTATCTGTACAGCACGGCGACTCCGGCCGACACGTTTACGGCCGATGCCAGCGCCGCCGGCTACATGAATCCGAATCGGGTCCGCAAGGAGTACATGCCGCTGTTTGTGCAGCACAACCTGCGTTTCTTTCGTGAAGCGGGCATGACCATGGCCCCGATGGTGCTGGATTGGGATCAGCCCACGGCTGAAGTAAAGGACGCGTTCAAGCAATTCTCGCCGGACGGGTTTGCGACGATCGTAATGGACCTGCACGGCAAAGGCGGCGTGACACCCAAGCCGCAGGTATGGGACGGAATGCCGGTCACGGAGTTGATCAACAACGCCTGCAATTTCGCGGGAGCCGAACAAACGGCTGACATGATGGCCAATGCGATCAAGGATCGCGGTAACAAGATGCCGGGCTTCTATTTCTTCCGCATCGTGTGGGTGAACCCGACGCAGATCGAAGCTACCCTCGCCGCATTGAACAAGAAGCACCCCGAACTGAACATCGAGGTGCTCGACCCGCTCACGTTCTTCGCTCTGTTCAAGAAATCAACTTTGTAGGGCGTGTCAAACTCGCTGTGTCGGCGAGCGCGGGCACACCAGAGAGTCGGCGTTGAGGCACGGCCTTATCCGTGATGATCCGCGTTTATCCTTGGCTTCTCCCTAAGCCGCGCGAAAACCCGCATACAATTCCGGCAGTGCCTCGCGCATCGCCCGCTCGTTCTCCATGGGGTCGCCGCGGTCGTACATCAGGAAGTTCGTGGGCCGGTCGGTGTGTTGGAAACTGAACAGGCCGTCATCGCGAACGTCGAGCTTGCAGGGGCGCAGTTCGTTGGGCAGGACTTTATCGTCGGGCCGCACCTGATCGGCTGCCACCAGTCGATGCACGCCATCGGCGCGACGGACGATTCGCAGATTGGCGACTTGAGCCCATACGCCCGTTTCCCAGACATTGTGCGGCCGGCCCGCGATCTCGCGAATCGCGGCGTCGGGCGGAGGCTCGTCGAGCATTCGCAGGAAATCACTCCGCGTCATCCGGGTGAACGCGTAAGCCATGTACGCCTGTAACTTGGGCGACATCCGGGCGATGAACTTCAGGTCGGGCAGCTTCCAGAAGCAGTTGTTCGGCCCGTAGGCAAAAGGTCCGTCTTTCGTGGCGCAGGGATAAATCGCCACAGGTAGATCGCTTCGGAGAACTCGCACGTGAGCATGGACGTCGAGAGCCACGTTCCACT
Organism: uncultured Planctomycetaceae bacterium; assembly: GCA_903863885.1. Lineage (GTDB taxonomy): Bacteria > Planctomycetota > Planctomycetia > Pirellulales > Pirellulaceae > CAIPEB01. Next base: position 47,873 of record CAIPEB010000438.1, on the reverse strand, counting down.
CGAGGTATTCAGCCGAGGACGCTCCGGCACACAGGTGAATGCGATGCACCTTGGCACGCATCAGTTCAGGCTGCCGGTTATAGGCCACGGCGATCGTCCTCGCTGAGCCGAACGAAAGCACATCAACCGGCGTTTCGGCGGACTCGAGCGTCGAGAGCAGCAGCTCAATGCCTGCCTGCTGGAACCCGGGCGCGTCCAGCATTTTGTCGGTCGGCGATTTCATGGCGGTGAACGGACTGCACGCACACGGTACGCCACGGTTGAAGATGTAGTTCAACTGGGCGACGGGGACATAGCCCGGGTCGCGGGGGCCGACCGGATCGCGATACTTCGGGTCAGGATGCTGGCCGTGTGCATCGCGAAACCCCTGCGTGATATCGAGCACGACCGCGCGCAAGTCGACTTGAGGCAATGCGTAGGCCGCGACGATGTCGAAATTATCGCCCACATCCTGATGCGGATGATAAAGGTCGGTGCAATCGATGACCGGGACTTTTCGCTGCGCCGGCGGAGTTGGCTCGTTGTCGGCCGCGGCATTTGCGCGCGGCTCGCGTCCTGCGAACGATGTTGCCGCGCATGCAGCACATGCGGCAAGGAACCCGCGACGTTGATGCAGTTGATGCGAGCGACTGTCGTTCCGTGAGGTCATGATATGATGCCGATCTTTGTGGCATGTCTTTCTTTCATCCGTGAGAATCCGTGCCCGTCCGTGGCCTCTTCGCGGAATTCACCCGTACGGAGCCGCCTCGCCCGGCAGGATCGGCTGGTTGCCTTCGGGACGCAGCGACGGGTCGGCGGGATGGCGGCTTTCGTTCGCGCTGGTGACGCGAATTGCGGGGCGATCCTTGAACGGGCAGACCTTTTCGCAGAAGCCGCAGCCGATGCACTTCTCGGGATCGACGTGCGGCTGCTTGATCTTTGTTTTGCCTCCCGTGCGATCGGTGATTTCGACTTCGATGTAAAAGATGGCTTTATCGGGAACGGGGCAATGTTCCTCGCATACCATGCAGTTGCGGCCATACGCGTACGGTATGCACCGCGTCACATCGAAAGAGGCAAGGCCGATCTTCGTGGCGTGTTTTTCTTCAAGCGTCAGTCGCACGATCGCCTGCGTGGGACAGACGCGACCGCATAGATTTCCGGCGCCGCAATCGTAATCGCACTGGCCGATCTGCGGTTTGAGCACCGGAGTCCAGAGACCTTCGAGCCCCGCTTCGCTCCAACTGGGTTGCAGCCCGCCGGTGGGACAGGCTTTCATGCACAGTCCGCACGCAAGGCAGCGCGCAAGGAACTCAGGCTCGGCACGCGATCCGGGCGGACGCACCAGTTGCGGAGCGTACTGTCGCCCGCGGCTCTGAGGATGAATCCGCATCGCTCCGAGCATCGCGATTCCGCCGGCGGTTGATAACAGCATGCCGCGTTTGGAGAAGTCCACGGCAGCCAATTCCGGATCCTTGAGCATTGGGAGAGCGAACTTGAAACGGAGACCGCCGCGCGGACATGACTCGCGACAGTCCACGCAGACAAAGCACTCCATGGGCTTCCATGCGCCGCCCGGTTCAATTGCCGCAGCGCCGTGGCAGTGCATGCCGCACAGATCGCAATGATTGCAGTTCTCGCTCAGCACCGAACGTCGCAGCAGAGGACGCCACGAGAACAGTCCCAGCAGTGCGCCGGTCGGGCACACGTATCGACACCAGAATCTCGGACGCCATGCGTTCAAGGCTAACGTCAACGCGAACAGCCCCAGGACCAGGCCGCCGCCGAGGTAGACCGGGTCCGGCATTCCCTCCGCGCCGAATACGTTTCGATTCAGCCAGTCGAACGTGGGATCAGTGACTTTTGCCAATCGCGCCGGGCCGATGCCCGGATCGTTGCGATAGACCGAATTACGAGTCTCTTTCAAAGCCCAGTAAGTCGCCGGATACAAGGCCGTTGCCGTGGTGCGAGTCAGCAGGACGATCGGATCCAGAATCACGATCCAGCGCATCCCGAACGCGGCAGCCAGCAGGAACGCGAACAGCACATAGTATTTCAGGCCCTGCCAGGAATCCCATCTTCCCCATTGCTTGCGCTGCCGGATTCCGGGACGCAGCAACCGGCTGGCCATGGCGTGGCAAGTGCCCAGCGGACAGAACCATCCGCAGAACACTCGTCCCAGCAGGCAGGTCACGCCGAGCGTTGCCAGCGACCAGAACAGAATCTTCGGTACGCTGTGCGCGGCCAGCAGGGTTGTCACCAACACGAGCGGATCGACCGCGAAGAAAGTCCGCAGTCGCTCCGCTCTCGACGGCGTTGTCGCATCCCAGCGTGTTCCGAGCACCAAAGCGACGAAGGTGGCCAGAACGATGAGTTGGACGAGGCGCCGCGTGGTCGCGATGCTCCAGATCGCGCGAGGGCGAGTCATGTCACCGCGATCTCCCTGGCGATCGCGCGATAGTCGCTGCGGCCCAGTCCGTACTCGACGCCCTTGGCAATCGAGGGAATGTCGTTCACGGACTTGCCGAGCACTTCGGCGCCCCAGGCATCCAACGCGACAATGTCCGTGGAAGCCGCCACAGCCAATTTCACTGCGACGTCCTTGGGATCCCCGCCGCGCGGCCCGTGGTTCGTGAGAATGCGCACTGCATCAAGCAGGCAGATACGAGGCTTAAGGAAACGCGTCAGGTCCGTAATGCACGTGGCAATGTCCTGGTGAAACGTGTTGCGCTTCTCGATCACTCCCATGTAGTTCTTCATGCACATCGTGGCGGTGGCCAACGCATGGTGCTTGATGACCGGCACGTTGATCATCAGGTCGCATTCGATCATCTCAGGAAAAATCGGAATGCTCTTGACGCGTTCCCCCTTGATGGCCACTTCCTTGGCGCGGGTTTTGTCGAGAAACACGACTTGTGCCCCGACCCGCTTCGCCGCATCGGAAATCCCGCTGGACACGTAACTCTTGGCGGCGAGGTCACACGGATTGTCGCCGACCTTTACGGTCTTGGCTCCGGCCTCGAAGCAAAGTCGCACAATCGTCTCGACGACGTCCGGGTTCGTGTTGCCGGCCAGTTCGGGCGCGCGGTCCCAGCCGATATTCGGCTTGACCCACACGACCGAACCCTGGCTGACAAAACGCTTCAAGCCACCGATGCCTTCGATGGCTTTTTCCGTCAACTTGACCGCGGCCTGTTTCATCTGGGCCGCATCAAGTTCCTTTGCTCCGCTCCACTTGGCAATGGTCATGGCCGGAGTTTCCGCCGCCGCGGCACCCCGCAGCAGGCTGGAAGCGGACAGTGCCACAGCACCGGCTGCCGATCCGACGATAAAATCTCTGCGGTTCATGTTGTTCATGGCGTGGGTCCTTTGCAGGAAAAAGAACAACGATCACAAGCGCGATCGTAGTCTTTTCTCTCCCGCGGCTCAACGGAGATCGTAGTCCGGAGTCCGGAGGGAAGAGGCCACGGATGGGCACGGACAACCGCGGATGAAGAAAACAGGCAACGCCCGTCGAACCAGCGAACGACCCGCAGCTCGCAGGCTCCGGACTTCAGACTGTTCACTCTCTCACCGCTTTGCAGCCAGCCATGTCTTGAGGGCGCGAGGATCGATGCGAGGTGTTTTGGCCGGATTTGTCGTGAGATAGCAGAGTAACTTACCGTCAACAAAGACCTTTGGCGGAACGAGACAGGTCTTATTGAAAGGCGAGAATCGCCCCGATTCGCCGCCGTATTGGCCCGACTCGTTGAAAATCGAGAACCGACCGACGGGACTGCCGTACTGGCCGATTTCGTTGGAGATCGACGCGGGGTCGCTCTTGTTCGCCGAAATGATGCCCAGCACAAGCGAGTCTGTCACGGATTCCCGACCGCGATCAGCATCGGTTCGAGCGATGGCAATACGATCGCGCCGGATGCGGACGCACCGCTGAACAAGTTGCGGCCGCTGAGCGGACGGCCGTTGCTTCGCAGTTCGATCGAGACCGGCTCACGCCGGAAATTGACCATGTTGACCACGCGCCGTCCGCCGACCGACGCGGTAAGCCACTCGACGCCCCAGACGGGCTGTCCTTTTGCGTCTTGAACCGTTACGTCAGGGTTCACACCCCAGGCGGCAAGCTGCTTGAGTATGTCGCGCCACAGTTGTTTTTCATCCTTCGCTCCGCGCTGAAATGCGACACGTGCGTCCGGTGGCCTGATTGCGTCACTCGGCATTTTTTCACCCCATTCGTCGCTTCCGAGCAAATCGTCGCCGCCAACCCACACGACCTTGCCGCTGTAACGGCGCAAGGCTTCGGAGGCGGCCCGCGGCAGATGGCGAATTCCAGGCACGAACAGCACGGGAGCTGAAGGCATCTTGCCCGCGGCCAGTTGACGTTCGGTCGCAAAGCCGATCTTCAAACCGCTGAACGCCAACGCTCGATATACCTGGCCTTCGCAGTCGGTGTAGTCTCCCGCTTCGTAGAAGAGCGAAGTGGTGGAATGAAGCACGGTTACTTGCGGCGGCAGCGTCTGCAAGGCTGTCACTTCATCGGCCAGCCTCAACAGATCGAGTCCCGTGTGGCCGGTTGCTTCGGCACAGGCCGGCCGATGCATGATGCTCCCCGCAAAGTCGCCCTTGGCGTCGAATGTCCGTTCCCAGACCCAGATGGTCGTCGCGCTTTGGCCGTGAACCGCCGCCTGCCAGAGTGCCGAGCGAATGTGCTGCGGCGGGATCGCGCGGGTCTCGCGATCGACGATCACGTGGTTTTCGGTATTGAAGACCGGCGCGTCCTTCACCGATCGCTGCAGGTCGTGGCTCATTGCGTTCAACTGCCATCCCTCGGCCCACTCGCGTCCCTCGTGGTCGTAGAAGTTCACCGAATCGTTGCCATTGATCTGGCTGAAGTCGCCGAACAACTGCGCATCGACGCCGTACCGCACATCGCCGTCGTTCAGGAATGTCCAGGTCATGGCTTTGGCGTGCACGGGCAGGCGCGGAGCGATCGCATGAATTGCATCAGCCATCTGGCGATGCCAGCCCGCGAAGAACTCCTGATTGAAGAGAATGAAATCGTATTGCAGTTGGCGGCTCAGTTGCTCGGGAGCGCCGAGCGCATTGGGCATGGGCACATGGTCAAAGTCCGCGTACTGCGTGTGCCACCGGCGATTCAACGTGCCGATGTCGCGGTGACGGACGCTCAGCCATTGATGCCATAGCCCTCGACCCGGATCGCACGGTTCCTCGACGTTGACCGGTTCGTTGCTCAGGCAGATGCTGTGCAGTGCCGGATGGTCCTTGATCGCCGGAATGAGCAACTCGATGAAGCGTTTCAGGAGATCCTGACCTTCCTTGGCATGGAGGCAGTATTTGAGGAAGCCCTCGCGTTTCTTCTGCATTTCCGGGTATTTCTCGAGCATCCAGCCGGGCATGTAATGCGGACTGATGAGCAGCGTGACCGAGACGTTCGCTCGCGCAGCGCGATCGAGTACGGCCCGCAGGTTCCGCACGGGCCCGTCGTCCGTCTGTCCATCGGCTGTGAACACGGCGTGCGGCCCGAGTTCGATCTGGATGATGTTGACGCCGTATCCGTGGAACTTCTCCAGATCGCTGACGACCTGGCCAAAATGTCCGTAGCCCGTGAAGAAGACTCGGCGTTCGCTGCTCGACGGAGCATTGGGTGTCACGGTCCTCGCAATGAACGAAGGTCCGACGATTTCGATCGGGCTGGTGACATAGCGGGGAACGACCGGCAGTGCGGACTGGCCATCGAGTGCCGTGCGCAATTGCCGTTCGGTTCGGTCGGCAATCTGTTCCATCGCCGTCAGTTGATCGACGGCTCGACGGGTTTCTCCGTGGTTGAGATCGTCGGCCACGTAGTCGACGAAGTTTTCGAGCACGGTGACGCCCACGAGCGGATAGGCGGCATCCAGCTTCCGCTGCGTGCACCGGGCAATCAGTTGCTGCAATCCGACGACTCGCTGCCTCATCGCTGCAATCCGTGCCTTCGCGAAATCTTCAGAAAGAAATGCGAGTCTGGTCTGGCTTTCTGCAACTCGCTTGCCCGTGGAATCCTGGAGCGTCAGCGTAAGGTTCACAGGTTCGGGACTGGCCTGGCGAGCGCTGCCGGCCACGATCAGCCGCGTCAGGCCCGCAGGCAGGTCGAGTTCGGCGCGGTGCGTCACCGGTCCGGCAGGCAGCGACAGAGCGGCCGTCGCACCGATGCGGGACAGCGGCATTGAAACGAAAACCTCGAACTCGCTCTGCCACGGTCCGTCGCCGTAATCGCGGGGCAGCGAAGCGGCCAGTGTGGCCGGCTCGGCGGAAGCCGGCGGGACGCAGAACGTCGGCTTTTCTCCTTCCTCGAGTTTCAGGTCGTCGATCCAGAAACCGGCGGTCGGGCTGTCCGTGTTGACCTGCAGACGGAAATCCTTTTCTTCATCCACCGCGCTGAACGTGGTTGCGAATCGTTGCCACGTTTCGCCGGTGCCGGACAGCGAGACCCGCACTCGCCACTGATGTCCGCCGCCGACCCAGGCCGCGCCGGGCGAAGCGGACTTCGCATAGAAGCTCAGCGTGTACTTCGTGCCGGGCTTCAACTTGATCGACTCGGTCATCCAGAGCGTACCGAACACGTGCGGCCCGAACGGCGTGCCGTTGGTGATGCGCACCGAGCGTCGGCCCGAGTGTGCAGTCGAGTCGTCCACCAGCATCGTCGCATCGGTATTGCGATGGTCCCAATTCCAAGCGATCGGACGGCCGTCGGGCGATGCGTCCTCGAAACTGTAGTTCGCCACGAAATTCGGCGCGGGGGCGGGCATGGCCTCGGCACGCAATCCCGTCAGTTGCAATGTCGGTTCGGCGGGAACGGCTCGAGCGCTGAAGGTCGCGTTCAACGCGAGAAACACGACGGCACAGAACTTCAACGCGAATGAAGATCTCATGAACGAAAACCTTTCGCTGACCGTGTGGATTGCGAGTGTACCGCGTGCTGCCGGTCTCTGCAGCCTGTTCTGCACTCGCCCTGGCCCCGTATCGTAAGCTCCTGCTAAACTCGACACAAACCTCAGGACTGTTCGCTGGCTTTGTCAGTCGTTGCTCGAACTGCTGTATCAAGGAAATGAAAATAGAATTCGAGCCGGGCCTTCAACGCGATCTGCCGGAAATTCTCGATCGGCTGATCCCGCCGAGTCGCAGTTACGGCCACGAGCAGGCATGGCACGATGGGAACGGCCATTCGCATTTGCAGGCCACGCTCCTCGGACCATCGCTTTCGATTCCCGTTGCCTCCGGTCAACCGGTACTCGGAACCTGGCAGCAGATCATCCACCTCGAATGCGATGTGCGGCCCAGGCAGCGAACCGTGGTGGTGACTGTTATGGGCGAGTGACGCACCGGCTTGCGACTCGGCGGCCCCTTGATCGCCGCCGTATGTTCAACGGGCGGGCTGGAACCATAGTTGCGATACGACGCCCCGGCCAAGCAGCCTGCGGCGAAGATCGAGCAATTCGAACTCAACTCCCTGGCCAAGACCCGTCGGTCGCTCTGCGTTGCGGGGAAAGCACAATTCGGCAGTCCCTTCCTCGCCGGCTCGTACCTGACTTCGCCCGATCAACCGCAGCGTGACTTCCGAATTCAGATCTCGGCCAAGCAGCACGCCGCGCTGACCCGATGTGATCGTTACCGGGTCTCCCGCTGTGCCTGACGTTTCGACTCGCACGGTGGCTTCGGCCAGGCACACGGGCGCGATGGCCATCCGGTATCGACGCTCGCGACGCATGGAGCCAAACCAGAAGACCGAGAACACCAGCCCGATGGAGGGCAGAAAACTGAGACAACTCGCCGCAACCAAGACTGCGGCCATGACCATCATGGGAAAGCCCATTATTATCGCGAACCCCAGCATGGGCACGCCGGACCAGACGGCCCAGAAACTGAAAGGAAAGAGTACCGTCGCGAGTGCCAGCGCAAACAAGTAAAGCAACGCCCAGCCGATCCGCTCGGCACGCGATGGTTTGAATGATGGAAACTCCCCCGCCTTTATCATCGCCGCACCTTATTCATAACAGGCAGCAGGACGTGACAACGCGCAGTCTACCACCGTGATGTTCGACAGGGGAGCGAGGAGGCCGCGGGTCGGCACGGAGGTTCACGGATGACCGGGCGAGGTCAATGCAGTTGATTGACGCCCGCGACAAGCGCCGAGTATGCTGCGCGAGGCTGCCTCGCATGAATCGAGCGGCGTATGACCAACGGAGCTTTAAGCATGGGCATCTGCGGTTGTCTGATCGTCGCATCAATTGTCGCAGGAGGACCGGTGGAATTTCGACGCCATGACATCGACGCGTTTCCGGCGGGGTACCAGGTCGCGGTGGTTGACGTCAACGGTGACGGGCGATTGGATGTGCTGGCCTTGTCGACCAACGCCGACCGCATCGACTGGTACGAGAATCCCGGTTGGAAACGGCGCCCGGTAGCCACGACTCCCAAGAATATCGATCTGGCTGTGCGCGAGGTCGACGGCGGTTTGCAGTTGGCCATCGCTACGGGATTCTATTTCGACGATGCAAGCCGCGGAGGCGAGGTTTACCTGCTGCAGCGGCCGAAGGGCGCGGGATTGGACAGCGTGTGGCCGTCGCGCCGCATCGCAGTCGATCCCGTCACGCACCGGCTTCGCTGGGGCGATTTGGACGGCAGCGGCCGCAAACAGTTGATCCACGCTCCGCTGTTCGGGCCGGGATCGCGAGGCGCAGTGGCTCCCACGCCGGCACACTTGATGGCGTTCCGATTGGACTCCGAAGCCGACCAACTCGATCCGCACGGCAAGATGATCGACGAGAGCCTCACGGTGCTGCACGGAATCTGCGTCTCGGACCTGGACAACGACGGGCGGGATGAGATTCTCACCGCGAGTTTCGAGGGGATTCATCGGTTTGACCTGGAGGGAGATCCATCGCTTTGGCGCTGGAAAAAGAGCCAGATCAGCGCCGGGGCTTCTCCCGACTCAACTCAACCCGGTGCTGCGAGAGGTTCGAGTGAAATCGCGCCGGGTAATTTAGGCGAAGGCCGTTCGATGCTGGCAGCTATCGAGCCTTGGCACGGCAATCAGGTAGTCGTCTACACGCCGACCGCCGACGGGCAGTCATGGCAGCGCCAGGTGCTGGATGACACGTTGAAAGAGGGACATGCGTTGGTTGTGGCCGACATCGACAAGGACGGCGCAGACGAAATCATCGCGGGATGGCGCGGCGGAAGCGGCGGGCTGCGCGTGTACGATCTGGCCGACCAGCAGTCGATGAAATTCCAGACCAAAGATATCGACCAGGGCATCGCCGTCGAAGGTCTGGTTGCCGCCGATATGAACGGCAACGGTTGGCTCGACCTGGTTGCCATCGCCGGACGTACCAACAACCTCGTCTGGTACGAGAACTTAAGTCACTAATTGACGGATCAGTTCTTTGGTGGCCATTGCGGACTCGCGACCTGCGAGTCGGCGTTGCGTGCGCGGATTATTATCCGTGAACATCCGTGCCGATCCGTGGCCTCCTGCTTTTCGCCTCGCATCAGAACGAAGCTCCGTCGCGGCGATTGCAGAGTCGATTGTGAGTTTCGAGGTCGACGGTGTAGTTGATGGCGCGGACTGAACCATCGCACATGGCCATGTTTAACACGCCCGAGTGGGCGCTGCCGAAGCTGTTCCAGTCGGATTGGCGTTGGTCCTTCTTCGGGCCGCGTGCGCTCCAGCGAACCATGTCCCAATCGTAGCCGGCGTAGCAGGGCGTGTTGTTTCCGTCGTCCTTGAAGCCCAGATAGTCGTCGACGTTCAGATACTTCTCGCCGACCAGATAGGTATTGCTCGTGCCGTCGTGGATATCGGCCAGCTTGGTCATGCTCGTCGCGTAAAACACGCCGTCGTACTGCGGGGGATTCGGCCACACAAATCCGGGAGCGTCCGCAAAGGACGGATCGCCGTTGCCCAGCGGATTGCCCGGATTCCACCACAGGTCGTACGCGTCGTGATCCGTGACCACCAACGCCATCCCGCCGTTGGCTGCGTAGTCCGTATGCGCTGCCGTGGTGATCGGCAGGATGTTCAAAGGGGTCTCCGTGTTCGGATAGGAAGTCGATGCGCGGCGTGTCGGGCAGTGCAGCGTGCTCAAGGGCGTCTGGCAGGTCTTGGACAGGTCGGCCTTTTTGTCGCTGAACGCTTTGCCGGCTCCCTGCTGATAAAGCGGAACTTCGCCGACGTACGGAAGGATGCTGTAGATCCATCCGCCGGGTTGGCGGCGGCCGAAGCCCCGGTCTGGATCGCCCGCCCAATCCCAGCGCCATCCGCCGCTGGGGAGGTACCGCTGCGACGATTCGTGGTTCAGGCAAGCCAGACCTATCTGCTTGAGATGGTTCGCGCATTCCAGTCGCCGCGCCGCTTCCCGCGCCGACTGCACGGCCGGCAACAGCAGAGCAACCAGAATGCCGATGATCGCAATAACCACCAGCAGTTCAATCAGCGTAAACGCGGTCTTTCTGTTTGTCTTCATACCCGGGCATCGCTTGGCGGATAGGCGATAGTTCTCGCAAGAGATTCTGCCGAGCATAAAAAGAGCGACGCATTCCGTCAAACAACTGCAGCGGCATGACAGACGTCAACGGTCCCTCGACCGGCCATTCCGCTTTCGCCGAGCGAGTGGCGAAGCTCGCACGAGCGATGTATCGACGCTGTCCGTCAGCGTCGATGGGCTCCTCGACCGTCCCGCCGTCGCCTAGAATTTCGTTCAACTCCCGACAATCGGGCAGCACAAGTACTCGAGGCACTCCCATGAACAACCTTCCCGCGTTGGTGTTGGTCCTGACGTTTGCTCCGTGCGCCGCGCTGAATGCGGCGGAACCGCAGAAGCCGGCGGCGAAGCCGAATATCGTGTACCTGCTGGCGGACCAGTGGCGAGGTTCGGCCACCGGTTATGCGGGTGATCCGGTGGTCAAGACGCCGAACCTGGATCGGCTGGCCAAGGAGGCGTTGAACTTCCGCAATGCGGTCTCGGTGTGCCCGGTCTGCACACCCTACCGCGCGTCGCTCATGACCGGCCGGTATCCGACTTCGACCGGCATGTTTCTCAATGACGCTCACCTGCCCGACGAAGAAGTGTGCTTCGCCGAAGCAATCCGGCCGGCCGGATACACGACGGGTTATATCGGCAAATGGCATCTCGATGGTCACGGCCGCGGGGCGTTCATTCCTTCGTCGCGACGGCAGGGTTGGGAATATTGGAAGGGTGCCGAGTGCGATCACAACTACAACCACTCGCACTACTACACGGGCGACTCCGGCGAGAAGCAGTTCTGGAACGGCTATGATGCGTTCGCGCAGACGCGTGACGCTCAGCAGTATATCCGTGACCATGCAAGGGGAGCGGCACCGTTCATGCTGATGGTCTCGTACGGCACACCGCACTTCCCGCACAACACGGCGCCCGAGGAATACAAGGCCCTCTATCCGCCCGAAAAGATCCAACTGCCGCCCAACGTTCCCGAAGAATTGCAGGACAAGGCGCGCAAGGAAGCGCAGGGCTATTACGCACACTGCACTGCTTTGGATAAGTGCGTTGGCGATGTCTTACAGACTGTCGCCGAGACGGGCATTGCCGAGAACACGATCGTGGTCTTCACCTCGGATCACGGCGAGATGCTGGGCTCGCACGGTTGTCCGCCGTTGATGAAGCAGGTCGCCTGGAGCGAGTCGTCCCGAGTGCCGTTCCTGCTGAGATACCCGGCGGTGCACGGCAGGCAGGGCCGCGTCGTGGATACCCCGCTGACGACTCCCGACATCATGCCGACGCTGCTGGGATTGGCCGGTGTCGCAATTCCGGGCAGCGTTGAGGGCGAGAGCCTGTCGGCCGTCGTCCGTGAAGGACGCGAGATTCCCGGACGTGCAGCGCTGTATATGGGAGTCGCGCCGTTCGTTGCGCCCGCGTTTGCCAAGGAGTATCGCGCTGTACGAACCAGTCAGCACACCTACGTCCGCAGTCTGGAAGGCCCGTGGCTGTTGTTCGACAACGAGCAAGACCCGCATCAGCTGAACAATCTCGCGGCCAAACCGGAATGCGCGTCGCTGTGCGAAGAACTCGACGGCAAGCTCAATGCCGAGTTGAAGAGAATCGGCGACGACTTTCGGCCGGCCCGTGCATACATCGCCGAGTGGGGCTACGAAATTGCCGAGCACGGCAGCGTCGCATACAGCGACAAGGAGATGAAGGTGCAGACGCCGCGGCGCAAGACCGCGACCGGCAGCCGGTAGACGAAGCCACGGATGAACACGGATTGGCACGGACAAATTCGGCACGCGGCTCACTGCCATCGGAGCGGTGCGATGCTGATGCCGCGCTTCGGCCATTCGGCGCTCGAGATATACCAATCTCCTTGCTCGTCCTGGAAGATCTCGGGCGCATGGGAATCGAGTCGGGTCACGGGTTCCTTTGCCGTAAAATCAAGCGGATCGGATGATTGGTAGACGTAGGTCACGTGTTGGTAGGCGCCTTCGACCGTCTTCTGGTCCCAGATTCCGTCCCATCCGCATACGAACAGATAAAACGTATCACAGCATCGCACGAGCGATGGCGATTCGGGCGCTACGCCCTTGGGCATCACGACGATTGTTTTGGACGGACTCCAGTCTTTCAGGTTGATTGAAGTGCACGCTTCGACTCGGTCCTCGACGCAATAAACCATGTAATAACGATCGTTCCATCGCAGCATGTTCGGATCGCGACCCGAGGCAGGCGGGCGGTAGATCGTCCCTTGAGGCTTCCATGTCGAAAGGTCCGGCGACGTCGCCAATCGCAATGGAGTCGGCCCGTACACCATGACGAACTGGCCGTCGTTTCGAAAAACAACCGGCGCGTGATTCTCGAGGATCTCGCCCGGCCGTTCAGCGGGCGGGAGGATCTTGGGCCGGTCCTGCCACGCTCCGTCCCTCAGCGAGTCCCGCAGGCTCCCCTCGGGAGATACTGCGTGGAAGGATTGGAACTCCCCTTCATGGACGTTCTCGGTGGTGGTCAACGGGTGCGTGATACCGATCGCATGCCACCGGTTGTCTGTTCCGCGGATGATCGCGTGATCGTTGGGAACCCAGTCGGGATAGAACTGCCCGGCTTTCAACTGCCGCGTATCTGGCCCGGGAAACCGATCACCCGCGGGGTGATAGACCGTAACGTAAGGTCCTGCGATCGCCGGCACCTTTACACCACTGTCCGCGTCTGCGGCAAACGCCGTACTTGCGAGCGAAACTAAAATCAGGCTGATTTCGCACCCGAGCAATCCCCTCGCACCTGACATTCCTGATTACTCCGAGTTCATTTGACGTGCGAAACAGCCCTTCTTCATCCGAGTAAATCCGTGCCCATCCGTGGCCTCCTGTTCCTGCCGGTGTTTCCTCCGTTGCTTTTCCGACGCTCCTTCGCTGCCTTGTAGCACCAGAAACTGATGGTGACAATACGCCGGTGCGAGAACACTGCAGTGGCTGGCGGTTCTAACGCCGTGTGATGAAAGGCTTCGGTCATGCGATCAATACGATGCGTGCGTGGTTGTCCGGTATGGACGGTCTTGGCGTGTACGTTTGCCGTCTTCTTCGCGGGCGGGCGGACACCGGCTTATGCGCAGGCAATCGATCCGGACTTCAAGCCTGAATTGGTGGCCGCGGAGTTCAGCTCGCGTGAAGTGCGGCCCGGCGATCGGCTGGCCGTCACGCTCAAGTTCCGCAACAAGGGAACGAAAGCGGCACGGTCGGACTACATGGTGTTCCTTCACTTCGAGTCACCGGAGAAGGGCTGTCCGCACATCGTGATGCAGCGAGATCACGAGCCGTCTCTGTCCACGTCGCAGTGGCAGCCGGGCAAGGTCGTGGTGGACGGGCCGCAGTTGCTGGTCGTTCCCGCTGATCGGCCTGACCAGACCTGTCACGTTCACGTCGGCTTGTTTTCGACGGGAGGACGCGGAGAACGTCTGCTGGACACGTACGTTGCCGGCGTTATTCGCGTCAGCGGCAGCGCGCCGCCCTCCGGTCGTCTTGGTCCCGAGCCGCTGGCCCGCGAGGAGGTCGAAAAGCGCCGACGCGACCTCGCGGCGCGGATACCCGACATAGATCGCGCAAGTCTTGACACGAGTGCATGGCGTTTTGCTGTCGGACGCGGCAGCGCGGTGTGGACGCTGCTCGACAAAGCCAGCGGCGTGATGTGGAATTCCGACCCGGTGCAGCCGCGATTCGGCCAGCTCGTCTTGCGCAACGGAGAGCGAACAGTCGTCTGGCCGATCGAGCGTTTCGACGAGATCCGCGAAGATTCGGGCAAGCTCAGCCTGATCACCCGGCCGCAGGCGGACGGGAAGCCGACAGGTGTCTCGGTGACCTTCACGCTGACGCCGCTGAGCGAACCCGCAGGCCTGCGCCTGGCGTATGACTCGACACAGACTGCGGATTGGCGAGTGGCCAGAGTGCGTCTGCTCGACTCTTCGCTGACGGTCACGGAGGAAGATGGCGGGCTCGCTTATGTGCCGCATAGGCTGGGCATAGAACGCACTGCGGCCAGCTGCTTTCCCGGCCGCGAATCGTGGACGACCTACGACGACCTGTCGATGGCCATGTGCGGGTTGGTCAAGCAGGGGTCGGCGCTGTTGTTGAACTGGGAAGACGTCGAGGCGCGGCTAAGCATTGATTCGAGTTGGCCCGACATGCCTCTTGTCCCCGGTCGCCGCGCGTGTGCCGTTTCGCTTGAACTCGGTTCGCCGAAAGGTATGTGCAGCCTTCATCCTCTCGGACGTGGCGGCTATGTGGAAATCGCCCGTGCTTATCGGCCGCTGGCCAAGGCAAAGGGCTGGCTGCGGACCTGGGCTGAAAAACGCAAAGAGTATCCGACCGTGGATCGGATGTTCGGGGCCGCTGATTTCAAGCCGTTCGTATTCAGTCGCGTGGTGCCCGGTTCGCGCTTCAGCAAGGACGGCAAGGAGCATGCGCACCTGTCTTTCACGTTTGAAGAGGCGGCTCAGTGCGCCGAACATTGGCGCAATGATCTGGGCATCGATAGAGCCATGGTGGTGCTGGCCGGCTGGATCAATGGCGGTTATGACGTGCGGCACCCCGATGTCCTGCCGGCTGCGCCCGAATGCGGCGGCGACAAGTCGCTGGCCGATGCGGCCGCACGGATCAAGGCGTGCGGTTACCTGTTTGGGCTGCACGACAATTACCAGGACATGTACGAGAACGCACCGTCCTTCGGCCATTCGTGGCTGAACAAAGATGCTCAGGGCAAGTCGCGCATGGGCGGCAACTGGAATGGCGGGCAGGCGTGGCAGGTTTGCGCCATCAAGCAAGTCGAGCTTGCGGAGCGGTCGGAAACGAACTTGCCGCGAGTCTCGCAGTTGTTCGACCCTGCCGTTTACTTTATCGACACCGTCTTCGCCTGGCCGCTGGTGACCTGCGAGGACCCATCGCACCCGATGACCCGCGGCGACGACCTGCGATGGAAGACCCGGTTGTGCCTGCTGGCCAAGAAACACTTCGGGCTGTTCGGCAGCGAAGAAGGCCGGGAGTGGGCCGTCCCGTGCTCCGATTATCTGGAGGGCCTGTTCACGCAGCAGACCGATGCCGCTCCGGGCCAGGTTATCCCGTTGTTTCCGCTGGTCTACAGCGATTGTGCCCAGATCATGACGCACCAGAGTTACCGCATCGGCCCCGGTGCCGACAAGATGATTGTCGACCACGTGCTGTTCGCCGAGATGGCGCTGCCCAGTTTCGGGAACCACCTTTATTGGAAGACGAACAACGGACAGCCCGAAGCCGCACGCGGACTCTGGGATCGCGGCGACGGAGGATGGACGGAGAAGCTCACTGCGGCTGATCGTGTGATCAAAAACAGCTGGGAAGTGCTGAGCCCGCTGAATGTGATCACGGCCGAAATGCCGCTCGCGAGCCACGAGTTCGTCACGGCCGATCGCATGGTGCAGCGCACACGTTTTGGCGACGTAACGGTTACCGTTGCCTACCAGCGTCCTGCCGAAATCGAAGGCAACGCATTGCCCGCGAACGGGTTCATTATCGAAAGTCCGCAGTTCGTCGCCTTCTGCGCGACTCGCTTCGGCGGCATCGAATACGGCACCCCCGCTTTGTTTACGGCCAGAAGTCTCGACGGAAAACCGATCGCCGAATCCTCGCGAGTGCGGATCTACCACGGTTTCGGCGACCTCCGCATCAAGTTGTCGGGGAAGCAGTTCGAAGTGGCGCGGGAAGAGATTGTAAGCGTTAAGTGACAATGAACAGAAACTTGTTTTCGCGTCTCGCCGCGATCGTCAGCTCGCTGGCGATTACAGTGATCATCTCGGATCATGCTCAGGCCGGCGACTCGCCTCCGCCAAACACTTCGTCCGGAGCGGTTATCGATCTGCAGGCGCTCGTGGATGCCGCGCTGGCCAAGGGCGAGAAGACGATCGTTGTGCCGCCGGGACGCCATCGAGTCGCGCCGCGCAATCGCGAGTGCCTTTCGCTGCGAGGAGTCAAGGATGTGCGGATTCTCTGCGACGGCGTCGAGATGATCTGCACCGAGACAACGCGGGCGCTGACGATTGCGAACTGTGAAAACGTCACGGTGCGCGGATTAAGTATCGACTACGATCCGCTGCCCTTCACGCAGGGCCGGATTGTGGCGATTTCCGCGGACAAGTCAGTGCACGACATTGAGTTGACGGACGGATACGGCAGCGCCGACACCGCAAACAAATTCAAGTACGAGATCTTCAATTCCGAAACTCGCACGTATCGTTGCGGCGAGTACGGCATCAAGACACTGGAACGCCCGGATTCGAAACATCTGCGGATCACTCGCATCAACAGCAGCGCTAAAGACCCCGAGCAGGTTGGCGACATCATCGCCATCGGTTCCGATTCGGCCCCGGGCGGAAGCATCCCGCACGCGGTCTACGTCTCGGAAAGCAAGAAAGTGCGGCTCGAAGACATCTCCGTCTACGCCTCGAACTGTTTTGCGTTTCTGGAGGACAACTGCGATGCAACAACGTATCTGCGATGCAGAATCGACCGCCGTCCGCCGGCGGACGATCTCGTGCCGCGGGCCGAAGCCCGCATCCGTTCGCTCAATGCGGATGCGTTTCATTGCATCTGCGCTGCACAAGGACCGGAATACCTCGAGTGCTCTGCGCGATTCATGGCGGACGACTGCATCAACATCTGCAGCGACTATCACTTGATCACTTCGTCCGCAGGCCCCGTTGTGCGCGTGCTTTCCAAGCACCGCAACGGGATCAACGTGCGTATCGGCGACAGCGTGGAACTGCTCGCTTACAACGGCCGGCGTCTGCCCGACGCGAAGGTAACGAGCATCGAGCCCGACACAGGTGCGACCGAAGCGGAGAGGCAGTTTATTTCCAAGCAGGGAATGGACGCGGGCACCAAGGAACACCTGATGCGCGCTTCGGCTTTTCGCATCACTCTCGACCGGACCGTCGAACTTCCGATCGGCTCGGCGTTGTGCCCGAGTTCGCGCAAGGGAAACGGTTTTGTCGTGCGGAAGTGCGACTTCGGGTTCAATCGCTCGCGGGGAATTCTCGTCAAGGCGGGCGATGGCATCATCGAGGGCAACGTGCTCACGGGCAACGTAATGTCCGCGATCATGGTGGCGCCCGAGTGGTGGTGGCTCGAGTCCGGTTGCAGCGATCACTTGAAGATTGTCAACAACACGATTCGCAATTGCGGCGACATCGCCATCGCGGTCTTTGCCTTCGGGGGTTCGCCGGGCATCGCTCCCGCCGGCACGCACAGCAACATTCTGGTGAGCGGCAACGCCATATCAGACAGTCCGCTGCCCAATATTCTTGTTACGTCCACCAGCGGGCTTGAACTCGGCCGGAACACCTCCCAATCGTTCGACAGCAAGACCGCACCCGAGTGGACGCGATATCGGTTCGGGCTGATCGACAAGCAGCTCAAGCCCGTGATGACGATCCGCTGCGACAACGTGCGTGGGCTCGAAGCGGGGCCGTAAATGCGAGGAGGCCATGGATGGTCACTGATCAGACACGGATTATCCGTGCAATCCGTGCCGATCCGCGGCCTCCTTTCTTACATCACTCCCAGCGCATCACGGTGAGTGAATAGGGCGGGAAAGTGTAGCGGGTTTCGCCGTTGGTGAGGTTGTGGGGCCAGTCTTGTTGCTGAGGGACGATGGAGTCGGGTTGGCTGGCGGAGTTGCGGGCGTCGAGCGGCCCGGACAACTGCAGCACGTTCACCGTGGGTTTGCTCGGTACGAACTTGTCGATGGCCAGCGATGCGACGACCGGTTGATCCGTCGGGTTCACGGCCTGGATGACGAGCGTCTTGGCGTCGTCGCTGCGTGTGGCGGTCACGTCGAGAGCGTCCTTGGCGGATGCTACCTGGCACTCGATCGATTGAGGCTGGTAATTGCGCGAGATCATCTGCGTTACATAGCCGGGCGGTTGGAGCCAGACCTGCGAAGGATTAAGGAACAGCAGACCCTGGTTCCAGTCGTTGTCGTTCTGCCCGTCGGGCTGCAGGCAGTTCGCCGAGGCGGCGATGGGGATCTGACCGTCGCGCTGGATGGCTTGAATGGCCAACGCATTGGCCAGCGCACGCTTCTGGCTGTGGTTGCCTGAGTTGAACTCGAACACCACCACTCGATGCCGCGCGCCGTCCGCGATTTTGGCCAACGCGTCGCGGAACGTGAACATCGCTGCGAACGTCGAATCGGGCCGCGGTCCGTCGGTGCCCACGTGCAGGTCGAACCAGACCTCGCGATTGTGCTGTTTCGCGAGTTGCAGAATGCGCTGCTGGCCGACGAGACTCGTGATGCCGGCGATCGCGCCGCTGAAATGAAACGGGTCTTTGATGGGCTGGCTGTAAACAAAGTCCCCCACCACCAGGATCACGTCGGGGTCTTTTGCCCAGATGGCTTTGGCGAGCGCCTCGAATGTGGCGGCGTACTTCTCGTCCACTCGCTCCTCGTTGCCGAGTTCGATGTACTTCAGACGATACGGCGCGGGATGCCCGTCTTCCGCTCGGCGCCGACCCCACTGGCTGGTCGCGGGCCCTTTGGCGTAATCGATGAAGTCGGCCATGTCCTGCGGCGTCTCGCCCATGTTGAAAGCCGGGATGTATTCAAATCCGGCCGCTTCGCAAAGCTGCATGAAATCGCAGATGCCCCAGCCATTGGACGAGTAGGCGTACCACGTGCCGGTATACGGAGGACGACGATCGCGCGGACCGATCATTTTCTTCCAGCGATATTCGGGATGATTGACCATCGAGCCGCCGTAGCGGAGTACCGTGACGCCCTGGTCGATCAAGCCATCCGCCACATCGCGCCGCACCGGCAGGCCCTTGAATCGTCCCCACTCGCCCGGTTGCAGGAATGCGAATCCGACGGAGAGCGAACCCGGCTTCTTCAGCTTCAAAGCAAAACGGCCGGCCTTGTCGGCTGCGTCCGGAGTCAGGTTGAACGCGACTCGCTGCCAATCGGTGCCCGACGTTTCGAGCGACTGCTCGGCGTAGACCTTTGCACCGTCGCGACTCTCCAGCGCAACGACGAATTGCGTCGGTTGGGCGGCCCGCACACAGACAAAGCCCTCGTAAGGCCTGCCCTCGACGAAGTTCATGCCCCAGCGGTTGAGACTCTGGTTCTCGATTCCGATTTCGCCCTGGCCGCCGGTGAATGTGAGCCGCTGGCTTTGGCGCCCCGAGTATGCGGATTGCTCATCGAGAGCGAACTCGCCGGTCGCATCGCCGCGCCGCATGGCGCGCCACATGCCGCTTACACCGTCGCCCCACGTATTAGAGCCAGCCGTCTCGAATGCCAGAGTGCGCGTCGTTCCGCCGGTGGAGACCGTGAGATTGCGGTACCGCGCTTCGCGCTGCCACGTGCGCAGCCCGACGGAGCCCGGTTCCAGCGGGTGCTCCTTATCTTCGTAACGGGTGATGATCTTGCCGTTGACCAGCACCTCAAGGGAATTGGAGGTCATGCGAGTCGTCAGCTTGATCCATTGGTTGAGCGGCACCTCGCACGGCAGATTAAGGAGCGGCTCCCAGTTCTTACGGTGGCGACCCAGCACAAATCGCCCGGTGGTTTCGAGCGACACTTCATAACCGGTGAAGCGATCAGCACCCACGCCGGGTTCGCTCACTTTGACAATCATCCCCGCGTTGCCGCCCTTCTGCTCGGCAAACCATAACTCGACGCTGATTTCACCCTCGGATATTGGCGGCAGGTCGCTCATCAGCTTGGGGCCGTCCCCTGCGGCTGCGAACAACTGGCCGTCCTTCGGCATCCATCGTCCGCCGTAGGCCGCGAAACCGCGCAGCGGAAGCGGCGGCGCGGGTTCAGCGAAACTCTCGCCGAAAATCATCTGGCTGTAGATGCCGCCGTAAATCTCGTGGTTCACGTCCTCGATGCACGCGCCGGTAAGAAGACGCGAAACAGGATGCAGCACCCGGTCGGCCTGAACCCCGATATGTGCTTCAGAATTCACTCGCCCCTTGGGGAGAGTCGGCCCGGCAGGGCCGGAGAGGGGGGCTTGGCCCTCCCCGGACGCTATCGCATCCGACCCTCCCGCAATGCAGGAGGGTGAATCGGGTTGAGCAAACACGTTCGTAATGTCGCTGCAACATGCGAAAGCCGTCAGAAGAATCGCTGAGTTGATTAATGTCCTCATGGCTGCTTGTTCTCCGTCGCGGCGGGCGGGGACGCTTTCCATTCGAGGATGCCGCCGGACCATTCGGGCTGTAGTTGGACTTCGATCCGCAGCGCGGTGGTCTCGACCGGGTCGAACGTGACGCGATTGAATCGGTCCATTTCCGTGGTGTATGCAGAGGCTCCGGTCACCGGTTGCCATTTGCCGTCGGCCATGCGGAGCAATTGCCAGGATTGAGGAACGCGGCATTGGGCTTTGATGCGGCGTTCATCCCACCAGTAAACTTCGACTGCCGAGACCTTGGTGGGCCGTTCGAATTCGTATTGAACCCATTCCTTCGTGCCGCGATGGTCCCACCACGTAAAACGCGGGATCGTGAGGTCGTCTGATGTCGCCGGCTCGCGCTGGTCGTTGAGGCCGGCCAGCGTGTCGGTCGGCCAGCAATGAGAAGCTGACGGGCGGCTTCGTTCGGCAATCGTCGGCTTCACGGTTTTGTCCGGACTCGCGGCCAGCCACACCCGCATCGAGCACGGCTGGCGGTTTGCGCTGGCATAAAACGGAATCGCCGTAAGTTCCGCGGGCGCGGTACTGGCCTGGCCTTCTTCCACGGTGCGAGCGAGTACCTTGCCTCGCACTACCTCAACGCCGCCGAGCAAGTCGGGTTTGAACTCGGTTGTGAAGGATGCCTCCGGTGTCACGATCAGTTGCCGCAGTCCAGTCGTGTTGTCCAACGACTCGGCGCAGTAAACCAGCGGTCCGCGCATCAGCGCCACGAGCCCGCGAGCCGCTTCGATCCCCGGGTTACCGAGCACCTCGCGAACCGGCATGTCGAGCGCAAGTTCGACGACGTCCCCCGTCTTCCAGGTTCGGTGCAGTTTTACGTAACCGCGCTCGACGTCGATCGGTGCAACGGGTTGGCCGTTCACGCACAGTTTCACCGCTCCGCCGGCCGGCCGACCTAAGATCCGGTAGAGGTCGTCCTGGGCTGTCTCGCCCTGGCACCACGCGGGGATGCGGATCATGAGATCGAATTCCGCGGGCTTTTCGGCCTCGACGGCGATCTTCGCCTGGCCGTTCCACGGATACCGCGTGGTTTGACGCAACGAGACTTTTGTACCTGCGAGAGTCAGCTTTGCGTGGCTGCCGATGAACAGGTTCACGTACGCGGCGTTGGGCTCCATGGCATAGATGTAGCCGGGCAGAGCGCCCATGATCTTCAGGAACATGGGCGGGCAGCATGGGCAACCGTGCCATTCCCAGCGGCGGAGAGAGTCGCCCATCAGCGGATTCTGGTAGTAGTATTGATTGCCGGTCAAGCCGATGCCGCCCAGCGCCGCGTTGTAGAGCGCGCGTTCGAGGTCGTCGACATAGCGAGACTCGCCGGAGAGCAGATTCATGTTGTGGTTGAAGAAGCCTCCGCCAATTGCGGCACACGTTTCCATGTAGCCGTCGTTGGGCAGGAAGTAGTCGGGTCCGAATTTCTCTTCGCCGCCGATCGCGCCCGCTGCGCCCGTGATATACATCTTGTGCCGAATGAAACTATCGCACAGTCGGCAGGCAGCAGCGTTGTATTCCGGTCGGTCATCGGCCCTTGCAGCCGCCGCTATACCGGTGCAAAACAGAGTTGCCCGCACGGCGTGTCCTTCGATCGTCTTCTGATTCGCCAGCGGCGCGTGGTCCTGGCTGTAGTCTCCATAGCTCTTGTCGCGGCTGGTGCGTCCTTCGTAATGCCCGCGCGCGTCGATGAAGAACTCGGCCAGTTGCAGGTAGCGCCGTTCGTCCACAGGAACCGCGACGGCCTTCTTGGCTTCCGGCACGTCGCGATAAAGGCAATAGAGCTTGACCAGCGCCTCTTCGGTGATCGAGTGGCCCGGAATGACATTCGCTTTCGGCGGCGGACCGATCGTATCGCACATCAGGTTCGCCATGCGCGTCGCGACGGCCAGCAGCGCGGGGCGCCCCGTGGCGCGATAGTAATGCACGCCGGCTTCAATCAATGCCCCGGCGTTGTAGACATCGTGCTGGAAAACATCGTTTCCGCCATTCATGCCCCAGCGCTGGTTCTGAGACCCTATGGTCTGCGTCCAGGTATTAATGTATCCGTCGGGACTCTTAGCCTGCGCGTCCGCGATGCGCTGGATATACCCGTCCAGCCGCGCTTCGAGCGGCGCGTCGCGCCGAACGGCCAGAAAATCCGCGGCCCCGCGGATCGTCTCGTAAAGCAGTCCGTCGAAGAACTCGGGGCCCGCGTGTTGGCCGGTCTTGCCGTCGCGCACGAGGTCGAAGTTGTTGACGGCCCCGCCGCGGTCTTTTTCAAATTTGTCGAGGCAATCCGGGATCGTCACCTCGCGCCACTGCTTGATCTTGGGCGACCAGAACTCGTCTTCGATATCCACCTGCGAAACCGGCACAGGTTCGAGCCGATGCGGCTTGGGGTTTTCGGCCGCGGATAACGCCTGAATTAGTGCGGCTTGAGCGAGCACGGCGAGCAGTTGCGGGATGATTGGCTTCATGGGGCAGTCTTCTGTGGCGCTAACGGTAAGAACGTAGGTAATTCGCGCAAAGTTCAGCGACCAACGGGAGCGGGGCTTCAGGCCGGTGCGTCAGCACCGTATTGGGAGGCGGCTCTGCCGCCGTGGTTCTTCAAGAGTTGTCGAATCAGCGAAGGCGAGAGTTCGTCAAGTGAACCGATCACGAGGCGGGCCGCGGCGAGTGACTTGCGAGTGCGGCCGCCGCTGGTCAGTCCGATGCTCAGCATGCCGGCGCGGTTGGCCGCCTCGACACCGGGCGGAGCATCCTCGATCACGGCGCAACGGCCGGGCGGAATATTAACTCCCGCGGCAGCCAGGAGAAAGACCTCAGGGTCGGGTTTGCCCCTGTGCACGTCTTTTGCGGTGACGATGACGGGAAAGAGATGCCGCAGGCCGAGCTTGTCGAGCACCAGTTCCGCGTTCTCCAGCGGGGCGGAAGTTGCCATCGCCAGGGCGAACCCGTCGACGTGGAGTGCATTAATTAAGTCCCCGGCACCGGGCATGCCCGGGAACTGCGTCTTAAGCAAGTCGCGGTAAGCACCCTCGCGGCGCTCGTCAAGGACCGCGATCTGAGCGGGCGTGTATCGGCCCGCGCCCCAGAGATGCGCGATAACCTCGCGGCTCGTGCGTCCGAATGCCTCGTCGAAGCGGGCCACGTCGAACGACAGTCCTTCGTCGCGGGCCATTTCCGCCCAGACGATCCGATGCAGGGCGAACGAATCGACCAGCACGCCGTCCATGTCGAAGATCACTGCGTGCCGCATCGCTCCGCTCCGTAGTTGTGCAGTCCGATAATCCGGTCCTGATAGGTCCCGTCCAATTCGCAGAAGCAGCCGCTCCATCCCCGGACGCGAACGACCAGGTTCCGGTGCAGTTCGTGATCGTCGTGGCGCGAGTCATCCATAGGGGCGATTTTACCGGCGCTCACGGAAGAGGCCACGGATGGTGAGTGGATTTTCGCGGATGAGTGCATCCGGAAGCCGTGTTCGACCGGTGCCCTCTTCACGCAACGCGAGCTCGATTCAGTTCGACCTGTACGCAGACGTCCGATCCGTCCGGCGGGCCAGTTCGCTTGTGTACGAGCGGCCCAGGGTTTCGGCGTGCGCCTTGACCCAATCCGTTAGCACCGTCGTGCCGGCGGGCGGCGCGTTCACATACAGGAGATCGGCCATCAGGCCTTCGATCTCTTCGCGAGTGATGACCACATCTCCGACGAGCGTTCCAAGCAATCGCCCCACTACGTAACCGAATCGCGGCGGAACGGATATGACGGGACGGGGTTTGCCGATGATCTCGCCGATCTTCGCCACAAGCTCACGGAAGGTGAAGGTCTCCGGCCCGATGGCGTTGATTATGGCATTCTCGCGGACCTTGCCCTGCTCGACAGCCAAGGCAGCCAGATCATCCACATGGATCGGCTGGATACGGTATCGTCCATTGCCGAACACTCCGAACACGGGAAGTCGGCGCAGGACCCAGGCGATATTGTTGATCAGCACGTCTTCCTTGCCGAACAAGACTGCCGGCCGCAGGATGGCGTGGGAAATCCCCGACTCGATCAGCGCCTTTTCCAGGGTGGCCTTGCCTTCGAAGTACTCCAGCCCGCAGCCCTCCGCAGGGTTCGTGATACTGACGTGGACGATTCTCTTGACGCCCGCCCGCTTGGCCGCCTCAAACAGCATAAGCGTGTTCCGCACCGCATCGGCGTGCTTGAACAGGCGATGATTGAACCGCACCCAGTACGTGTTGTAGAGAACCGAGACGCCGTGCAAATGCTCGGCCAGCTTGTCGGGTTCGTCAAAGTCGAACGGAAACGCCTTGATCCGGTCGCCGAAGTTATTCGTCCGGGAAACGGAATTGGTCAGTGTGATGACATTCCGGCCTTCACCCAGCAAACGCTGGGCAATGTATTTGCCGGAGTATCCGTAGGCTCCGGTTACAGCATGGATCGATTCGCTGGGCATACTGCGCCTCCACGATCAAAGTCCTGCGGCCCTATCCCGATCTTCTCCGCTCATTCAATAAGACACGAACCGCTGGATTCCGATCGAGATAACTGCCAATTCGGCGTTCGTTTCCATTGGTATGTCGAATACGACAGAGGAATTCCCGGCGTTCGTACGGATGGCCGACGCTGGTCCGGCCAGATCATCGCGTCTGGTCATCGTCGATGGAGCGCCGGGCGGTATGGATGCTCGCGCCCGGTCGGATCCGGCCAGACTGAATCGACCAGGTGCCAAAGAACCCTGGGATGTGCTCGACGAACGACTGCGGCTGAGAGAAGACGTCTCGTGCGAAGAAGTATGGAATCTGGAGGAACACGAACATCCAACCGATTGCCTACTGCCGATTTCCGGCATCAGGCATCCGCATTTTCATCCTGCGAGGTGAACCTCCACCGCGTATGCCCCGTGGCCGCTACTGCTCCTTTCGGGATGAGTGTTTCAATCTGCTTGCACGGGCCTCGGAAGAATGCGATAAAACATTGGACGATTAGGAGGCCCCTATGCCTTGTTTGCGGTCGGACTGGGAGCACTAATTAAGCCGTGGGTGCCAAAGGTGCAGCACCAGAGTGCTGCGGAAGTGTTTTACAATTTGAGTCGTCCAGGCATCTCTAAAGCACTTAGTCGGTCACTTCATGTAGCTCTCGAATGAGTGTTGCTGACGTGTCGGACTGAGTTTCTTAATCACATTAGTCGCGTGGCAGTATATATAGACTGCTTGGTAGTGTATGGTCATCCGCGGTGCTGCGGGTGCGGCTAATTGTGAGAGCGGCGAGTCCGCGTTTTCCGGCGGGTGTGGTCGCGTGTCTGCTGCTGCGCTGCGAAAACATCGAAAAAAGCCGCCTTCTTGGGTATTGGCAATTCTGATGCACGTCGGAGTTGCGCGATCCGTCGTGGCGGTTTCCAGTTGCCGGCCCGGCATGCAGAATGCGGTGTTTTGCAGAGTTGATAATCCGTGGCGGTATTAATAATCAATAGAGTCGCAGGATAGTCGCGTCCCCATAGAGAATGTCGCAATTTACCCATTGGTATTAATTTTTCGCAGTTGTAGATTATGGGAGTTCTGCGCACGTAATCGGGTGCTAGGTGGCAATCTTTAATTTTGAGCGCCCAATTGTCTGCGGCACCGGGGTTTTGGGTGGGGAAGTTTGGCGACTCCGGATTTCGGTTGGTGAATTCGCGTGCCTTGCTGTGCGGTTCTGCCGGAAAAGGGGGAGCCGGTGCAGCCGCTATCCGCGCCGTGACGACTACTGCGTTGACGAATCCCGCCCTGAAAACGGTCGGAGTGGACCATGGCAGACGACATGGTGCGAGACGTCATCTGGGTTCCGATAATCCATTCGCAGGTGGACCAGGGCAGCATGAGCGAGTCCATACGCCGGCTCTACATTCGGCGAGTGGGCAAGCAGAAGTGGGAACAGCACGTGCGGTCTGTCGACGCGCGTTGGCAGCAGATTCGCGAGAATCTGGACTTGCTGAATCTGGATTATCGCCGAGTCCGGCTTTATCAGGATGGTCTGCCGGCCTGCGGTCACGAGGCCAAGATCGTGCAGGATCTCGCCGGAGCCGGAAGTCAGAACCATCAATTGCTGCTGGACCTGATCGGGCGGGGCGCACAGCTGATGGGCACGGAGTCCACCGAGCTGCTGCTGGCGGAATATGAACTGGCCCAACAGGTGCTGTGTTCCATGGAGAGCGGCGGCTCCAGGACAGTCGGCCGCAGTCAGCAGGACGCAAGTCGCCGCACGCTGGAACGCCGGGACGCTTTTATCGCGAGCCGCATCAACGACACGCTGCAAGTTGGCGAAACGGGCCTGCTGTTTCTCGGCATGTTGCACTCATTGGATCCGCATCTGCCGGCTGGCATCCGCATCCGCAAGCTGGCAACTGAAGAGAGCCTTGTGAAGACACAGGAGGGGACGCCGTGAGCCGGACTACAGCACAGCCCTCGCGAGTATTGATCGCTGACGATGACGCGGGCATTCGATGGGCTTTGACAGCGGTTCTGCGGAAAGAGGGCTTTGAGCCATTGGCGGCCGAAAATGGACAGGCCGCGTTGCGGATGGTCCGTGAAGGTCTGGCCGATGTGCTGCTGTTGGACCTTGTGATGCCGGGGATGAACGGGCTGGAGGTTCTCCGCTCGGTTCGACAGCTGAACGCTTCCCTGCCCGTGATCATGGTCACCGGGCACGGCAGCGAGGACGTGGCGGTCGAGGCCGGCGAGCATGCGGCCGACGGCATTCTGACAAAGCCGTTCAAGAATGACGATGTGACGCTGGCCGTTCGCATGGCGCTGGCCGGACGCCCCCGCAAGCAGAGCGGTGTCAAGCGGGTTTCGCCGCTGGACGGATTTCTGCTCAGGGAGGTCATGGGGCCCAGTGCTGCCATCCAAAACGTCGTCTCGCGGATTGAACGCGTCGCGGCGTCGGACTTCACAATGATCATCCACGGCGAGACGGGCGTGGGCAAGGAGCTGGTGGCTCAGGCCGTTCATCGGCTGAGCCGGCGGTCGTCCGGTCCGTTTGTGGCGGTTGATTGCGGGGCAATCCCGGCGACGCTGATCGAAAGCGAACTGTTCGGGCATGAAAAGGGCGCGTTCACGGGGGCCGATCATGCCCGGGTCGGCTGCTTCGAGGCCGCGATGGGCGGCACGCTTTTCTTCGACGAGATCGGCAACCTGCCGCTGGCGATGCAGGCAAAGCTGCTGCGCGCGCTGCAGGAGCGCGTGATTCACCATATCGGCGGCACCGCTCCGGTCGAACTCGATGTGCGGGTCGTCGCGGCGACGAATGAAGACCTGGCGAGTCTGGTCGAAAAGGGCGAGTTCCGCCGCGACCTGTACTACCGGCTGAATGAACTCAGCACGACGATCCCGCCGCTTCGTCAGCGTCCCGAAGACGTCATATTCCTGGCGAAGAGGTTCCTGGACTGGACCTGCAAGGAACTGCACCGCTCGCCGATGCTGATGACCGACGCGGCTGTCGAGGCCCTCCTCGCACATTCCTGGCCCGGCAATGTCCGCGAGTTGCGCAACGTCGTGCGGCGAGCGGTCCTGTTGGCGGAATCCACGATTACCGAGGAGCATCTGCAACTGGCCGAGATCGTCGAGCCGCGGGAGGAAACCGAGGCAGCCGTGCCGCTTGCCCCGCCACTTTCCTCCCTGCCGGTTTCCATCGGATCGGAGTCCGTCGCAGCGGAGTCCGTCGATGAAGCGACATTCAAAGAGATGGTGCATGACATCACGTGCAGCGCGGAACGCTCGATCCTGGAGCGGTACCTCAAGAAGACTCACGGGAACTTGAAGCGGGCTGCGATGATGCTGCACATGGACTACAAGACGATCCGGATCAAGGCCAAGCAGTACAAGCTCATTCCGTTGGAGTGGAGTCGATCCGGGACCGACGAGTGAGCACGGTTTGCGGGAGATTGCAGATGTTTCCGTCAATTCAGGAGACGTGCGAGCAGTCTCTCAGCGGACGCGGCGTTTACCTGTATTGCTTCACGCCACCGGGGGTTCCCGCCGAGCCGCCGGACGTCGAGTCCTCGGGCCGGGGCAGGCTGATCGCGGGGGAGGTTGCGGCCGTGTTTTCGACCGTGCCGCTGGCGGACTGGCAGGGGCCGGCGGCCGAAGCTCACTTGCAGGATTCGCAGTGGGTGATTCCGCGCGCCCTGGCTCATGAGCAGGTGATCGAGAAGCACCTGGCGCGGGGGCCCGTGCTGCCGGTGCGTTTCGGGGCGATATTCTCATCGGAAGCGGCGCTGCTCGAGTTCATGCGGCCGAGACTCGGCGAGATCTCGCAGTTTCTCGACCGCATGCGGGAACTGGAAGAATGGTCGCTCAAAGGCTATCTGCACTCGGAAGCGGCGGAGCAATGGGTGGCACTCAGCGATCCGGCGCTTGCTGAGCGGCGCCAGAGGCTCCCCGCAGCGCCGGGTGCCCGTTATTTCCAGGAAAAGCGGCTTCAGGCGGAGATCCAGGAGCGGGCGCGGCAATTGGGGCGAACGCTGGCCGAGTCGCTGGCCGCCGACCTGACGGCACCTGCGGTGGAGGTCCGACCGCTCGGCAGCCGTCCGCCCGACGATTCGGGGCGGGAGATGATCCTGCATGCCGCGCTGCTGCTGCCCCGAGTGTCGGTCGGCGCTTTCCGGGACTACGCGGAGCGAGTTCAGGCCGCGCATCGTGACCGTGGCTTGACGCTCGAAATCACGGGGCCGTGGCCTCCCTTCAACTTCTGTCCGCGCTGGGGGGACGAGTCGCCGTGAAACACCTGGTGTACGGCATTTTCTGGAGCCGAGACACGCTGCAGGCCGCACAGGCAGCGGGGGGGGACGGGACTCCGCTGGCCACGGTCAGTGCGGGACCGCTGGCAGCCGCCTGGTCTCCGGCCGGACCGAGCCAATCGGCGGGAGCGGTCCCCTCCGTATCGGATCTCATGGCTTACGCGGGCGTCGTCGAGGCGTTGTTCCAGCGGGTCACGGTGCTCCCGATGCGATACGGCTATTGGCTGGATCGGGAGGAAGAGCTTCGGCAACTGCTCAGCCGCAACTCGATATCGCTGCAGGAGGGCCTGCGGCGGGTCGAGGGCTGTGTCGAGATGGGACTCCGGGTGCTTCCCGCCGAACCCGATGGCGAGATTGCCGCAGACCAACCGGCATCCGCATCGCCCGCGATCTCGGCCGCTTCCGCCGGCTTGGCCTATCTTGCGCAGCGCCGGCGACGATTCGACGGCCATGATCGCAGCCGGCGAGTTTTTGAACAGGCGGTGCAGCGGTGCGGCCTGGCATTTGCAGGGTGGTCGATCGACTCGGTGGCCGAACCACCTCCGGCGGGTCCGGGTGGTTCCGGGTCGTTGTGTTTTCTGGTTTCGCGCGCGGCGCTCGCTGGTTTTCGCCAGGCATTCGCGCAGTTGCAGGAAGACTCGCCGGACCGTTTGCTGCTTACCGGTCCCTGGCCGCCATACAGCTTCGCAGCCTGGAAGACGCCGAGGTGGCAATCATGACGTCGCATTGGCGGGCGCCTGAAAATCAGGGCTCTCCCTCCGTCGAGACAACCGCGGGGGGAGAGTGTCGCGTGCCAAGTCCGGCGATGGTCGGCGCGCTGCTCGAAGGATTGGATCCGACGCGGGACAGTCGACTGTGCCTCATGGTGCTCGACCGTATTCCCTCCTCGGTCCTGCTGCTCGACCCTCAGTTGCGGATCGTGCTGGCCAATCACAAGTTCCTGTCCAAGTCGCGACTGGCGCATTCCGCGGTGCTCGGGCGGCGGCTTGAAGAAGTCTTTCCGACCGTGATTTATCAGGAGTTGAATTTTCGGCGGCGTGTCACCGAGGTGTTTCGCAGCGGCAAGGCGACCGAGGGAGAGCGGCTGGTCTATCGCGCCCCGGGGCTGCCTTCACGCACGTATTACTACAGCTTGATCCCCTTCCCCGGCGACGGAAAAGTCGACGCCGTGATGTTGCTGATGGAAGACATCACCGACATGATCCGGCTCGGCGAGGAAGCCCGGCACGCGGAGCGGCACTTGGCCAGTGTGATCGAGAGCGCGAGCGATATCGTCCTGTCGCTGCGTCCCTCGGGCGAGATCCTGACGTGGAACACGGCTGCCGGGCATGTGCTCGGTTTCGAGGCCTACGAGGTCTGCGATCGCCCGCTCTGCGATCTGGGAGTCGAGTCGCATCGGCAGCTGCTGTCCGATGTCCTGGATCGTGTTCGCCAACATGGACGGACCGAACCCGTCGAGGTGGATCTGAACAGCCGCAGCGGCGCGATCATACCGATCTCGTGGGTATTCTCGGCGATGCGCGATGCGGACGGGCGGGTGATCGCGCTGGTGGCGGTCGGCCGAGATCTCACGGAACGCCGCGAATTCGAGGCCCAGCTGCTGCAGAACGAGAAACTGGCGTCGCTCGGGGTGCTCGCCGGCGGCATCGCCCACGAACTCCGCAATCCGCTGGCCGTGGTCTCCGCCGCCGCCCAGTTGCTGCAGGACAATTCCCTGCCGCCGGACGGCGCCGAGGAATGCGTCCAGCGGATCTGTCACGGCGTCGTTCGGATGGCCGGCATCATCGAAGGCCTGCTCTCGTTCGCGCGGCCTCCGGACAAGGGCAGGAAAACGGATCTTGATCTGCGCCCGATCATTACGGAAGCTCTTGCGGCGGTAGCCAAGCAGGGAGCGATGGCCAAGCACGATTTGCTGACGCAGTTTCCGGAAGACCCCGTCGTCGTGCACGGGAACGCGTGCCTGCTGCAGCAGCTGGTCACGAACCTGGTGCTGAACGCAGTGCATTCGATGGCGGGGCGGAGCGGCAACGTGGCGGTTACGGTGGAATTCACCGACTCGCACGCGTTGCTATTTGTGGCCGACGTCGGCTGCGGCATTCCGGCGGCGCACCTGCGGAAGGTCTTTGATCCTTTCTTCACCACCATGCCGCTGGGCCAGGGTACCGGGCTGGGGTTGTCGATCTGCCACACCATCGTGCAGCAGCACGCCGGGAAGATCGAGATTGCCAGCCAGGAGGGCCAGGGGACGACCGTCAAAGTCATGCTGCCGCTGGGCAGGGAACGCGGCGACTACGACGCGGCATGACAACCCACTTCTGTGGTCGGGCCAGTGGGCATGCGAACCCGCTCAGTGGTATTTTCCGCTCCCGCGACGGCGATGGGATACCCGCATCCTGAGTGACCGGCAGGCACGATCGCGGCCCAATTCCCTGGTCGGCCGTCAGTTCGGCGAGCGGCTGCCTGCCCCCCGCTGGATTGGCACGGCGTTCGCTCAAGGTGCGATTGCCAAGCGAGCGCGCCGGAGTCGGTCCCTGGACGTTCGCCGGCGCGGAACGGATGTATGTCCCCTTTCCTCACGTCAGCGGTCAAGCGGTTGTCCCCGGTCGGTTCTTCTCGGGCATGAAAGGTCCTTGCGATGAGCGGCGCAAGAAAAACGCTTCGCGGTGTCAAGACGATGGGGTCCCTGGTCGATTTGCGGCGGACTCGCACCGCGGCAGGCGCCCTGTTGGAGTTGTCGGCACTGGCGAATGAGAAGGAGCGTCTGAACAAGGAACTCACGGCCGCGGCCCGTCGTCAGGCGGAGATCGTGGAGCGGCTGAAAGAGATCGCCGCCAAAGAGCATCGCCTGCAGGGATTTGTCAAAGAACCGGACATGGTGGGCATCGTCTGTCCCCAAACGCCGCCCGATACCGGCCGGCGCATCAAGGCCAAAGAGATCCGTTATTGAAGCATTGCAAGTTGCGCCTCGCGGCGCCCCCACTCAGGAGTCCCTCTCATGTCCGCCAGCGCCCTTGAAAAGCCGCAGAAGTCCAGCAAAGTCACCGGTCGTTACCTTTACGCCATCATCTCGCGGCCGACTCAAGACGAGTTCGGGCCGTTCGGGATCGACGGCGGGATGGTGTACACCATCGGCAAATCGCGAGTTGCCGCCGTGGTCAGCGACATTCCGAACGAGCGGCTGCGTCCCGAGCGCCGCCGGCTTGCCGCGCATCACGAAGTGCTCAAGCGGCTGCTGCAGACCGAGACGATCCTGCCGATGGCTTTCGGTGTCGTGGCGGACGGCGGCGACGCCGTGCAGCGCATCCTGGACAAGAATGAAGAAGCGTTTGGCGAGCAGCTCGATCGCTTTGCCGGCAAGGTCGAGATGGGTCTGCGCGTCTGTTGGGACGTGCCCAACATCTTCGAGTACTTCGTCGATACGCATGCCGATCTGAAGCTGTTGCGGGACAGCCTGTTCCGCACCAGCCGCGAGCCGACGCAGGACGAGAAGATCGAGCTGGGGAGGACCTTTGACCGCGCCCTGCTGCAGGATCGCGAACACCACATTGCGCAGGTGCTGAGCGTGCTCGGCCCCCAGTGCTTCGAGGTGAAGGAGAACAAGCCCCGCGACGAGCGCGAGGTGATGAACCTGGCCTGCCTCATTGAGCGCGGACAGCAGAAAGCATTCGAAGAGGGTGTGTTCGCCGCCGCGAAGTTTTTTGACCACCATTTTGCGTTTGACTTCAACGGCCCCTGGCCACCGCACAATTTCGTGGACATCACTCTGCAGACTTGACGCCGAGACCGGAGCATACGCCGGACGGCGAAACCACGCGGGAGCCAGTCATGTTTCTCCTCGACGATCTGCTGATGATGCCCGCGCGCGGGATCATGGCCGTGTTCCGGGAAGTTTACAACGCGGCCCAGCAGGATGCGGCCAGCGAATCGGAAGCGATCCGCACGGAGCTGAGCGAACTGTACATGCGTCTCGAGACGCAGCAGTTGAGCGAGGCGGAGTTCGACGAACGCGAACGGGCGCTGCTCGACCGGCTGGATGAAATCGAAACAGCCCGCACGGAGGCGATGAAGATCGGCGACGAAGAGTCTGCGGACGACGCAGACGAAGAGCCCGACGAAATCGAAGAGGACGAGGAGGAGTTCGACGACGAAGAGTTCGACGAAGAGGAACTCGCGGACGACGAACTCGAGATCGACGATGAGGAATAGCGGGTGAAAGCGGGCGGCGAATGAGAGTTGCCGGCAAGGCTCTCGACGGCCGCGTCACCGCGCGGGAAGGGGCGTCGATTGTGATCGCGAGCAGGCCTGGATTTCTCGATGACCGGCAGCTTCGCCTGCTGCTGTTCGGAGGCAAGGGCGGGGTGGGCAAGACCACGTGCGCCGCGGCCTCTGCGATCGACTTGGCCACCCGTTTTCCGCAGCGCACCTTTCTGCTGGCTTCGACGGACCCCGCACATTCGCTCAGCGACAGCCTTGCCGGGACGGCGCTGCCGGAGAATCTGACCTGCCGGGAAATCGATTTTCGTCAGAGCCTGGACCAGTTCCGCGCGATACATGTCGCGCACTTCCGCGAGATCGCGCGGCGCGGCACTTTCCTGGACGACGACGACATTTCGCAGTTCCTGGATCTGTCGTTGCCGGGCTTCGACGAGCTGATGGCGTTCTTGAACATCGCGGCCGTTCTGCAGGAAGAAAAGTATTCCTGCATGCTGATCGACACGGCGCCGACCGGGCATACCCTGAGGTTTCTTGAATTGCCGGACTTGATGCGGGTGTGGCTCGGCGCCTGCGACGCCATGCTGGCCAAGCACCGTTTCCTCGCTCAACTTTATGGCCCGCCCGACCGCGAGGATGAAACGGAGGCGTTTCTCACCGATCTGCGGGGCTCGATCAACCGGCTCGCGTCGCTGCTTACGGACCACTGCCAGTGCCGTTTCATTCCCGTGATGCTCGCCGAGGCCATGAGTGTGAACGAAACCGAGCGGCTGGCGGCCCGCCTGCGGACGCTGCAGATCTCGGTCGAGGACGTGCTTGTCAATCGGCTTTTTCCATCGGGCGCCGAATGCCTGGTCTGCCGCGAAGCACACCGCCAACAGGAACGCGAATTGGCCCACGCCGCGGCGCAGTTCAGCGGCCTGAAACTGTGGGGAATTCCGATGTATCCGGCGGAAGTCCGCGGAAACAAGGCATTGCGCGGATTCTGGGACGGCATTGCCCGGATTGAAAAGCCGTCGGAGCACGTTGAAGCGCCGGTACCTCTGGTTCCGCTGGCGATGCGGCAGCCTGCGCTGCCCAACGGCGAGACGCGGCTGATTCTGTTCGCCGGCAAGGGCGGCGTCGGAAAAACCACGCTGGCCTGCGCTTCGGCATTGCGGCTCGCGGAGACGTATTCACGGAAACGAGTCCTGCTCTTCTCGACCGATCCGGCGCATTCGCTGGCCGATTGTCTCGAGCGGCCGGTCGGCTCGCAGCCGGTTCCGTTGACCGACCGCGTGTTTGTGATGGAGGTCGACGCGGCCGCGGAGTTCGAGACGTTGAAGCAGCGTTATCTCACCGAGGTCGAGGGGTTCTTCGAATCGCTGCTGAACAGCAGCGGAATGGACCTGGAATTCGATCATGATGTCGTGCAGCGGATTCTCGATCTGTCGCCGCCCGGGTTGGATGAAGTGATGGCTTTGCTGCGGGCGGTCGAACTGCTGGACGCCGACGAATACGACCTGTTCGTCCTGGATACCGCACCGACCGGACACTTGATCCGGCTGCTGGAAACACCCGAGTTGATTGAACGATGGCTGAAGGCGGTGTTCGGGCTGTTCCTCAAGTACCGCAATCTGATTCGGCTGCCGCGGATTGTGGAGTACCTGGTCGAGATGTCCAAGCGTCTGAAGCTGCTGAGATCGCTGCTTTGCGATCCGCGTCGAACGCAGTTGTTCGCGGTGAGCATACTGACTCGCATGGCGCTGGACGAGACACGCGATCTGCTGGCAGCCTGTCGCGAGGCGCACGTGTACGTGCCGGCCTTATTCCTGAATCTGGCCACGCCCGCCAGCGATTGTCCTTTGTGCCGGGAATTGGCGGTCGCCGAGGCGCGCATTCGCCGTTCTTTCGCCGATTTTCTGGCCGACGTCCGTCAGGCGGACGTGTTTCGCTGCGGCGAGCCGCGCGGAATGGACCGCCTGTCGCGGCTCGGAAGGGAATTGTACGGATAGTGTTTGGAGCAACTCAATCTCTGGAGGTCATCATGGATAACTCATCCCCCGACAGCGCCGAGCTGCATTTGGAAATCCCGCTGCAGCCGCGAGAAGTCCAGGTGCGCGAAGTCACAGTGACAGTTTCCGAGTCGCCGGCCGGGCCGTCGCCGATTCTGGGCCGTTTGCTGCGGATGGCGGACACCTATCGCCGGTCGGGCGCTCCGAAGCAGGCGCTCGAAATGTACTTCGAATTGGTGGAGAAGCACCCGGCGTCGCTGGAAGGCCAGCAGGCCGGCGGACGATTGCTGGAGATCTCGGAGGAATACGAGTTGCAGGGACAGTTGCGGCAGGCCCGCAGCATATATGAACGACTGCTGGGAGCCGCGGGCGCAGCGACTTGATCGGGACAATCTGCCGCGATGGAGGACGGGAGCGGCAGAGTCGTGGGGACGGAGATGGGCAATTCGCTGAAGCACGATCGACGGGGGATCTCCTCATGAGCGTCGAAAAACAGGAACGGACGTCGGAGAATGCGGCCTGCGCTTTTTGTCGCGGCACCGGCAAGGATCCGTTCGGCATCATGTCGTATCTTTCCACGTGCACCGTGTGCTCAGGGAGCGGCGTCGTCTCGCTGCCCGTCCCGCGCATTCCATGCGTTCACTGCAACGGCTCGGGGGCCGTGAAGACATTCACCTGCACGGTGTGTCACGGCGCGGGAGCCATCGCAGCGCCGGACGGGCCGAGTGCTCCCTGTCCGGAATGCCGGGGTTCGGGGGATGACGGTTCGGCTCCGTGCCTGCCGTGCCTGAACTGCCATGGCCGCGGCTGGCTGCCGGCCGAAGAATCGGAGTGATGTATCGCAGCGCGGGGACGCCGGCCGGAACGCGTTGCCGTTGCAGCGCACGGGGGATCGCATATGCATCCGGAGATCGCGACCACGAACGGCCATGAAGAGCACATTTCGCTGTGCGAAACGCTCGACCGCGTGCTGAACAAGGGCGTGGTGATTGCGGGCGAGGTCATCATCTCGGTGGCGGACATCGATCTGATCTACCTCGGCCTGCAGCTGGTGCTGACGTCGGTCGAGTCGGCCAAACAACTTCAGATTGGCAATTGGCCGGAGAAGCCGGCTGCGAGGGACCCATGACCTTCGAGGTGCAGAATCTGCCGAGAGCGGACTCCGCGTCGCTGGGCGACTTTGCCGGGATCATGACTCCGCAGACCAGCAGTCGCGCGCCGCGGCTGGACCTGAAGACCGAGGACGTCAAGAACGGCCTGGGGCGGCTCGTGCTGACGCTGGTGGAACTGCTGCGCGAATTGCTGGAGCGGCAGGCCATACGCCGGATTGATGCGGGTTCGCTGACCGACGAGGAAGTCGAGCGGCTGGGCACGACGTTTCTACAGTTATCCGAGCAGATGGAACGCATGAAACGCGAATTCGGTCTGGAGGGCGAGGACCTGAATATCGACCTGGGGCCATTGGGGAAACTTCTCTAGCGTGAGCACTCGCCCGTCGTCACGCGTCAACTGCCAACCGACTGTGTTTCCATGAACACGGATCCTCAGCGAATCCGCGTCCTGGTGGTGGACGACGAAGACGACATGTGCTGGGCATTGCGGCAGATCGTCGTGTCGCAGGGGCACAGCTGTGCCGCGGCCAAGACCGCACTCGAGGCTCAGCAGCTCGTCGACCGCGAGGTATTCCAGTTCGCGTTTGTCGACGTCAAGCTGCCCGACATCGACGGCTTTGAACTCGTGCGGCGTCTCACGGCCCGCTCACCGGGCCTGCCGTGCATGATGGTCTCAGGTTTTCACTATGAAGACGACGAGGTCGTCCAGGGAGCGCTGGCTTCGGGGCTGATCGTCGGCTTTATCGGCAAGCCCTTCTTGCTGTCGGAGATCCAGAATGCACTGCAGCGGTTTGCCGTGGCGCGTTCCGTGGAGCCCGAAGTGTCGCGCGGTGGGCCTTCGGTACCTCAGGGTGGTATTTGCGAACCTACCGAAGTGGCCGATGCCGACGGACTGAATCAGGCCGTTTCTGATGAAAAAAACTCTAAGACCATATCAATAGAACAGTTGCGGTCATCAATTGAAAAAAGCGGAGGTACCGGCATGCCGTTCGCTAAATAGGAATTCCAACTCGCCGGAATGCTTCGGGGTGTTCCCAAGTACTCGCTCGTGCGGGGCCGATGCGAGAAGTGTTTTCAGATTGGGATAGGAGGTTGCGAGATGGCCAAGGTCATGAAGTCAACGGACAGTTCCAGTTTGGCGGAAGTCGTCGACCGCATCCTGGACAAGGGTATCGTGGTGGATGCGTGGGTGAAGGTGTCCCTCGTGGGCATCGAGCTGTTGTCGGTGGAGGCCCGCGTGGTGATCGCGTCGGTCGAGACCTACCTGAAGTACGCCGAGGCAATTGGCTTGACCGCGACTGCGGCCGCTCCCGCCTGATCGCGTCCGGCAACCGCTTGAGAGGGGACCCGACGGCAGGGGCCCATTGTGGCCCTTGCCGTCGGAGTGGGTCTAAACGGTGTCGCTCAGTCAAGTGGAGATCAGGTCCATGCCAAACTTTGCCGAGGAAATTCAGTCCCTCTGCGATTCGGTGTTCGCCGCCAAACGAGGGCGGCAGACGGCGGTCGCGGAGTTGAAGGTGCAGACCAAGGAACTGATGGACGAGAATCTTCGGTCCATGCAGTCCGTCCAGGCGGAACAGCGCGAGCAGGCGGCCGAGGACAAGGCAGCGCTGGCGGCCAACTGCCGTGAACGCTCGGAGCAGGTTCAGGCCTTTCGCGAGGCCACCCGCGCCAAGCAGCAGGCAGCAGCCGATGACTTGCGGGACAAGCTGGATGCCAACCAGCGTGAACGCCAAGAGGCGGTCAACGAGATGCTCAAGGGCTTCAATGAAGTCCAGGTAGAGTTCCGCACGCAGTGCCAGACCGCAACGCGGCTGTGGCGCGAAATGCGGGCACGCGAGTAGCCCGGTTGAACCGCCGATACCACCCGCCGCGCGGCGGATCGTCAGCTACGAACGAGAACTTTCGTCCCAGACCACAAGGAGTGACCTGTGATCGGAATCCCAGAGGAACTGACGGTGCTTTCGCTGCGGCGCAAGCCTGACTTCGTCGACACTCCCTGTGTGCGGAGTCTTTGCGAGCGGGCTGGGTTCTATGCCCAGGCCGGCTATCCGGTGCATTTCAGCGGACCGGCCGGCACGGGCAAAACTACTCTGGCCATGCACGTGGCCGCGGAGCTGGGGCGCCCCGTGATTCTGGTGCATGGCGACGACGAATTCGGCAGCTCGGACCTGATCGGCGGGCAGTTGGGCTACCGGGCTTCGCGAGTCGTCGACAACTTCATCCACTCCGTGGTGAAGACGGAAGAGAACGTCTCCAAGGTCTGGATGGACAATCGCATCACGACGGCCTGCAAGTTCGGCCTGACGCTGATCTACGACGAGTTCAACCGATCGCGTCCCGAAGCCAACAACGTGCTGCTGGGCGTGCTCGAGGAACGGCTCCTGGAACTGCCGACCTGCCGCAGCGGCGACGGTTATCTGCAGGTCCATCCGGAGTTCCGCGCGATCTTCACGAGCAACCCCGAGGAATACGCGGGTGTGCACAAGACGCAGGATGCGCTGCTCGATCGCATGATCACGATCAAGCTCGGCCATTACGATC
The DNA here is from genome assembly GCA_903863885.1 of uncultured Planctomycetaceae bacterium. Taxonomy (GTDB): domain Bacteria; phylum Planctomycetota; class Planctomycetia; order Pirellulales; family Pirellulaceae; genus CAIPEB01. The sequence goes on along the minus strand of CAIPEB010000438.1, from coordinate 8,538 downwards.
CCGATACCGAGGCGAGCATCACGTCGGCCAAGTCGGGTCTGCCGATGGACGACGCGCAACGCGTCGTCGCCCTGGTGCGGAGCTTCCGCACGATGGGCGTGAATCACTACCGGCCCACCATCCGGGCCTGCATCATGATTGCCCGACTGACGGCGCTGCGAAACGCGCGGGCCACGGCCGATGACGCGATCTTCCGCGAAGTCTGCCGGGACGTGCTGTGCTGCGATACCATCAAGATCACACACGATGGCGAATCCGTCGGCGAAGATCGCCTGGAACAGCTCATCCAGCAGGCGTGCGCCATTTCCGATCCGCCGGCCGAGACGACAGACAGGCCGGCGAAGACCGGCGCTCGAGCGGTACCCTCGAACGGCCGCCGCAAACGGAAGTCGGCCGTCATCCACGGCGCGGAGGACGCGCCCGAGGCCGGGCTGTTTGCTCAGGCAGTGGAACTGGAAGCGGCCGGTCCGCCATCCATTGAGGGAGACCCGGAAGGAAACCTGTGATGGCTATTAAAACATCGCGATCGTTGATCTCCTCGTTGCGCGCATCGGCCTTTCGCCGGGTGACGTGCGACCAGCGCACCTGGGCTGTCCGCGAGATCCGCACATGGCGCGGCCTGCTGCTGCGGGGCCGCCACCCGGTGGCGTCGCTCGCAGCGATTTCCCGCGTGCGCACCGGCCGGCCGTAAAGAAAGTCGCGGCGGCCGCGGACGACCAGGAGCTGACAAATGCCGACCCAGACCACGAAGCACTCGGTGTCCAGCGCTACGCTTGCGGATGTGCTGGAACGCGTTCTTGACAAGGGCGTCGTCATCGCCGGTGACATCAAGATCAAACTGGTCGACATCGAACTGCTCACGATTCAAATCCGACTGCTGATCGCCTCGGTCGATAAAGCCAAGGAAATCGGCATGGACTGGTGGCTGCGGAACCCGGATTTCTCGTCGTCCGGGCGGAACGTCGAGAAAGACCAGGAGATTGCGGCCCTGCAAGATCGCATCGCTCAGCTGGAGTCCCGCCTGTGTGCCGCGAAGACGCCTTGAGAAGGGCGGCACGAGCGGCTGCGGAGCCGCCGCGGTCTCCAGCGGAAGTCGTCTGTTGATCGGCGTGTCACATTGCGGGAGGAATCGTCCATGACGAAAAAAGATCCGAAGAAGCAACCCGTCGAGGAGGGCTTTCGCGGGCTCGGAGGTCTGCTCGGGGGCTTGGGTGGTCTTCTGGAAAAACTCGGGGAACTCGCCGAAAAGGGCGAAGAACTCCGCAAGTCCGGCGTGCTCGAAAGCCAGGACGGCAACGTCAAAGGTGTCTACGGATTCTCGATCAAGGTCGGCATGGGCGAAGACGGGCTGAAGGTCGAACCGTTCGGCAACGTCCGCCGGGACGAAGAAACCGGCAAGACGGTCGTGGACGAAATCCGCGAGCCGATGGTCGATATCTTCGAGGAAAAAGACCATGTCCTGGTCGTCGCCGAAATGCCGGGCATCGATCATGCGGATGTGAAACTCGAACTGCAGGACGACGTGCTGACCATCGCCGCTGAACATGGCGCCAAGAAGTACCACAAGGAAGTGCTGCTCCCTGCCGCGTTCCCGCCGGAGAAGATGAGCTACACGTGTCACAGCGGAATCCTGGAAATCAAGTTCACCCAGGGCTGACCGTCGGCGCGCACGGATCCTGTGCCGCCGGCGAGGTCGCAGGAGAATCGCCATGGCAGCGACCGGGGAGAGTTCGTCCAAGTTCAAGGTCTCGGAGGCACTGCCCAAGGACGTGGGCCGCGGACTGGCGCGGCTGGATCCCGCGGACATGACCCAGATGGCCTTGGAGATCGGCGATATCGTCGAGCTGAGCGGCAAGCGCAAGACCGTTGCCAAGGTCATGCCGGCCTACAAGGAACTCCGGGGCCAGTCGCGGATCCAGATCGACGGCCTGACCCGGGACAACGCGGGCACGGCCATTGATCAGGCCGTCGAAGTCCGCAAGGTGGCGATTCGCCCCGCGGAGAAGATCGTGCTTTCGCCTGCCTCGATCACGCTGCGGGAACGCGATCTCAGCTACATCGGCCGACTGCTGGACGGCTTGCCCGTAGTCGCCGGAGACCGGCTGCGCGCCCGTCTGTTCGGCACCCGCACGGCCGATTTCGTCGTGGTGTCGACCGTTCCCACGGGTCCCGTGATGATCTCGTCGGGGACCGCTCTGCAGGTCGGCCGCACCCAGGGCAAGGAAAAGGAAAAACCGGAGTCCGCGAGGCCGCTGTCGTATGAAGAAATCGGCGGCCTGAAACGCGAGTTGCAGCGGATCCGCGAAATCATCGAGTTGCCTCTTCGTTATCCCGAGGTGTTTGAGCGACTCGGCATCGATCCGCCGAAGGGCGTGCTGCTGTACGGCCCGCCGGGCTGCGGCAAGACGCTGATCGCGCGCGCCGTGGCGCACGAGACAGAAGCCAAGTTCTTCTCGATCAACGGACCGGAGATTATCCACAAGTTCTACGGCGAGTCCGAAGCCCACCTGCGCAAGATCTTCGACGAAGCCGCCCGGCAGGCGCCGAGCATCATCTTCCTCGACGAGATCGATGCCATCGCTCCCAAGCGCGAACAGGTTGTCGGCGACGTCGAGAAACGGGTCGTGGCGCAATTGCTGGCCTTGATGGACGGCCTGGCCAAACGCCAGCACGTGATCGTCATCGGCGCAACCAACATACCCAACGCGCTTGATCCGGCTTTGCGCCGGCCCGGTCGCTTCGATCGGGAGATCTCCATTTCGATTCCGGATCGCGACGGTCGCCGCGAAATCCTCGAGATCCACAGCCGCGGCATGCCGCTGGCCAAGGATGTCGATCTGGACCGGCTCGGGAACATCACGCACGGCTTCGTCGGTGCGGACCTCGAAGCGCTCTGCCGCGAAGCAGCGATGATCTGCCTGCGAGGCATCCTGCCGGAAATCGATTTCGCGTCCGCCGAGATTCCCTACGAGACGCTGGGCAAACTGGAAGTGGAAATGAGCCACTTCATGCGGGCGCTTCAGGAGGTTGATCCCTCCGCGATCCGCGAGGTGTTTGTCGAGGTTCCCGATGTGCACTGGGCCGACGTCGGCGGTCTGCAGGATATCAAGCGGCAGCTGATCGAGTCGGTCGAGTGGCCGCTGAAGCACGCGGAGCTGTTCGAGCAGGCCGGCATTCGTCCGCCGAAAGGCGTGCTGCTCTCCGGTCCGCCGGGTTGCGGCAAGACGCTTCTGGCCAAGGCCGTTGCGAACGAAAGCCAGGTCAATTTCATTTCGGTCAAAGGGCCGGCGCTGTTGTCGAAATACGTCGGCGAATCCGAGAAGGGGGTCCGGGAGGTCTTCAAAAAGGCGAGGCAGGCGGGGCCCTGCATCGTCTTCTTCGACGAACTCGATTCGCTCGTGCCGGCCCGGGGCAGCGGAGGATCGGATTCGCACGTCAGCGAGCGAGTGATCAGCCAGTTCCTGACGGAGATGGACGGCGTCGAGGAACTGGCGGGGGTGCTGGTGTTGGCTGCCACGAACCGTCCGGACCTGCTCGATCCGGCACTGCTGCGGCCCGGACGGTTCGATGTGCAGGTGACGATTGATCTGCCTGATGCAGCGGGGCGGCAGGAGATTTTCCAGATTGGGCTGAGGGGCAAGCCCGTCGCCGCGGACGTGACCGCGGATGCACTGGTCGCCATGACTGCGGGTTTCAGCGGTGCGGAAATCCAGGCGATCTGCCGGCGCGGCGCGCTGGCGGCGGTCCGAGAGACCCTCGCCCGCGCCGCGGACGGCAAACCTGAGGCGGAGACTCCGCTGCAGATCACTGCCGCGCACCTGCGGGCCGCATTCGACGAAGTCCGCGCTCAACGGGATCTGGAAGGCTGAACCACGCCGCGGCGCGCAACTTGCCCTTGTTGCGCCGCGGCGGTTCTAGCCCGCTCAATCGTCACGGAACTCCTCAAGCCAGTTCTGCAGGTCGTCGCCGTGCGGGTCGAGGCGGGGATCGTGGCGCGGGTCGGTTGCGGGCTCCTCGTCCCGCGCACCGCGGCGGACTTGTCCAACCCACAGCTCACTGTCGATCGGGGTCGCCTTGCGGCGCCGCGCGGCGCGCTGAACTCGATGATCGCTGGAAACAACAAGCAGCGATCGGGGTGAATTGTGCTCCTGGATGAGGTCTTCCAGCACAACGTCGGCTTCGCATCCCCGCGGAGCAAAGACGATTCTTATCCCGTGTTTCTGGCCGAACCGCGGCAAACCGGGCGGCGCTTCGCGCGCATCGAAGACGATCGTGGCGCGTTGCCGCTGCGATTCGCTTAACACCGAGCCGAGCCAGTCCAGCAGCGCATTTCTGGAGGTCTCCAGCGACGTGCGACCTCCGGCGCCAAACACTCCGCTGGCGTGAAGCAGGTTGTAGCCGTCGATAAGGATCCATGATGGAGCTGGCAAGTTGCAGTGATTCCTTCGCGTGCGATCGGCATCTTTGCCCGGGGATCCGAGGCCGGCCGACTGAGTCCCGCTCTCATTTGAGACTCGCGCGGCGACGCCTGCCGGCCTTGGACTGCGGTCGCGCGGAATCAACCCGGCGGCCGTCCGCTCCCGATGCTCCCGGTGCAGTGGCCCCGTAGGCGTCTCGAAGCGCGCTCAGTTCCTCCAGCATCTCGGCTCGCAGCCGGTCGGGTTCCAGCACGACGGCATGTCGGCCGAAACTCTGAATCCAGCGTTTGATTTCTTCGGTGTGGCTGAGATCGAACTCGGCAACCATGCTGCCGTCCTTCAGCATCGTCAGTTTCTGGCTGGCGTGCCACTGGGATTCGGTGACGTAGCGCGCGACGGACGCGTCGAAACGGACCTTGACGTGGACGTCTCCTTCGCCGTGAAACACGCCGAACGATTTGGCAAGATGCTCCCGCAGATCAAAATGCCGGGGAGGATTGAAATGCACGGGAGTGACCTCCGCGTCTTCCATGCGATCGACCTTCCAGTGCCGTATCTCGCGATGGTCGGGAGCAAAGCCGATCAGGTAGAGCGAACCCCGATGGTAGGCCAGCCCGTACGGATAGATGTCGTAGGTGACCGGTTCCGTAGCCCGCAGGGACCGATAGGTGATGAAGACGGCCCGCCGATCCTCGATGCCGAGCATCAGATTGTCAATCAACTCGTCCTTCCGGGCATAGTCGCTGGAGCCGACAGCCGTGTTGTGGAACATCGAGGCAAAACGTTCGACGTATTTCAGCGCGGTGCCGCCCAGCGTGGCGTGGATCTTCTTGAACGCGTTCTGGGAAGCGTCCCAGAACAGCGTTCCGGCGAGCGGTTCCATGAGACGCCGGCCCAGATACAGGGCAATGGCCTCGTCCAGAGTGAATGACAAGCCCGGCTGGTTTCGGTCCGGATCGACTCGCCACTTCTTGCGGCCGTGTTCTTCCACCGATTCCACAACCGGAAAGCCGACCTGCTGGAACAACTCGAGATCCCGACGGATCGTCTTTTCGCTGACCCCCGTCTCGTCGACCATTTCCTTGACGGTTGCACCGTGATGCCGGGCGGCGAGCATCCGCAGCAGGAGCCATTGCCGCACGAGAGGCGTCTCTTCGCTCATGATGTTTACCTGAGATCTGCGGTGGTAATCCGTTGCACTTTCTGGACTGAGATGATCGCCATTATACGCAAGGCGTCAATCGGCCGGGGATCTCTCCCGCGCGGGGCATTTGAAGAAGGTATTTGCCGGGTCGCTGGAGTTTTTTCCGCGGCTTTGTGGTAGGTTTGCGTTGATAGGCTGCTGCGAATGCTGGGAAGATGAGAACTTATGAGTGATGCGACATCATCCGGCGGGCGAACCGAAGACTACGATTCCGAAGCGACGACGCCAGGCACGCGATTCGAGACCGATCCGAATCAGGTCCAGCGAACCACGGATTGCTCGTCGATGCAGTCGGTCGATCCGCAGTCAGTCGCTGCCGCGAACTCGCGGCCGCTGGATCCGGGCGGGCCGGGTTCCGCCGGCGCCCCGGTGTCCGGCACCGCGGGCCAAGAGGGCCGTTACGCGACGGAACGACTCTATGCGGAAGGCGGCATCGGTCAGGTATGGCTGGCTCGCGACCAGCAGCTCAACCGCGTTGTCGCCGTCAAGAAACTCCGGCCCGCGATGTCGCGCCGCCAGCGCGTGCAGCGTCGGTTCATTCAGGAGGCACAGATCACCGGACAACTCGAGCACCCGGGGATCGTGCCGGTTTATGAACTGGTGGCCGCGCCCGACTCAGGCTCTCCGTTCTATGCCATGAGGTTCGTCAATGGCCGCACGCTGGTTGAGTTGTCGCGGCAGTACCACGAGCGCCGGCGGGCGGGCGAGTCGGACCGGTTCGGCCTGATCTCGCTGCTGAGCGCTTTCGTCGCGATCTGCCACACCGTGGCCTACGCGCACTCGCGCGGCGTTATTCACCGCGACCTCAAGGGCGAAAACGTGCTTGTCGGCGACTTCGGCGAGGTGCTCCTGGTGGACTGGGGCGTGGCCAAGGTGCTCGGCGCCGACGAAGAAGCGGCGGGCAGTCGCATCTCGATTCCGGACTCCGCGGAGAACGACGGCCGGACCATGCAGGGCGACATCGTCGGCACACCGGCGTACATGGCGCCGGAGCAGGCCAACGGGCGCCAGGATCTCGTGGATATGCACACGGATATTTACGGCCTGGGAGCAATACTCTACGAGATCCTCACCGGCCAGCCTCCGTTCACCGGGACCAGCACGTGGGACGTCCTGGGCAAAGTGCTGAGAGACGATCCGACTGCTCCGCGGGAACTGTGGCCCGACGTTCCGCCGGCGCTGGAAGCCATCTGTATGCGGGCGCTGTCGAAGCGCCCGGCGGATCGTTACGAATCGGCCGCCGCGCTGGGGCAGGAAGTTCATACCTGGCAGGAAGTGCAGCGGCGGCAGGCTCTCGAGGAACTGCGTCGCAGCCGCGAGCGGTTCGAGCTGGCGGTTCGCGGATCGCAGGACGGCCTCTGGGACTGGGACCTCCGCACGAACGAGGTCTTCTTCTCCGCGCGCTGGAAGAGCATCCTCGGCTACGAGGACGACGAACTTCCCAACGAACTCGATGAATGGACCAAACGTCTGCACCCCGATGAGCGCGAGCGGGTGATGGCGGCTAATCAGGCGCACATCGACAACGCCACCTCGCACTACGAATACGAATATCGATTGCGGCACAAGGACGGATCGTACCGCTGGATTCTCGCGCGGGGAGTGGCGCTGCGCGACGAGAACGGCAAAGCGTTTCGCATGGCCGGTTCGCACGTGGACATCACGGCGAGAAAGCAGATGGAGCAGACGCTGCAGGAAGTCGAGCAGCGGTATCGAACAGTGATCGACGCCGTGCCCTGCGGTATCCTGGTGGTTGATCGGGACGGCAAGATCCGCGACAGTAATCCGTTGGCGGCCAGTGTCTGCGGGATTCCCTCAGAGCAACTGAAGCGGGGCTCCCTCGACGAACTGTGCCGTCGCGCGATCGACAAAGACGGCCTGGCTCTGAGCGAACCCGAAATCGAACGCCGCCTGCGAGCGATTGCCACGCAACCGACCTGCCGGTTCTCCCTGCTGCTGCGCGGCGAAACCGGAAGCACTCACCAAATCACAGTGACCTCGCAGGCGATCGGCGCCGGCAGTGCGGCGGATCGGCCGGGTTCCGTGATCTTCCTCCAACAAACCGACAACTGAATCTCATACCCGGGAAAGGACGCATCATGATCAACCGCATAGGCAGATTCCTGCTCGTGGGACTGGTATGTGCGACGTGTGGCCGCGCGATATCCGCGGAGACCCCCGTCCGCAAACTGCCGGTGAGTGAATTCCGCGACAAGATGAAGGCCGGGTGGATCGGCCAGATCATCGGCGTGTCGTGGGGCGCACCGACCGAGGGCCGCTACCGCAATATCATGCCCGAAAAAGAAATGCCCCCGTTTACCGACTCGCTGGTGAACAATGCATTCGGCCAGGACGATCTCTACGTCGAGATGACCTTCCTGCGTTCGCTGGAAAAATATGGAATGGATGTTTCGATTCGCCAGGCGGGAATCGATTTCGCGAACAGCGGATATCCGCTCTGGGTCGCGAATGACGCGGGCCGCAGAAATCTCCGCGACGGAATCGCTCCGCCGGATTCGAGTCACCCCAAATTTCACAATTGCGCCGGAGCCATCGATTATCAGATCGAGGCGGACTTCTCGGGATTGATCGCGCCCGGCATGCCCAACGTCGTCATCGCGCTGGGAGAGAAATTCGGTCGCCTGATGAACTATGGCGACGGGCTGTACGCAGGCCAGTTCATGGGCGGCATGTACGCCGAAGCGTTCTTCGAAACGGATATTCGCAAAGTGATCGAAGCCGGCCTGCGTTGCATTCCCGGCGAATGTCGCTATGCCGAGATGGTTCGCGACATGCTGCAATGGTACGACGAGAACCCGGACCAATGGGAAAAGACGTGGGCGCGTGTCGACAAGAAATACCGCAGCCCCGAGTACTACGTCAGCGCGCTCGATGTGAAACTGGAAGGCGCATTCG
>CAIPEB010000437.1 GCA_903863885.1 uncultured Planctomycetaceae bacterium | reverse complement strand
GGCCTGAACACCCAGCTCTTTGAGAACCAGCCGTACCAGAAGTTCGCCGTGTCGCTGGGGGCCGAGATGGGACCGAAGGAATCAAACCGCCTCGTGCTCGCGGGACCGCCCGCAGCGGATGGAAAGAGCAACGTCGTCGAACTGAAACTGGGAGAGCAGTTCACCCCGCTGGCGCTGGGCGGTACCGGCAAAATCGAGGCGCCCCTGGTCTTCGTCGGATACGGGATTTCCGCGCCGGAGAGCCAGTACGACGACTACACGGGCCTCGATGTGAAAGGCAAAGTCGTCGTGATCCTGCGAAAAGAGCCGCAGCAGGAAAACCCGCAAAGCACCTTCAGCGGCAAGCAGGCCTCCAAGCATTCCCAGTTTTCGGCCAAGGTCGCGAATGCCGTCTCGCATGGAGCCGCCGCCGTGATCTTCGTCAACGATGCGCTGACTCTCACCCAGGCATCCGCCGCGGCCAAGCGGCAATGGAACGAGACGCTCGATCAGGTCAAATCGCTTCGCGAGAAGTTCAGCACCATCGGGGATCCATCCGCTCAGCAGTTCGCCGAACATCGCGCCGAGATCCTCAAGACGATCAAACAACTGGAGTCGCTCGACGCGAAACTCGCGGGCGATTTCGACGACCTGCTCCCCTTTGAACGGGGCGGAGTCGAAGCCGACAATGCGACGCTGCCAGTGCTCTTTGTGAAACGGTCCGCCATCGACAACCTCTTCCAGCAGGCTGCCGGGATTAGCCTTGCGGCTTTGGAGTCCAAGATCGACGAGGGACCGGCGCCGCACAGCCAATTGCTGAACGGATGGACCGCAACCTGCCAGTCGGATGTGGTCCACCGCAAGGCCGACGTCAAGAACGTCGTGGGGGTGCTGGAGGGCGTCGGGAACCTGGCGGGCGAAACGGTCGTTGTCGGCGCGCATTATGACCACATCGGTCTGGGCGGCGGCTCGTCGCGTTCTCCCGACAAGCGCGAAGTCCACAACGGCGCCGACGACAATGCATCGGGCACCGCGATGGTCATCGAGATCGCACGCGCCCTCGCGGCTGAGAAAAGCGACAAGCCGCGGCGTCGAATTGTCTTCACGGAGTTTGCCGGCGAGGAGAGAGGCCTGCTCGGCAGCCAGGAGTACGTCAAGCATGCCCCCTTCGCGCTGGACCAGACGGTCGCCATGGTCAACCTCGACATGGTCGGCCGACTGGCCAACAACAAGCTCGAAGTCTACGGAACCGGAACCGCCAAAGAGTTCGATCCGCTTGTCGAGCAACTGAACCAGAAATACGGCTTCGAACTGAAGAAGGAGCCGGGAGGAATGGGCCCCAGCGACCATTCGTCGTTCTACGGCCGGAAGGTGCCGGTGCTGTTCTTCTTCACCGGCGTTCACGACGACTATCACCGCCCAAGCGACGATGCGGACAAGATCAACTTCGACGGCATGGCCCGCATCAGCCAGATGGTCACCGACGCTGTTCGCGCGGTGGCGACCGCCGAAAAGCGGCCCGAATACGTCTCCGTCGCCGGGGGAGGGGTGCAGCGAGGACGCGGCGACCGGCCTCGCCTCGGGATCGTGCCCGACTTTTCCCAGCAGGGGAACGGTTGTGCACTGTCCGGTGTCGCCAAGGACAGCCCGGCGGAACGAGCCGGACTGACGGCCGGCGACGTGATCGTTCAGGTGAGCGATATCAAGGTCAACAACCTCGAGGATCTGCAGAACGCAATGGTGAAGCAGCGTCCGGGCGAAAAAGTCCAGATCAAAGTGAGGCGGGGAACATCGGAACTTGAACTGTCGGTCGTATTCGATCCGCCAAAGTGAACCGGAACCCGATTCAAGCGAGGCCCGAAATGGCGCGCCGTGTCGTCCTGCTTTCCGTTCCCGCACTGCGGGCCTGTGATCTGGAAAACATGCCCAACTTGCGGGCCGCCATGGCCCGCGGCCAGCAGGCGACGCTGGTACCCAGTTTCCCGTGTGTGACCTGGCCCGTTCAGGTCAACATGGTCACCGGCGTCCTGCCCGACCGCCACGGCGTTGTTGCCAATGGTCTCTACTGGCGCGACGAGCATCGCGTGGAAATGTGGACTGCGAGGAACGATAAGATCCTCGCACCGCAGATCTGGGACCGGCTCCACCAGAAGTCCCCGGATCTGAAATCCGCTGTCTGGTTTCCCATGCTCAGCAAGGGGTGCGGTGCCGACTACATCTGCATGCCCGCGCCCGTGCACAACCCCGACGGATCTGAGTCCCTCTGGTGCTATACGCGGCCCACGGAGCTTTACGGCGAGTTGCGGGACGCATTCGGGCACTTTCCGCTGCACAACTTCTGGGGTCCCCTGGCCAGCCTTGCCTCATCGCAGTGGATCGCCGAGTCCGCAGCATGGGCGGCAAAACGATGGCAGCCCGACTTCTTCTACATCTACCTGCCTCATCTGGACTACGCCGCGCAGCGGACCGGACCCGACACCGCGCCCGCTCAAACCGCCGTTGCGGAATTGGACGAACTTCTCGGGAAATTGACCGGCCAGTTGCGTGAGGCGCTGGGCGACAACGTTCTGCTGCTGGTTGCCACCGAATATGTCATTACGCCGGTCAACCATGTGCTCTTCCCAAACCGACTGCTCCGCGAATCCGGTCTGCTGGAAGTGGAACGCTCCGATGCGGGCGACCTGATCGACTTTCGGGCCAGTTCCGCATGGGCGCTGGCAGACCACCAGATGTCGCACATCTTCGTCCGCGACCGCGATCCGCGGTTGATCGCGCGGGTTGCAGGAGTGTTTTCAGGCCAGCCCGGCGTGTCGGAAGTGCTCACCGGTGAAGATCGCCGCAGGTATGCAATGGCTCATGAGCGCAGCGGCGACGTGATCGCGATTTCGACGCCGGAAAGCTGGCAGGCCTACTATTGGTGGCTCTCGGACGATTCGGCGCCATCTTTTGCCCGCACGGTCGACATCCACCGTAAACCGGGATACGACCCCGTCGAACTGCATGTGGACCGAGCCACACGGAGCATTCCTCTGGATGCGAGCCTCGTGCGGGGTTCTCACGGCTTGCACGCAACTGAACTCAGTCGCCAGGGAGTGTTGCTTGCCTCGGAATCGGGCGTGCTTCGCTCGAGCAGCCTGTCCGACACGGGGGTCTTCGATCTGGTGCTGGGCCAGTTCACTTAGGCATGCGCCGATCGCGGTCCCGTCGGCCGCAATTTCACTCCGATGCGGCAGCTCCGTTCATGGATGGCGGTTCAACCGCCCCACTGCATGACATTTCCCCCGCGCTGTTGGAAAAAACGGCAAATCGTGACTATTCTACAAAGAGGGACTCAACTGAGCCCCGCCCTCAACGCGCGAAGCTGTACTATCACGACCGGATCCCCTCGGATCGATCTTCAGGACGCCGTGTAATGTATCAGGAACCGTCCATGTGCCGGCCGCACGCCTACTATTTCTTTGCGCACCAATTGCCGGTGCTCGAAACGGCTGACGGCCTGCTGAACGCGGCCATTGCGATTGCGATGCACGAACTGCCGGGCGTCGAACCGCCCCTGGTCCGGGGAGAATTGTCCGCGATTGCGCAACGGATCAGGCGCCGCGTGCGAGGTCGCCAGCCCCAGGCTCTGCTGGCCCACCTGCATGACGTGCTTTTCGAGGAAGAGGGGTTCGTAGGAAACAGCGAAGATTACTACAGTTCTCTGAACAGCTACATTCCGTCCGTGATGGAATCGCGTCGGGGAATCCCCATCACGCTCGGCCTGATCTACAAAGTGGTCGCGGAAATGGTCGGCCTTCCGGTCGAGGGGGTGAATTCTCCGGGCCATTTCCTTGTGCGGGTGAGCATGCCCGACGGCTGGATGATCGTCGATCCGTATTACCGCGGCGGTGTGTTGACCGAAAGCGAGGCCTTCGAACGGATCGAGTTTGCCACGTCCCGCCGGTTGCCTCGCCTGCCCCGCTACCTCAAGACAGCTACGCACGCCGAGTGGATTTCGCGTATGCTACTCAATCTGCAGCACGTATTCGCCAGCAGCGAGTGCCAGGGTGACCTGGCCGCAATGGGCGAGTTGCAGTCACTGCTCGACCTTACCGTGTGCTGAATGAGCCTGCGCGAACATTTTGAATTGCACTGCCCGGCATGCCGGGCCCGCCTTGAACTCGGCCCGACTCTGATGCTGAACAAGCTGCAGCAGCTCGGCATGTTTCGGCGAGACTCGGAACCGACGCCGGAGCTTCTATTGGAACTGTTCCGTAAGAAGATCGGTTCCTTTTCTTGCGACAGTTGCGGCGGTTCGGGGCTGCAGATCCGCGCGGCCAATGACGAATGGGGGCAGGTGCGGGACTGCGCCCGCTGCGGCAAACGCATCCCGTCCGAACGCATGGAGTTATTTCCGAATGCGGACCTCTGTGCGGGCTGCCAGACCAGCGCCGACCGCGGAGGCGGCGCGGAGGCGGAATACTGCCCTCGCTGCGGCTCCATCATGATGGCCCGGCCGGTCTACGGACGCGGAATCACCCGCTACTCGCTGTCATGCTCCAACTGTCGAAAATAACACCGATCGGCAACCTCCGCGGCGGGTTAGGCCATTTGCTCGTGGCGCTGCTCGTCACTGCGTTCGGCTGCGGAAGGGCAAGTTCATTCCGCCAGCAGATCCAGGCTGTGCGAGACGCAACTGACGACCGGGTGCAGATCTCGGACCGGCAGATCACCGATCGAGACATGCGGGAACTGCGAGGGCTGAGCGGCCTGCGGGAACTTGTGCTCGACGACACCTGCTTAACCGACCGCGGCGTGCATGAACTCCGTGACGCCGCGAAGCTGGAGCATCTGAGGCTGGTCGGAGCCCGCATTACCGATGAAGGCATGCAGACAGTGGCCGGACTGAAGGCGCTGCGCATCCTGAACCTGCCGGACGCAGGTTTCAGCGACGAGTCGCTGCGAGCCATCAGCGATCTGCCTCAACTGGAACTGCTTCGTTTCGGCAGTTCGCGCGTGACGGACGCGGGACTCGACCACCTCACGAGATTTCCTCGGCTGCGTTTCCTGCACTTGATCGCCGTACCCATCACCGACGCGGGACTGCTGCGTCTGGCAAAGCTGCCCAATCTCGAATCGCTGTACCTCGACGAAATCGATGTGAGCGACGAGGCTGTAACCCAGCTTCTGAAGAGTCTCCCGGGGGTCCATGTGCACATCGACGAGGCGCATCACCGGTCCGATCCGCACGGAAACGATCACTCGCACGGCGATGGGGCGTAGGGGAATCCGGAGACCGCAAGCAAAGGAGCATTCCTGCGGCAACTGACCGCCCCGCCGGGACTGATCAAAGGGACTGATGCGCGCTATCATGCCCGGGGCGGCCGTATTTCAGGGCCGGATTCCGGATTCAGTTGGATGGTCAACTTGGAGGGATTGCCATGCGGTACTCGACAATGCTCGTAGCCTTACTGGCTCTGGCCGCTGGCGGATGGGCCTATCTTGCCGAGCCTTCGGACGGTGTGAGTCTCTGTCGTTCGGCGCAAGGCTATCTTCAGTCTCTGTCGGCGGAGCAGCGGGCAAAGACGCAGTTGCCCTTTGATACTCCGCAGCGGATGGGCTGGCACTTCATTCCCAAAGACGAGCGAAAGGGACTGCAGGTCAAAGAAATGTCGCCCGCCCAGCGTGATGCGGCCCATCAACTGCTGAAGAACGCACTCAGCAGCGTCGGTTACGAAAAGGCGACCAAGATCATGTCGCTGGAGAAGATTCTGCTCGAACTGGAGAAAGCCAGAACGGGTTCGCCGCTTCGCGACTCGGAACGCTATTTCTTCACGATTTTCGGCGAGCCGACGGAGGACAAACGCTGGGGGTTGAGCGTGGAAGGACACCACCTTTCACTGAACTTCGTGGTGGACAAGGGTGCCGTGGTAGCCTCGACTCCGGCGTTCTTTGGAACCAATCCGGCGGAGGTCAAGAACGAAATTGCCGGCTCGCTGCCCGTGGGAACCCGGATTCTCGCGAAAGAGGAACGCCTCGCGTTCGATCTGCTCAATTCGCTGGACGAGACACAGCGGCGCACCGCGCTGATTGCGGACACGGCGCCTCGCGAGATTCGGGCAGCGGGCGAAGTGGAACCCCCGAGAGAACCGGCGGTGGGCCTTGCGGTACCCCAGTTGAACGACGCGCAGCGTCGGACGCTCCGGGAACTCGTTGAAGCCTATCTCGAGAACATGCTGCCCGAAGTGCGGGAGAAGCGTGCGGCGGATATCCGCGAAGCGGGGGTCGATAATGTGTATTTTGCGTGGGCCGGAGCTGCGCACCCCGGCGTCGGCCATTACTATCGCGTACAAGGCCCGACGTTCCTGATCGAATTTGTGAACACGCAGCCCGATGCGGCGGGCAATCCGGCCAACCATATTCACTGCGTCTGGCGTGACATGCGCGGGGACTTCGGATTGCCGCTGCCGCCCAAGTAAACCAGCGCGTCGGAACTTCGGACCGTCGACCTGACCAACGGCCTTGACGCTATTCTCTGTTGGCTTCTATACTTACGCCCCGTTGCCCCAGGCGCCGGTCGCCGTCTGATCGGTGAAGCCAGCGGGGCCAGTGCATTTTTTGGAAAACAGTCAGGCGCCAAGGACGATGAAGACTGAACGTCGCCACGAGTTGCACACAAATGTTCTGGCCAACGCGATCGGTCACCAGGTCGAGACCGTGCGGCCTTATTTGAAAATCGGCGGGCTTTCAATTGTCGCCATCGCGGTAATTGGTTTCGCAGTCATGTATTTTTACAAGGCTCGCGCCGCCGCCGATAGCGAGGCCTGGGAGGACTATTACTCGGCATTGGCCGAGCGCGATACCAGCCGCCTCAAGACCGTGGCGGAGGACCGCGCAAAGACACAGGCCGGCATTTGGGCGCTGGAGTCCGAAGCGGAATTAGCGTTGGCCCAGGGTCTCGCATCGATGTTCGTCGACCGGAATGAAGCCAATACTCAGCTTCGCCGCGCCAAGAACAGCTTTACCGAAGTAATCAAAGCAACCAGCGCCAATTCGCTGGCCGCACAGCGATCCCAGTTCGGACTTGGACAGGTCAACGAAGCTAAGGGCGACCTCGAGGCCGCACGCAAATGCTACGAGGCCGTGATCCGCGACGCCGGCGATACGACACTGGCCAAGAACGCCCAGGAGCGCCTCGATCTGCTGGCTCGATCGGATGTCGACAAATGGTATGGCTGGTTTTCTCGACAGAAGCCGGCACCGCCCGCCAAACCTGGCACTATGGGCGGACTGCCGGGCCTGCCCGGTCCACTCTCGGATAAGCCCGATATGACCGTGCCGCCAGCACCGGGCGCGGAAACACCGCCAGCCGAACCGGCCAAGCCGGCAGGTGCTTCACAGCCGGCTGACACCGCGAAACCGGCAGACAATGCAGCAACAACCCCGCCTGCTGCCGGCGCTGCTCCGGCCGCGTCGCCCGCCGGGGAGGCAAAGCCCGCTGAGCCGGTGAAGCCGGCTGAGGCCGCCAAGCCGGCTGAACCAGCCGCGCCGCCAGCCAGCCCTCCTCCTGCTGCCGCAGCGCCGGAGAAACCGGCGGGCCAGTAACCTCCGGCCAATATGTCAGCGAATGAGCAATCCGGCGAGCCGATCGTGATCGTGGTGGAACCCGAGCAGGCCGGCGCGCGTCTGGATGCTTATCTGGCCGAACGATTTCCCGAATACAGCCGCGTCCATCTGCGGCGAGTGATCGGGTCGCAGCGCGTGACCGTTGACGGTGTTGCGACCAAAGCGGCACATCGTTTGCGCGCCGGCCAACGGGTCTCGCTTGTCCTGCCGGAACTGCCTCGAAACGGCCCCGTGCCCGAGGATATTCCGCTCGACGTTCTTTACGAGGACGAGCATCTCGTTGCCATCAACAAACCGGCCAATATGGTCGTTCATCCCGCCAAAGGCCATTGGTCCGGGACGCTGACCAGCGCTTTGGCCTTCCGCTTCGATCAACTGAGCACGATCGGCGGCGCCAACCGCCCGGGAATCGTGCATCGACTTGATCGTGAAACAAGCGGAGTGATCGTCGTCGCCAAAACGGACCGGGCACATTTCGCTCTGGGAAAGCAGTTCGAGGCGCGGACCACTCGCAAGGAGTACGTTGCGATCGTGGTCGGCGTTCCCAATCGCGACCGCGACAGGATCGAACAACCGATCGGAATTCATCCCTACCAGCGTGAAAAAATGGCCATCCGGGCCAATCATCCGACAAGTCGGGAAGCGGAGACGTTCTACGAGGTCATGGAGCGATTTCGACACCATGCACTCGTGAGAGTGGAGCCGAAGACGGGCCGGACACACCAGATTCGCGTCCACCTCGCGCACATCGGCGTCCCCGTGCTTTGTGACCGGCTCTACGGCGGACGCTCGAGCATTACCGTCGGCGAACTATCGGGGACCAGTGACGAAACCGTCGTACTCTCGCGTCACGCGCTTCACGCCCGCCGACTGGCTCTGAAGCATCCGTTCACCGGGCAACCGCTGGAGATCGAGGCGCCGCTGGCCGGCGATATGCAACAGGTGCTGGAAGTCCTCCGCGGACAGCAGCCGTGAACGGCATTGGTCGCAGTTGGCCGAAGGCGGTTCGACAAAACCACACGCCGGACATCCTGGTTGACGTATCGACGGAGGACGATCACGACGTGAACAGGAACTTCATCATATCCGCGGTTCGCAGCGGATGGACGCTCACAAAGGTCTCCCCGGCCGAGTATCCCGAGGCGCTGCCGAAATAGACCGCCGCGCTGCGGATGCGATTGAAAACGTACTCCTTGGCCGGCGGAAACTGGCTCGCATAACACCGCACCGCGGCGATCTTCGTTTCCAGCGTTTCGCCGACGTCCACGGTGAAATGACTGAAGAACCCGTTCAGCGCCATCGGTTCGAAAGCCAGCCGAAAGTAGAGCTGAACCGGTATCGAATGCGGCGGCAGTCCCTCGAAGTGTTCGTCCCACTTCGTCAGACGCGAGTAGAAAACGGCCGCATCGGTAATCTGCATGGCCTGCCAGTGGTCAGGCGACGCCATGGGCGTCTTGTCGCCAAACCCGATCACGATCCGCGGCCTGTACCTGCGGAATTCCTTGGCCAGCGCCACTCGCGACTCGAAACTGTCAAAGAGCCGGCGGTTTGGCAATTCGAGCGTGATGCGTTTGTGGACTCCCAGGATTTCGGCCGCCCGCCGAGCCTCCTCAAGTCTCACGTCGGGACTGGGCGAACCGGGAGTTGGCTCGCCATCGGTCAAGTCAATGATCCCCACCCGGTAACCCTGCCGTGCGAGCATTGCCAGAGTGCCGCCGCACGCGATTTCCGCATCGTCGGGGTGCGCTCCGACCGCGATCACATCCAGTGGAGACGCCTGACCGCTTGTGTCCGACATGGTTAAATCCGCTGTGAATTGTGTGCAGGAGCCTCGTTGCGGCCGCCGGCTCGCTGCTCGCTCACGCCGCCGCAAGCTCAGACAGTCCGCCTGCCTGTGTTCCCAGAAGCCGCAGAGCGGATCGCAACCGTCGGCCTGCGAGGCTGAATCGCCCGGCCGCAACCTGTGCGTCCGGGCTCGTTCTTTTGACCAAAGTGCCGTGTATCCAATTCAGCCCGTTTCGTTCCGGCACCAGGTTTCAAACCTGGAAGGAACTGCCGCAACCGCAGCTCTTCACAACATTCGGGTTGTCGAACTTGAAGCCGCGGGCATCCAGGCCTTCGTACCAGTCGATTGTCGTGCCGCTGAGCAGCAACGAGCTCTTCTTGTCCACGACGACCTTAACACCGTGACACTCGAACTGCTCGTCATTGTCATTATCGAAAGCGTTGTCGAATTCGAGCCGGTAGCTGTAACCACTGCAGCCGCCCGCCGCTGCCCCGATTCGCAGAAAATACGCCTCTTCGAACTTCTGCTCGTCGCGAACACGCTTCACTTCCGCAGCCGCTTTCTCGGTCAGTGCCACAACCATTCGAGTTCCTCACTTGAAAGGGTAATACAGTCTTTTTCGCAATCGAACCTGTGTAAAATATACGACCCGTCGTATTTCGGGAAGGCTTGCCGCGATGGGACAACTGCCTTTCATTTTGGATTTTCACTGCTGGCTTTCAGTTCCCCCGAATTTGCCTGCGCAAGGAAACGCTGGCCGCCCAATTGACGCAATCGGCGTACGGTTTCCGCGATGCTTGAGACGGCAAAATCGATCTCATCGGCCGTATTGAATCGTCCCAGTCCGAAGCGGAGGCTGGAGCGAACCCGATCCGGATCGATACCGAGTGCCCGGAGAACATGGCTCGGTTCGGGATTTGTCGAGGTGCAGGCGCTGCCGCTGGAAACGGCCACGTCGCGCATATTCATCATCAGCGCCTCGCCGTCCACGCCGCCAAAGCTGCAATTCAAGTTACCCGGCAGCCGCAATGCGGGGTCGTCCAGCGACGGGCCGTTCAGGGCCACGCCGTCAATGCGAGCCGTCAGTCCCGCGTACAGCCGATCCCGCAATTGGCGCAATCTTGCTGATTCGGCGGCGCCCTCGCTCTGGCAAAGACCGATCGCGGAGGCAAAACCGACGATGCCGGGCACATTCAGCGTGCCGCTGCGAAGTCCCCCTTCCTGGCCGCCGCCGTCCATCAGCGGCTCCAGCCGAACGGGCTTTTCGCCGCGGCGAACGTACAGCGCGCCAACGCCTTTCGGGCCGTAGATCTTGTGTGCCGAAAGACTCAGCAGATCGACCCCGAGTTCATGCACGTCGACCGGCAGCTTGCCGATTGCCTGCGTCGCGTCGCAATGCAGCAAGACACCGCGGGCCTCGCACAGCGAAGCGATCGCACGCAACGGCGCGACGACCCCGATTTCGTTATTGGCGAGCATGACCGAGACAAGCAGCGTATCGTCGCGGATGGCGGCGGCCAATGCATCCAGATCGGGGCTGCCCGCATCGCGGCATCCATCGGCCCGCACGCCGACCAGCGTCACTTCGAATCCTCGCCGAGCCATTCGGGCCAGTGGATCAAGCACACTCTTATGCTCGGTGACAACACTGACGAGGTGGTTTCCCCTGCGGCGGTGCCGCTCCGACACGCCGCGAATTGCCAGATTGTTGCTTTCGGTGGCTCCGCTCGTGAACACGATGCACCGGGGCGGCGCGTTGATGGCCCGCGCCACAACTTCACGGGATGCTTCGACAGCGTCCCGGGCTTCCCAGCCGAAAGAATGCCCCGAACTTCCCGCGTTGCCGTAAACCCGCGTGAAATAAGGCAGCATCGCGGTCACGACGCGAGGATCGACCTGCGTCGTCGCATGATTGTCGAGGTAAACCGTAGTCGTGGGCATGATCGGCGGGCGGACGGAGCCAAAACGTATCAGCCGTGAAACAGCGCCTTCAGGCAGATTTGCGACCAGGTCTCGAATTCGTCGAGCGATTCAATCAAACGGTGAACTGGCTCAAACCCCGCGTCGAGTATGTCGCGTTCCCGCGGCGCGACAGCGGGAACGACCACGTCGCAGAGATGCACCACGCCGAGATGCACCCTGCCTACTTCCGTTGTATCGTCGTTAATCAATCCGACAAGGCGCTGTTCGTAGTCGGAAGCGACCGAAACCTCCTCGTTGATCTCCCGCCGCATCCCCTCCTGGTAGGTCAGCACATGGTCCGAAGCCGCGTGGTCGTCGATACAGATGTGGCCTCCGATCCCGATACTCCGCTTGCTGTGCAGGCGCTGTTCGCCCTGCCCTTTGCCCCGCCGGTACTGAAACACGCATTCGCCGACACGCTCGTCCCGGTGACGGAAGATGACGTAGGGAATCAGTTGCTTGTAGTCCGGGTTCTGCTCCATTTCGTGGCGAGGACGGTACGAGGTGTGCGCCGGGTTCAGGAGTTCGTCGAGATAACGGCTCACATCGGACGTGAACCCCTGGAAATAGCCCAACCGTTGCAGCAACGACGCGGGAACGACCAGCACCTGTTCGGCTTCGACGCTCGACATGTTATCCCTTCCTCGGACTCCGTGGGGTGAGAGGTGTCGTAATATAGACGTTCAGCGAGCGCGTGGCGAGAAGCGCTCGCCTCACTCCCGGGGCCTGACCGAGCGTTCGACGTGTGCCCGGCAGCGCCGGCGTCACAGGATCAACATGGCGTCGCCGTAACTGAAGAAGCGATATTGGTGGAGCACGGATTCCTCGTATGCGCGGCGGATCAACGCATCACCACCGAACGTGCGTACGAGCACGAGCAGCGTGCTGCGCGGAAGATGGAAGTTGGTCAGCAAGGCGTCGGCCGCGTGAAACTCGAACGGCGGACGAATGAACAGTTCGGTCTGGCCGCTCCACGGCTTCAGAGTTCCCGATCGCGCGGCCGTTTCCAGAACTCTCAGGCTGGTCGTGCCGGCAACCACGATCCGGCCTCCCGCCCGGCGACGCCCGTTGAGCGACTCGACCGTCTGAGCGTCGATCATGCCCCATTCCGAGTGCATGACGTGCTCGTCCAGTCGCTCGACTTTGATCGGCCGGAAGGTGCCCGGACCGACGTGCAGCGTCACTCGCACGATGCCGACGCCGCGCTGCCGCAGCTTGGCGAGCAAATCCTCGGTGAAGTGCAGACCGGCGGTTGGAGCCGCAACGGCCCCTGGTTTCTCCGCGAAAACCGTCTGGTAGGCCGCGCGGTCCGAATCCACCATCTCGCCGCCGCGGATGTACGGCGGCAGCGGAATGCGTCCGACCGCTTCCAGAAGTTCGTAAGTCGGTGCGTCGGATTCCGGCCGCACGAGCCAGTGTCCTTCCTCGAGCCGAGCAACCACCGTTAATCGGGCCGCGTCGCGTCCCGTCGGATCCTGAAGCACCACCGTCTCGCCCGGTCCCGTGCAGCCGCGAGTTTTCGCCAGTACTTTCCAGAGATTCGCCCCCTCGGAGGCCACAAACAGCCCGGTCCAACGGCCGCCCGTTTTTTCCCGATATCCAACCAGACGCGCGGGCACGACCCGGGTATCGTTCAGTACCAGACAATCCGCCGGCGCAATCCAATCGGCCAGATCGCGGATGTGACTGTGCTCGATGGTCTGCGTGCGGCGCTGCACCACGAGCAACCTTGCGTCCGTGCGTTGCCTCAAAGGAAACTGGGCGATCAGTTCCTTGGGCAAGTTGAAATCGTATTGGTCCAATTCTGACATCTGAAGCCGTTTCCAGTGTGTTTCCCGGCGCCGCTCGGCCGCGCCGCGGTTGGTTTCGATTGGATCGGGAAGTTGCAGTTCGCCGAAATGGAATTCCCCGATTGACCGTGCGGGGAGTATAAGACTCAGGGGAAGTCCTTGAAAACGGCAATACGGCGCAGAGTTGACATGAAGGGGCTTCACCACGCAGGATGAGAAGTCGATGCCGGATGCCGGACGGGTATTTGTCTTCCTCCAGACTCCAGACTCCAGACTCTGCTCGACACCTCATGCGGATTGCATTCACCATCACGGAACTGGACGTCGGCGGGGCCGAACGTTGCTTTGCCAATCTGGCCGCAGGATTGGATCGCCAGCGATTCGACCCGTTCGTGTGCTGCCTGGCACCGCCTCCGCGAGACGATCAGCTTGTGCGGCAACTGCAGGAAGCCAACGTGCCCGTGCATTTTCTGGGGGCCAGACATGCCTGGCAATTCCCGTTGATCCGAATGCGGCTCGAGCGACTGCTCGCGCAGCAACAGCCGACGATTGTGCAGTCATTCCTGTTTCATGCCGATGCTCTATCCGCGTTGTCGGCACGCGTTATTCCGCAGGCAAGTATCGTGTTCGGCGTGCGGGTGGAAGACCCGTCCTGGTGGCGCCGACGCGTGGAACTTGCGCTGATGCGTCGTATTCACGGCGTCGTGTGCGTCAGCGACCAGATCGCTGCGGGACTCCGGGCGGCGCATATCCCCGACCGGGTGCTGACAGTGATTCCCAACGGAATCGATCTCGACCGATTCGATGCGGTGGCGAGCCTGGAGTCGGGAGTCGGGAGTCCGGCGGCAGGCCAACTTCCATCCGACTGCCGACTACCGTCATCCGGTATCCGGCATCCGGCATCCGCGTCTTCGCCCAGCGTGGCAGGACATCGTCATGCCAACTCTCCGGAACTGCCGGGGCGGCGCGTCATGCTGTTCGTCGGCCGACTGCATCCGCAGAAAGGTCTCGACTGGTTCTTGCAGCAATGCCCGGCGTTGTTTCGCACGCTGCCGGATCACGATTTGGTTATTGTCGGCGATGGACCTCAGCGAAAGTCGCTTGAATCGTTGGCCGCATCGCTCGGGATTGGTTGCCGAGTGCGTTTTCTGGGGCGACGCGACGACGTGGCGCAGCTGATGCGGCGCAGTGAATTGCTCGTCTTGCCTTCCCGCTGGGAAGGAATGCCCAACGTCGTTCTGGAGGCGATGGCTGCGCGGCTGCCCGTCGTCTGCTCAAGGGTCTCGGGAGCATCTGAACTGCTCGGCGAGAACTTCGAGTCGCAGAGCTTTGCGTTCGGGGATGCGGCGACTGTCGCGGAACGGATTGCCCGCATCGCCTGCGATGCCGATTTAAGGACGTTTCTGGGGCGGGAAAACCGCCTTCGAGCCGAATCGCGGTTCTCGCTGCGTGTCATGATTTCCCGCTACGCGGCGCTCTACGAATCCCTCGTTTGAAGGGATTCGGCCGCGAAAAAATCCTCCGGTTTTCGCGCGAAAAATGCGTCCGATGGAAGTTGTTTCCTGCAAACGCTCTACGGCGTGAAAGCATCGAAAATCCCGCGTTTTTCCCGAGGGATAATTGTGTTGACGTGGGGATCGGAGTGGGTATGCTTGGGAAAAATTGGGTGCAAGTGGTAAGAAGTGGTGAAGAGTGGTTGCATGCTGCTTACCGGGACATTTTTTCGAGCCCTGGATGACAAGCAGCGGATTGGACTGCCCAAGCCGCTTCGCGAGCCCTTGGCCACCAGCGACAGTTCCGTGTTCTATCTGGCGCCCGGAACCGACGGTTCTCTGGCGTTCTACAGCGAGCGTGCGTTTACTCAGTTGGCGGAGCAGATCGACCGGTCCTCACCGAATTCTCAAGACGTGCGGGCCTTCAGCCGTTTGTTTTTTGCCCAAGCGCAGCGAGTCGAAGTGGATAGCCAGGGGCGACTGAGAATTCCTCTGGAATTGGCGCGACTGGCGCGACTTGAAAAAGAGATCGTGTTGATAGGCGTTCGCGATCACATCGAAATCTGGAACCGTCGCGAGTGGGATGAGTACCTTGGGCGACAGCAGGCCCGATACGACGAGATTGCTGAAACGGCCCTCGATCGACGCGGCATAAGCCGCGGCGGCGAGATCCGTCCCGTAGAAGATGCATACGGCTCCGAGACGACGGATCGTCCTACGGCGCCGCGGTAAGGATCAGCGCGAAAAGTAGATGATGCGAGAACGGAGGCCCTGTCTTCGACCTTCGCGGGTCGGCTTGAGTCCGCAGGACTCCCTCTCGACAACGATACGTCCGTCCGTTTGTTCGCCATGCGGGGAGACGGGCCAGTCTGCGGCCACTGACTGTCCCGTCGACACCGCTCAAAACTGAGCGGCTTTGAAAACCCGGGTATGGGAGAAGGGATGCTCTCAGCTGCGAACGGCAAGGGTGACGCTGTGTACCGAGGCGTCACTGTTGCCAGCATCGACCCGACGGGGCGCAGGATGCGCCCCGGGTCGTTTGCTTTCTCAACGCATCAGGCGTACCCTGTCAGCGATGCACGCCGCGTGCCCGCAGCGGAATGCGGCGTGCAGGCGAGTCCGGCGCGCCGGAACACATTGCAGGCTCCGCGGGTGGCGCAGCCGCTCACATACGTAAGCTGCTGCGTTTTCAGGGTTTCGCTTTCCAATGCGGACGGAATGAATGTCTACGGGTGAACCTATCCACGTGTCGGTCATGCCGGACGAAGTTATCGAGTGGCTTCGTCCGGATGCGGGTCGGGTGTTTGTCGACGGCACGTTCGGAGCAGGCGGGCACACTCGCCGACTGGCCGAAAAAGTGGGCCCCACGGGCCGAGTCATCGCGCTGGACCGCGATCCGCAGGCGATTGCTGCCGGACGAACGCGACTCGGCGAGCTTCCCGTGGATCTTGTGCATGCGGATTACCGCGATATTCCGAGCGTGCTGAATGATCGGCAGAGCGGAAGGGTCGACGGTATTCTGCTTGATCTGGGGATGTCCAGCGATCAGCTGGCGGACGCCCAGCGCGGCTTCAGCTTCCAAGGCGACGGGGAACTCGATCTGAGATTCGATCCGACGATTGGCGCTCCAGCGTGGGAACTCGTCGAGGAGCTGAGTGCCGAGCAGCTTGCCAACGTGATTTACCAGTACGGGGAAGAGAGGTTCAGCCGGCGGATCGCGCGGCGCATCGTCGAGCGGCGCGAAAAGCAGCGAATCCGCACCACATCGCAGTTGGCGGAACTGGTGCGGTCATGTGTCCCTCGCTCTCGAAATCATGCGATCGACCCGGCCACGAGGACATTCCAGGCGTTGCGCATCGCCGTCAATGACGAACTGGGCGCTTTGGAGGACGCTCTGCAGTTCGCCCCGGACGTACTGAAGCCTGGGGGGCGGATTGCTATCATCAGCTTCCATTCGCTGGAAGACCGGCGCGTCAAGCATGCATTTCGTGACGATCCGCGATATGTGGTATTGACGCGAAAGCCGGTTCGCCCGTATGAGATCGAAATTCAGCGAAACTCGCGCAGCCGGAGTGCCAAGATGCGCGTGGCCGAGCGCGCGGCGATTTCGTCCTGATCACTTTTCGCGGCAATTCGGAAGCTCTTCGCTCTTTCGAGCGATCGTCGCAAGGCGAACGCGGCAGCGGCCTCAAGGAGGAGGCTGGTGATGAATCAAGTCAAGAAGCTATCCTTGCTGGGACTGACTTTGCTGTGCCTGGCGGTTGTCATCTCCCGGTTGCGAGGCACGAGCGAGTTGCCACCGTCGACCGCCATCAAAACATCGGCGAGCGGACATGTTGCGACCGATTTGGCAGCGGGGCGGCTTGCTCAGCAGCCGACAATCCTCCGCGCCAAGCCAGACGGTGGCGAGGCGGAGGCATCCCCCACATCGAGTCCCCGTCCATGGAAGCAATCCGGAACGGCCGACGGGGTGGCCGGAGCAAACCAAACGCAGCTCTTTCCGACTGGCACGACGTTCATCAATCCCGGGTGGTTTGACGGCCCGGCGCCGCCTGCCGGAACGTCCGATTTGACTCCCGACTCAAAGAAGAACGCTCCCATACCCGCGCCGGCAAGTCCCGACGAGTGTTCCGCGGGTTCCGTGGCTCCGAACTCGCCGCGAACGACCGCATCATCGCATTCGTGGCCCGATCAAGCGTCGTACCAGGTCACTGTACCGCCAGCAAGCCAGCCCGCTCCGTCGCTGGAGGGCGACAATGCGATTTCGCCGGCCGGTCCGCCACGGCAGCTCGTAACCGAGCCAAACGACAGCTTCTGGTTGATATCGCGGCGCGCTTACGGTTCCGGCCAGTATTACAAGGCCTTGTTCGAGCACAACCGCCAGCGGGTTGCCAGCCCGGATCAGATTGACGCCGGCATCGAGATCGACACTCCGCCGCTCGAGGAATTGCGGAGCCTTTATCCGCAGCTGTTCCGCGACTCGGGCCGCTCCAGCGCCGCTCGCGGATCATGAATTCGCCCGGATGCCGGACAACAGCAGACGGGCACCGGTGCTCACGGCAATCGCATCCGCGCCATAAAGGGCAACTTCCACAGAGCGACCAACGGCAACATGTCTTCACGCGCCGTGTGATCCGCGCATGAGCCAACCCGAACCCCGCATCAACGGGAGCGGGTTCTCCTGCCGGTGCGGCAGCACCTCTCCGGCGAACGCCCCTACGCCCGGTGAGACGGCGTCTCCTGGCGAGTTGACCTGCCGCCCGGACTTGCGGCTCTGTGCTAGGATACCGGGATGGTCCGCGCCCTCCATTCCGAATTGCGTCGAATTGTCTCCGGCGGTCAGACGGGCGTCGATCGCGGAGCGCTTGACGCGGCGATTGAGTTCGGGCTTGAGCACGGAGGGTGGTGTCCAAAGGGGCGACGAGCCGAGGACGGGACGATCCCATCCAGATACGAGCTCGACGAAACGACTTCGATCGACTATCAGGTGCGGACGGAGCTGAACGTGGTCGATTCGGACGGGACGTTGATCCTGTTCCGCGCTCAACTCCTCGGCGGCACGCTGCTCACGTATCGATTAGCGCGCCGTCACCGCAAGCCGTGCCTGCGAGTCGACACCGAGAGCTCGGTCGATGTGGCAGGGATTATGGACTGGCTGCAACGTCATCGCATCGAGGTGCTGAACGTGGCCGGACCGCGAGAGAGTTCCGTGCCGGGGATCAGCGAGGTTGCCCGCCGGCTGGTGATGTCGCTGCTGACGTTTCCTGCGAATCCACCCGGCGGTTGAAGCTCGGGCGGGGCGATCCTCTGGCAAGGGCGCAAAAGTCGGCCTCGCGAAAGCTCCGTGCGGCGCAGCGCACGGCGAGCCCTTTTGTGAAAGTCGGCTTGGCTTCTGCCCAAGAAATGCAGACAGCCCGGCCGTCATACACAGCCGGGCTGCCTGGGTAACGAATCTTAACTCTCCACCAGTCCTCGGTATGCCCTCGGGCTCGAGGAGAGGAACTGATCGTACCTGATGATCTCTTCCGGTTCGCGCCGCAGTCTTACAGGCGGAACTTCTTCTCGTGGTTGAAGTCGTCTTCCGTGAGGCCGACGTTCAATTTCAGGTTCAGATAGGTGTAGCTCTCGATCAGCTCGGGCTTTCCTCCCGGTTGGCTGGGCCAGAGGTACGCAGCGTATCGCACGGGGAGGTTCAGCTCGTCGTCGATGAAAATCTGGGCAATATTGAAGTCAAAGTACGGGCGGCGCTCGGGGTGAGTCACCTGCAGCACGGTGCAGGTGCGGCCGTTCAGCTTGGCGTCGCGGATGAATTCGACCTTCACTTCCTGGCGTTTGCGGTCGCGTTCACCCTTTTCCAGCAGTTTCAAGATCAACGTCTCGATCCCGACGTCCGTGATCGGGTAGAGGTTGCCGCGCATCGCGATGGGGCCTTTGGGATCCAACCAGACGGCGCCGAACGTCTTCAGGAAGTTGGCCTCGTGTCCGACGAGCTTATTGTCGTTGCGACCTTCGACCCAGATAACCTCGCGGCCCTTGCTGGCTTCCGGCTTCAGGAAGTACATGTAGACCGAAAGCGGAACGGTGACTTGCCCGTTCTGTGTCTGGCGGTTGCGGATCTCCGAGTAGATGTACTCCGGGTCATTCAGCACACCGTTGATCCGCTCCTGCTTCACCAGCGTGCAGGAATAGTCCTTCACGTTGGCGCGGAGGTTATCGAGTCCCTCCTTGGCGATCTGCAGCGCGGGGTCGAGGGGATGTTCGGCCTTGGCCGGGTCCCCGATTTCAATGCGCTTCGCAACCCGATGAACCGGCTCGGTCAAACCGTCTCGAGGGCGCTGTCCATCCTCGCCGCCGGCCAATTGCGCGACGGTGAGGGGAAGTGCCGTCGAGAGAAGAAGACTTGTCAGAAAACCAGTCACACTCCTTCGCGACATCAAGCCACCTTCACTCTCTTCCTATGGGTCCGTCCATCGCACACCGCCACTTCCCAACCGGCGGGCAGGAAGCGGCGGGCTTCCGTTATGCTATGTATCGCCACCGGCGGAACATGAACGTGATTTTCCGCTGGCGTGTCCCACTGTCTTGCCCAGTCGTCTCGACACTTTCAATTGGCGCTCCTTCCGCAAGCTGTGCAGCAGGAGAAGGGCACACCCTGGTGAAGCACAGAGCAAAGTGGCGGGTAGCCCTGATGCAGCACGAGGCTCTTTCCGCTACCCTTCTTGGCTGGATTCGGCGATTGAAATCTGGACGCGACACCTCCTGTGCTTGACGCGGCCAGCGGTGACGAACGGCGAGCACACGGGAATTCGCGGCGCAAATTCTACTGCGGACGGGAAATTCAAGGGAGATCGTTTTGTGAGTCGAGCTGCCTTTCGCCTCAGGACCGTCGTCGACGGCGTGTTCGGAGAGAACACCTATCTTGCCCACATTGACAGCCGGGATGATTGTCTGGTTATCGACCCGGGCTTTGACCCCGAAGCCATCATCGGCGAACTTCGCGGGGCCAAATGGGTCCCGGCGGCGATCCTGAACACTCACGGGCACGCAGACCACATCGCCGGAAACGGGGACCTGAAGAAACAGTGGCCCGAATGCCCCATTCTGATTGGGGAGGAAGATGCCCCCAAGCTCACGGATGGCATGCTGAATCTGTCACGGCCATATGGCATGGATGTGTTGAGTCCGCCGGCGGACCGCGTCCTGCGCGACGGCGACATCGTTTCGCTCGCCGGGTTTGAGCTTGAAGTCATCTCCGTGCCGGGGCATTCGCAGGGCCACGTGGTGTATTTGTGGAAGGGCGTCGATCCGTGGCTGGCTTTCGTGGGGGACGTCATCTTTCAGGGGAGTATCGGCCGCACGGACTTCCCGGATGGAAATACGGACCAGCTGCTCTCCGGGATCCGCAAGCGGCTGTATCAGCTGCCCGACAGCACACAGTTGCTGCCGGGACACGGTCCTGCCACGACGGTCGGCGAAGAAAAACGACAGAATCCGTTTGTGCGTGGTTAAAAGCCGCACATCGCTGAAAGCAGCCGTTTTTCGAGCAGTCCGCGCGGCAATCTGCAGGTTGCCAGGGGGACGGAAGGGCCGCGCGTTCTGTGCCGCGAGCGGCAACTCTTTCTTCCATCACTGTGGCAACGCCGGCGCCGCGCGAAAATCTCGACTTGTCGCGACTTAGGTGTCGACGCGGCTGATTGAACAATGCACACTTCTTGGTATGCTTTACGATCGTTCTCTACATTCAAACCCACCTTCAGGAGTTCCCACCTATGGCTCGAACAAATCGCCGTCAATTCCTGCAAACATCGGCTGTGGCAGGTGTCGGCTTCTGGGTAGCGGCAGGCAGCCGCCAGGCGCTGAGCCGCTCGGCGAATGAACGTCCCAACGTCGTGTGCATCGGCGTTGGCGGAAAGGGTGGGAGCGACTCGAGCAATGCGGCCGAATTCGGCAACGTCATTGCGATCTGCGACGTCGATAAGAACACGCTGGACAACAAGGGCAACTCGGACAAATTCAAGAGCGCCGAGAAGTTCACCGACTTCCGCGAACTGTTCGCCAAGCACGGCAAGAACGTCGAAATCGCGACCATCAGCACGCCGGACCACATGCACGCGCCGGCGACGCTCCAAGCCATGCGGCTGGGGATCAGCTGCTACACCCAGAAGCCGCTGACGCGGACGATCTACGAAGCTCGTCTCATGGCCAAGACGGCTGCGGAAACGGGCGTCTGCACGCAGATGGGAAACCAGGGCACGGCACTTGATTCGTCGCGTGAAGCGATTGCTCAGCTGCAGTCCGGAGTACTCGGCCCGTTGAAGGAAGTCTACGCCTGGTCGAACCGTCCGATCTGGGCGCAGGGACCCGATCGCCGGATGACGATGGAGAAATTCACGGCGCAGGCGAAGAAAGAAAATCCGGAAGGCGCCGAGAAGGTCATCGAAGGCAAGAAGAAGGAAATCGAGAAGGCCCTCGAACGGCTCGATTGGAAGAACTGGCTGGGCGTTGCTCCCGAGCGTGAATTCTGGCCGGGGCTGTACCACAGCTTCCAGTGGCGCGGCTGGTGGGACTTCGGCAGCGGTGCTCTGGGCGACATGGCCTGCCACCAGCTGACCGTTCCCTTTGCCTCGTGCGAACTGCGCGACCCGGTTTCTGTTGTCGCCAAGACGACGGGCCACGATTTTGACAGCTTCCCCGCCAGCTCGGTCATCAAGTTCGAATTCCCCGAGACGAAGAACCGTCCGGCGATTCCGTTCTGGTGGTACGATCGTCGCGGAAACAAACCGCCCCAAGAAGTGTTTGCGAAGTGGGGCATCACCAACGTGGCTGACAGCGGTGTGCTGATCGTCGGCGAAAAGGGCGCGTTCTACAGCAGCGACGACTATTGCGGCCGCTACGAATTGAAGGGCGTCACGAAGGTAAAGGTCGATTACGAGAAGGCCGTCGACAAGGGCAACAACGACCTGAATAACATGTTCGAGCTCTTCCGCGCCAAGGCCGAAGGCAATCCGAAGATCTGCAAGTCGAACTTCATCGACCGGGCAGGACCGCTCACCGAGACGATTCTGCTGGGCAATCTGGCCGTCTGGGCCGCCGCCAAGGGTGGTGCGAACGGCGAAATGGGCGACTGGGGCGAAAAGGTCGAGTGGGACGCCAAGAAGCTCGAAGTCACGAACCTCGCTTCGCTCAAGACGCCGCACGTTGCGGATCTGATCAAGCCGAAGTATCCGGAAGGATACCGGCTCGACTGAGATTGCAGTCGTCCTCGCGCAGTGAGGTGTTGAGTTGACACGTGCGGGGGTGCGGATCACCGCGCCCCCGCTTCTTCAAATAGCCGTTTCAGACAGCGCTTCGAGAACGCGCTGGCATGAGCATCTCTGGATTCTCGTCGTGAGGCGTCAATACCAGCCTCCCGCACGGGTTTCGAGCAGGAAAGGCAAGAACCACCATGAAGAATCATCGAAACGTCCAGGGACTGCTTGCATGCATGGTCCTCGTTTGCTTGGGACTCACCGCCTGCCAACCGTCACAGAGTGATCGGAAGGAGGAAGAGCAGAAGTACCCGCCCGCCCAGAAGAAACAGACGGAAGCGAAAGAGTCTGCGGCGAAAGGTACAGCCAAGGACGAGGATGTCGCCGCCGCAAAGACGCTGATCGAGAAACTCGGACCTGCGAACAAATGCGTCGTTTCGCCTCAAGGGGTCCTCAAGGAAATCCTGGTGGATGACGGCGCAAGCCTGTCGGCCGAGAACATCGAACTGTTCGGCCGTTTGAGCGACCTCGAGAAACTTCAGATATACGATTTTCGCAGCCTGAATGACGAAATGGCCGCGAAATTGTCAGGACTGAAAAAGCTGACAGCCCTCGCGCTGACCAACTCGGTGATCAGCGATTCGACGGTGGACATGATAGTGAAGTCCTTTCCGAACCTCGTCGATCTGGATCTGTCTTCCAACACCAACATGACCAACAGCGCAATGAAGGTGATCTGCGGGTTGAGCAAACTCCAGCGTCTGACGCTCGTCCAGAACCGATTCAATGACGTGAGCACGGGCAACTTGACCAGGCTTGCGGATCTCCGGGCGCTCGATCTGCGCGGAAACATGGAAGCCGGTGACATGACGATGGAGGTCATTGGCAGCCTTCCCAAACTGACCGGCTTGAAGCACCGCAGCACGGCAGTCACCGACTCGGGCATCGAGTCGCTGGCCAAGAGCAGCACGCTTGAATCGCTGCTGATGCAGGACTTCGTGGTGACCGGTCAGGCCGGCCAGCACATTGCCAAGCTGGGCAAGCTCACGCAACTCGAGATTTTCCGCTGTCAGGGATTCGGATCGGACGGCGTCCTGGCCTTGAAAGGCATGAAGCTCTCGCGACTCACCTTGCGCGATCTGCCGGCGGTTGACGATTCGGCACTGGCTGTCTTTACCGATCTTCCCGAACTGAAAAAACTGTTTCTCCACGAGATCTCTTCGATCGGAGACAGCGGCCTGGCGAACCTCGCTTCGCTGAAATCTCTCGAACTGCTCGACATCTGGACAGTTCCGCAGATGACCGACGCGACGATCGACGTGATTGCCGGTCTGCCCAACCTGAAGGAACTCTCGATCCGGACGACGGGAGTCACCGATGCGGCGGTCGACAAGTTGATCGCCATGAAATCGCTGCAGACGCTCACTTTCAAGGACAACGGATCGGTTACGCCCGAGGGCCTGAAGAAGCTCGCCACGCGCAAATGGGCGAAGCTCGACACCGGCGCGCCCGTCACGCAGTGAGTGCCGGAGAGGCCACGGACTTGCACGGATGACCAGCACTGGACGCCGCGGCGTTCGACACACCGCTATTTTCCGATACAGAAGCGGCTGAATACGCGGTCGAGTATGTCGTCCGTGTATACAACGCCGACGACTCTCCCGAGTTCATCGAGTGCCGTGCGAATCTCGGCCGCTACGAATTCGTCTCCGAGGTCTTTCGCGACGAAATGTCGCGCGCGGCGCAGGGCCCGGGCAGCGCGGCGCAGGGTGTCGCGGCATCGTACCGCGGTGCCCGCCACGGCCCGCGGCGATTGCGATTGCATTTCGAGACGAACTGCGATTTCGCGCCGCAGTTCATCCAGGCCGAAGCCCAGGCGGCTGCTGGTTTCGATCGCTCGCGGGAGCTCTGCGAGCGGCCGGACTTCGTCGCATTTCGTCCAGACCACGATCCGCCGCGAGTCTGGCAATTCGATCTGCTGCGTCTCCCAGGGATCGAGCGGCCGCGAGGAGTCGAGACACAGCAGTTCCACGTCCGCGGATTTCGTCTGCTCGGCGCGCACGCGCTGAGCCGCTGACTCCGCATCGTGACGCAAAGGATGCGTCTCGCGCAGTCCCGCCGTATCGATCAGGCGGAGTTCCACGGAGTCGATTCGGATGGTCCGTTGAATGTAGTCGCGCGTTGTCCCCTCGTCGTCGGAAACGATGGCGGCACTTTCTCCGGCGAGGGCGTTGAAAAGGCTGCTCTTGCCCACGTTGGGCCGGCCTGTCAGGACGACCCGAGGGGATCCGTCCCGTTCCGCGGAGCCGCCCAGTCTCTCCCGGAGTTCCGCAACGCTCCGACCGATCCGTTCGAGCGACCGACGCACTTCGCGGCGGCTGACGAATTCGAGATCCTCGTCGGCGAAGTCCAGGGCCGCTTCAATCTGAGCCACGAGTTCCAGCAGATCCTCGCGCATTTCAGCGAGCGGCGTCGCCAATCCTCCCGCCATCTGGTCGAGCGCCGCCTTCAGGTCGTCGGCACTCGCGGCGTCGATGACACCGAGCACGGCCTCGGCCTGAGTGAGATCGATGCGTCCGGCCAGGAATGCACGCAGTGTGAACTCGCCGGGTTCGGCCAGCCTGGCACCGGCCGAACACACAGCAACCAGCATTGCACCGAGAACCGGCGGAGAGCCGCACAAGTGGATTTCCACGCTGGGCTGGCGCGTGTAACTGCGGCCGTCCGGCCACACGCACAGATTTGCCCTGACCGACCCCAGAGGGCGCGGCAATCGCACGGACCCGGCCAGCATGACGGCAGACCGGATTTCATGCCAAGCGATCTCCGATTCTCCCTCGAAGCAGCGGGCCGCCACGCGGACCGCGTCCGGCCCGCTCAAGCGCAGGATCCCGCGCACAGAGCCTCCTTCAGCAGAGGCGATGGCGGCAATCGTGTCTTCGGTGAGATACGGCATGACACCGTCAGGCGGATTTCAACGTGTGCAATCCGGTCTCACGGGAAGAACCCGCAAGACGCGGTCGGCGACCGGCTGTGTCACTTGTTTCGCCGCTGGCGGCGCCGATCCGCGGATCCTTGCGCTTTGTCGTACTGCTCCAGTTTCGAACGCAGCCGCTCCACGATGTTCGGACCTTTGTCTTCAGGCTTCTTGGGCTTCGGCGGCACTACCTCAATCGAGCCGTCAGGCTTCTTGGGTTTCGGCACCAGAACGCGTTCTGCCACCGACCACAAGCTCGAAGCGATGAAATAAAGACACAGGCCGCTTGCGACCTTGAAGAACATGAAACCGATGAAGATCGTCATGAACTTCATCATCTGCATCTGCATGCGTGTCTGCTCGTCCGTCGCGGGAGGAGTGAACAGCTGCTGGTGGACCAGAAACAGCACCATCGTGCAGATCGGCAGCAGGTTGAGGTAGGGACCGAGAATGCCCGTTTCGGCACCAAAGAACGCGGGAATCAGCTTCTCCCAGTAGAAAAGCATGTCCGGTCCCGCCAGATTCGAGGACCACTCGATGCCCGGGATCAGCGGGGCCTGGCGCAGCTCGATATCAACGGCCAGCGACCGGTAAAGTCCGATGAACACCGGCAGCTGCAGGAACATCAGCCAGCATCCGCTCAGCGGATTGTAGTTGTTCTTGCGGAAGAGCTCCTGCTGGGCTTTGGCCCGCTTTTCCATGTCGTTCTTGTACTTTTCCGCGATCTTGCGCATCTCGGGGGCCAGTTCCTGCATCATGGCCGCGTTCGAGGCGGCCTTGCGGCTGAGCGGGAACATGCAGCCACGCACGAGTACGGTGAGCATGATGATGGCAATACCGTAGTTCCGCACGATGCCGTAAAAGAAATGCAGCAGGCGCGAAAGCGGCTTGGCGACCCACCAGAACCAGCCGTAATAAACTGCTTCGTTCAATCCATAGGCAGCCAGTTGATTCGGTTCTTTGGGCCCCGCAAAAAGCGTGAAATTCCGTTTCAGCGATTGCCCCGGCTGCAGTGTGACGGGCTGGCTGGTCACGTAGAACGACACGTTTGTGGTGCGCAACCGCGCCTTGTCCATCGCATTCAGATCACTGAGCACATTGGTTGCGCCCCGGCGGAAAAGGCGCGACTGCGACGAGCCCTCGTTCTGCGGAATCAGGGCTGCCAGGAAGTACTGCGTATCGATGCCGGCATATTGAAGTGTCCGGAATTTTTCATCATCGCCTTCCGCGAACATCGGGCGGTCCGGCGTCTTGGTGTTCTTCTGGGCATATTTGATGATCTCGGCATTGCCCACGAACTGCTGCAGTGCACCGTCCGTCCGGTAAATCACATCGCGTGCGCCGGCCGACGAAAACATGTGGGGGTTGATCTTGCTGAGATACCACCATCCCTCCAGCGTGAGTCCGTTCGGACCGTCGAGACGATAGGCAACCGGCAGAGGCTTTGCGCCATGGTTTACGAATTCCACTTCCAGCCGCAAATGATGCAGAGCTTCGAATTTTTCCTTGCCGTCGGCACTGAGAGAACCTTTCAGCGGCGAGACGCGGTAGCGTTTCACGATCTCCAGATCACCCTCAATGCCCAGATCTGACAGGGTCTTCGGGTCGAGACGAAAACGGAACTCCAATCCGGGCTCGGAGCCTGCCAGCGGCCGAATTTCCCAATTCTTGTTCCGCAGCGAGGGAAGACCGGGAAGTTCCGCCTCACCCAATGCGGCTTCCTTGTTGCCGACCTGTACCAGCGACATCAGCAGCGAGGACGGATTATTCAGCGAGGAACTCGTCGAGATTCGCTCGGGGCGAACCAACTCGAAAGGCTGGTCGTCGATCGGGATTTCGAATTCGCAATCCTGGGCGGTGCCGCCGGACACGCGTTTCACAACGGCCTGAATCTTATCGCCCGAGTGCTTGTCGCGCAGGAGGTCGGCCAGTTCGGCCGGTTGTCGCAAAGGCCGTTTGTCGATCTGGGTTATGATGTCGCCGGCCTTCAGACCGCCGCTGCCGGTTCCCTTGGTCAGCTTGGCTTTTTGTGCAGGGGTGCCGTCGCCCACGACATTGACCTGGCAGCCGCCTTCCGCGACCGACAGCGCTAGGTTGCCGATGTAGCCGCAGCGTTCTTCCAGGTTGCGATAACGCAGTTTGCCCGAGTTTGTCCGCTCGGTGAACTCGATCCGCTCGATGGCCGCCCCGCGGCTGGTGAAAGTAACCAGCATCGGGTAGGGACTGTCAGCGGAAAAAGAACCGAGCGAAGCCCATTTTGCCGGGTGCACAGTCTCGATGACAGGCTCCGCAGGTTTGCCGCTCTCCGGACTTGCGCTGTCCGGCTTTCCACTCTCGGGTTTGGCGGTCTCCGGTTTGGCTTCGGCCGCCCCGGCCGGCTTGTCCTCGTTGGCTGGCGGCGGAATGACGTCCCCCTTGGGTTCTTTTTTGGCGGGGGCCGCGGAAGTCTTGCCTTTGAGGGCCTCCTTGGGCCGGGGCGGAGCAAGGTACTGGACCAGAGCCAAGTGGCCGACGATCACCCCGATCGCCAACACAAGAAAGACAACGAAACGTTTTTCCACAGCGGATCGGTCCTCAGCAGGTTAACCCGTTGGCCGCCGGCCTGATGCGGGCGGTCGCAGGGTACTGCAGCAAGAGTGAATGTTCAGTGGGACGGACGGCTTTCGGTTCAAACGGGCATGTCCAATACGAGTCAAGGGCAGCGGCGCGTTCAACGCGATACGCTCATCCCCGAGTCTCGCGTCCTGCTATTCTCACTGCAGGCGGGAATCTTGCAATGGGCAAACTCCGGAAGCGGTCGGCCTAGCGGCCCTCGCGAAGGCGATCGCCCAGGAAATTGTCCAACTCGGCCACTGCGTAGATCTTCTCGATCGTACGCTCGACCGGATACCGGACCCGGCGGAACTCGACGACCTGATCGGTCACCGCCACGTAACTGGCCTGCGAGTTGCCGTCTCGCGGTTGTCCCACGCTGCCCACGTTGATCATGGCTTTGCCGCTGGTCATTTGGTAGCGGTTGCCGATTTCCGAAGGATAGAGGAATCGCCCGTCCTCGGCGAAGACACCCGGCACATGCGTATGTCCCTGGAAGCAGGTCCGCGCTACAAGGCTGAAGACTCGACCCAGCTTTCGCGGATTGTAGATATCTTCGGGGAAAATGTACTCGTTCAGCGGATTTCGCGGCGAACCATGCACCAGCTGAAAATCCCCCCGCTGGTACTGGCGAGGAAGCTCGCAGAGAAAATTCCAGCGGCGTCGCGTGGCCTCGGGGTCGGGACTCGGGTTCTCCAACTGTTCACGAGTCCAGAAAATCGCCCGCTCCGCACCGCTGCTGAATCCCTCCGGGTCAAACAACGCACCCTGGTCGTGGTTTCCCAGCACGCAGGCGGTGAATTTCATGGCGTAGTCCACGCACTCGCGAGGGTTGGGCCCGTAGCCCACGATATCGCCGAGGCAGTAGATATCAGATATCCCCTGCGACTGGATGTCCTCCAGCACAGCCTCGAGCGCCTCCAGGTTGGCATGGATATCGCTGACGACTGCAAACTTCACTGTCACACACCTTTCAGAGGCGTCGAATATCGTGGGTTTTGCAGCGAAGCCGCGCGGGCGCCGCGCGATCTGCAATATGGCAAACAGCGAAGGGCGAAAACACGGCGTGCGGCACCAGCTGAACTGGCGGAAGTCTAGAAACCGACAGTGCTAAGGTCAAGTGGTGCTCATCCGGCACCCCAGCCCAAAGGGCTAAACTACACCGCGCCGACCCAACCTTGTCATCGTCCCGCTCGAAGTCGATCGCCGAGCATGTTGTCCAATTCGGGCACTCGGTAGATCTTCCGCACTGTCGTTTCAAAATCGTATTCGACGCGACGAAAAATCACGACGTTGTCCTCGACGATGACGTAACAGGCTCGCGGATCATTGTCGCGAGGCTGGCCCACCGAACCGACGTTTACCATCACCGGCGACTCGCCGAGCCGGAAGCGGTAACTCACATCGTCGGGTGTGAGAAACTCGCGTTCATGTGTGAAAACGCCCGGAATATGGGTGTGACCCGCGAAGCAATAGCGGTCGATGCGACCGAAAACCGCTTCCATTTTCCGCAGATTGTAGACGTCTTCGGGAAAAACGTACTCGTTGGTCGGCTCGCGCGGCGACCCGTGCACAAAGACCGAATCGTCTTCGCTGTGCGTTCGCGGCAGTTCGCCCAGAAAATCCCAGCGGCGATTGACCTTTGCAGGTGAGCCGGCCGCATTTTCCAGCTGCTCGCGAGTCCAGTACACGGCCTGCAACGCCACCGGGTTGAATCCGTCCGGATCGAACAGCGTGGCCTGATCGTGGTTGCCCATGATCGTGACACGACAGTTATCGATGATCTTGTCCAGGCATTCGCACGGATTGGGACCGTAGCCCACAATGTCACCCAGACAGTAGATCTGAGTGACGTTCTGGGCGCGGATGTCCGCCAGTACAGCTTGCAACGCCTCGAGATTGGCGTGGATATCACTGATGAGGGCTCGCTTCACGCCCAGCTACCTCGCGAGAATGCTTGAGTCCGACCTTTAGAGCAAGTCTACTACCCACTTGCCGCCCCTGCAACGTCCCCCGCTCCGGCAACTCCTCTAGCCCCTGCAATGAACTGAACTTTGTTTATGGGTGGCCGTGCAGGCAAACTGCTGCTAGGGTATCGGCTCGCGGAGATCTCGGACCTAGCGACTGGCCGCCAAAGGAACGGTGACCGTGCGTATTCTGGCACTTGAAACATCCCTGTTCACCGGATCCATCGCCCTGGCATCGGCTGGCGAACTGGTCTTCCAACAACACCTGCCGCAAGAACAACGAACGGCCCAGACCCTTGCGCCGGCGATCGCTGCAGCCTTGCGGCAGGTCGACTGGCGGCCGTCCGACGTGAACCTCGTGGCCGTCACAACCGGTCCAGGCTCGTTCACCGGCCTGCGAGTCGGCGTAACAACCGCCCGCACATTTTCGTATGCAGTCGGAGCGGCCATCCTTGGAATCAACACCCTGGAAGTGATTGCTCGACAGGTGTCACTTCCGTCCGCCGAGATCTGGGCCGTGATGGACGCACAGCGCGGCGACCTGTTTGCCGCCCGATACTCCCGCGGCGAGGGGGCTCGGCTCAGCGAACTCGTATCCACGTACATCGTGCCTCGCGAGCAATGGCTCGCTCGGCTTGACGGCACGGCCGCCGTAACGGGTCCGGGTCTCAAGGGGTGTGAGTTGCGATTGCCGGAAGGTCGGATGGAACGAGCCGAACACTGGGAGCCGCTCGCCGAGACGGTGGCCGCCATGGCCTGGGAACTGCACCGGCAGGGCGTGTCTCACGACGTCTGGCAGCTCGTTCCCGAGTACTTCCGCAAGAGCGCCGCTGAGGAAAAACTGACCTGAACCTGGCGACCGAGTTCCTTCACGCCTTCAACTGCGTGAAAACTTCCCGCGCCGAGCTGATCGTCCAGTCGATATCCGCGTTCGTGTGAGCCGCCGAGATAAACAGGGCCTCGAACTGGCTGCACGGCATGTAGACTCCGCGATCGACAAGGCCCCAGAAGTACTTGGCAAAACGCTGAGTATCGCAACGGGCGGCAGAATCCCAGTCCGTCACGGGATCGGGATTGAAAAACAGAGTCATCATGCTTCCCACGCGAGCGACCGAATGCGGCAGCCCGGCGGCCGCGGCCTCTCGGGCCAGTCCGACGGCCAGCCGTGCTCCGAGATCCTCCAGCCGGGCGTAGGGCGATTCGTCCCGCAGGGTTTGCAGCGTCGCGATGCCCGCCGCGCACGCCAGGGGATTGCCGCTCAGCGTGCCGGCCTGAAATACCTTGCCGGCCGGCAGCACGTTGTTCATGATGTCGGCCCGTCCGCCGTAGGCGCCGATGGGCATTCCGCCGCCTACGATCTTTCCCAGAGTCGTCAGGTCCGGCCGGATCCCGAACAACGACTGGGCACCGGCGTAAGCCACACGAAAACCCGTCATCACTTCGTCGAAGATCAGCAGCGCACCGTGCTTTTCGGTCAGTTGCCGCGCGGCCTGCAAGAACTCGGGCGTGGGAACCACGCAGCCCATGTTGCCGACCACCGGTTCGAGAATGATCGCGGCGATGCGGCTGCCCTGTGATGCGAATGCCGCCTCCAGACCGGCCGGATCGTTATAACGAAGCACCAGCGTGTCGCGGCTTGTGCCGACAGTGACGCCTGGCGAATTCGGCACGGACAAGGTCGCCGCCGCGCTCCCTGCCGCGACCAGCAGGCTGTCCACATGACCATGGTAGTTCCCGGCGAATTTGATGACGATCTCGCGTCCCGTGAACCCGCGTGCCAGCCGGATCGCGCTCATCGTGGCTTCAGTGCCCGAATTGACAAGCCGGACCTTCTCAATCGAAGGAACGGCCGCGACGATCAGTTCGGCAAGTTCGTTTTCCGCTTCCGTCGGCGCGCCGAAGCTGGTTCCGCGATCCACAGCTTCATGAATCGCCCTCGTGACAACCGGATGAGCGTGCCCGAGTATCATCGGCCCCCAGGAACCGATGTAATCGATATAACGACTGCCATCGACATCGACGAGATAGGCGCCTTCGCCGCTGGCAATAACCAGAGGTTCTCCGCCGACCGCTCCGAATGCGCGGGCCGGACTATTCACTCCGCCCGGCATCAGCTCTTGCGCTCGTGCGAAAATCGCGTGGCTGCGTTGGCGTTGCATCGAGAACTCCTCGCATGGGGCACTGGGATCATCGGGACCGGAACGATCAGTTTATGGTCTGGCCACAATTTGCTCCACCACAAATCGCAGCTTCAACCGGGTGCAGGCCGGTGCGATGGCCGGTTCCTCGTGCTGCAGAACTTGCCTGTAAGTCGCGTCCCTGTATGATGTGTCGCGATTCGCCACCCAGGAAGTTCGCATGCTCGGATTCTTGAACATCGACAAGCCGGCCGCCATTACTTCCCGCGATGCAGTGAACCGGATACAGCGGATCGTGAGACCCAGCAAGGTCGGCCATGCGGGCACACTCGACCCTCTCGCCACCGGCGTCCTGGTAGTCGCCCTCGGCGGAGCCACTCGCCTGGTGGATTACGTACATCGTTTCCCCAAGACCTATGAGGCTGCGTTTCTGCTCGGACGACAATCCGACACCGAAGACATCACCGGGCAGGTCATGGAGACGCCGGCGGCCCGAGTTCCCGGTCTCGAGGAACTGCAGGCGGCCATGCGGCAGTTGGTCGGCCAGACGATGCAGCGGCCTCCCGCCTATTCCGCTTTGAAAGTGCAGGGCGAGCGAGCTTATGATCTGGCACGGCGAGGCGAATCGGTCGCATTGAACGCTCGTCCCATCCGCGTGCACGAAATCGAACTGCTGAGGTACGACTATCCGGAACTCCAGTTGCGCATCAAATGCGGCACAGGAACTTACGTGCGATCGCTGGGCCGGGATCTCGCCGAGTCCGTGGGTACGCATGCGGTAATGTCTCAGTTGCGTCGGACGGCTATCGGTGTCTTTCATCTGTGCGACGCGGTGCCGCTGGAGACCATCGGCAATACGACCTTGCCGGCGAATCTCCAGCCGCCCGAGTGCATATTCGACAAGTCGGAAATGGAACTGCTCAGCGTCATGGAACAGGTGCGCATCATGCAGGGCCAGTGGATCGAACGCGCTTCGCACGGGCGCCAATCGCATGTAGCCGCCTTGGACCAAGATGGAAAACTCCTGGCGCTGCTTGTGCCGCTGGACGCAAATCGCCTGCGGCCCGTGCTGACTCTTCGGCACGAACGATAAGGTTTGCGCTGCTTCACGTGCGACTTCGCATTTCCCGCGAGAATCTCGAGTGCGGACGTCTTCACTCGCGGCGAAACTGCGCAAGAATGAGCAATGGATCGGAGAGCTCCGTCACACATTCGCCGATTGTGACCATCCCGCGGATGTTTCCCAGCCTGCCCGTCAGGCAAACCGCGCCGTCGCCCCAAGGAAAATTGACGAGACGTCCGGCGAAGGGACGAAGTAGCTCATGAAGCCAAACACGGAGACGTGTCGGGCATGGATGCGCCCCCGGTTCGCCGGCCCCGGAAGACGTTGCCGGCGTCAACCAGCCCACCAGGACGCGTCCATGTTGGAGAATCGAAGTCTCAAATTAGATCTGGCAGCGCTAGGATTACTAGTCGTTGTCGTCTTTCTCGGCGTCGCGCTGGGCACCTACCACCCGGCGGATCCGATCGGCAAGCTCATATCGCCGTTTGATCGCGTGTATGAGCCGGATGCGCTGGTCCACCCGATGAACGACAGGGTGACCAATGCCTGCGGATGGTGGGGCGCCCTCATCTCCGACGTTTTGTTCCATACGTTGGGTTATGGGGCCTACTATTTCGTCCTGTCCCTGTTCGTGCTTGACGTGGCACTGCTGCGTCGCCGGGATATCGGCAGCCCCGTGCTGCGGCTGGCCGGTTGGCTGGCGTCCCTGGTCGCCGTCACGTCCCTGAGTGCCACGCTGCTGGGGGGCCTCTCGCCGGGTCCGGTGATCGGTGCGGGCGGCTACCTGGGCGTGACCGCGCGAGGTCTGCTGGAAACGCATTTTGCCGCCGCCGGCGCCGTGATTCTCTCGCTGAGCCTGCTGGCCGGAGGCCTCCTGCTGTGCACCGACTACCTGCTTATCCGACTCGGCCTGGCCGCCGCGCGCCACACACAGTCCGTCGTTTCGACCAGTTCCCGCCTGGTTGGATCACGTCGCACCCGCAAGAAAACGGGCGACTCGGAGGACGAGGCCCCCGCTGGCCGTACCGAGGAGAAACTCGCCGTGCGAGTGCGCCGCAAGAAACGCGACGAAGAAGAAGAACTGGAGGAGGATGAACTCGAACCCGACGAGGACGAACTGCTCGAGGACGAGTTGGACGAAGAGGATATCGACGAGGAAGAAGAAGACGAAGAAGAGGAAGAGACCGACGAGGAAGAGGAACGCGAGACGCCCGTAAAGAAGAAAGAACGCATGAAGTCCGGCGACAATGCCGCAAAGCCGCACTTCCGCGCCAAACGAGGATCCGACGCCGACGAGCGTGAAGCCGTCATGAGCAAGCTGGACGAGGCCAGTCAGGAGGATCCCGGCGAATACGAACTGCCCGACATGAATCTGCTGATCGAAGGAGACGATTTCTGCTTTGACGAACAGGTCAAAGAAGTGCGGCGTAAGGCCAAGATCCTCGAGCGTACGTTTGCCGACTTCGGGTTCAAGGTGAAAGTCGTCGAAATCGAAACCGGGCCGGTAATTGCCCAGTACGAAGTCGAACTGGAAGCGGGCCTCCGATTGTCGAAAATCACGGGACTTGCCGACGACCTGGCCATTGCTCTGCGCGTTCCCAGTGTGCGCATTGTCGCGCCGATTCCGGGCAAGAACACGGTCGGCATCGAAGTTCCGAACGAGGTGCGGCAGGTCGTGCGTCTGCGTGAAGTGATCGAGGAAAGCAACGGCAAGGCCAAGAAGATGAAGGTCCCGTTGTTCCTCGGCAAGGACGTTTCGGGCAATCCGCTGTCCGTGGATCTCGCCTCGCTGCCCCATCTGCTCATCGCGGGCCGCACGGGCACGGGCAAGAGCGTCTGCTTGAACGCCATCATCTGTTCGCTCCTGATGACCAAGAAACCCGACGAGGTCCGATTGCTGCTGATCGATCCGAAGATGGTCGAACTCAGCTGCTACGGCCGCCTTCCCCACCTGATGCATCCGGTCGTTACGGATATGCGGAAAGCGGAGGCTATCCTCGCGTGGGCGGTCGAGAAGATGGAGGAACGATACGCGCTGTTGGCCAGGGCCGGCGTGCGCCACATCTCGAGCTACAACCAGCTGGGCGACGAGGAGATCATCGACCGGCTCAAACCGGAAACGGACGAAGAGCGGGCCTCGATCCCGATGCATTTGCCGTTCATTGTCATCGTCGCGGATGAAATGGCCGACCTGATGATGACCGCCGGGAAGGAAGTCGAGCAGCACATTATCCGCTTGGCGCAGAAGAGCCGGGCCGTCGGTATCCACCTGATCCTCGCGACTCAGAAGCCGACCGTCGACGTAATCACGGGGCTGATCAAGTCCAATCTGCCCGCCCGAATTTCCTTCCAGGTGGCCAGCCGCACGGACAGCCGGGTTGTGCTCGATGAAATGGGAGCCGACAAACTGCTGGGCAACGGCGACATGCTGTTCCTGTGGCCGGGCACCAGCATGCTGCTCCGCGGACAAGGCACCTATGTGACGGACGAGGAAATCACGCGGATCGTTGACGCGGTCAGCACGGGCGAGCAGCATTTCGTCCACGAACTGGTGAACCTCCAGGTCGCGGCTCCCGAGGACGCTGACCCCGAGGAAATGAAAAAGAAGGACGATCTGTACGAAGCGGCCGTAGATATTGTGGTTCGCGAGGGCCGCGGCAGCGTCTCATTGCTCCAGCGGGCTCTCGGCGTAGGGTACGGCCGTGCCGCCCGCCTCATTGACTTTATGGCCGAGGACGGCATCGTCGGACCGTATGCGGGATCTCAGGCGCGCGAGGTCATGATCACGCTGGCCGACTGGGAACGGATGCACGGCGAGCCGCCGTCCGTTGCTCCACCCCCCCGATCGGACGGCAAATCGCTGGCGCCCTCGGGTGCCGGAAGCCGCCGCAAGGCCAACGTCATCCGCCCGGAAGCCGAGGATTTCACCGAAGTTCCCGATGCCGCACCGAGGAAAACCCGCGCCATCAGCTGGCGGGATGAAGAGGCCGCCGATCCGTCCGAAGGCGATTTCTTGCGACAGGATCCGCGAGACGATTGGGCAGCCGACAAGGACGAACTGGATTCGGACGAAGATCCCATCGAAGATGACGAACGAATGTGCGACGACGACGATTTCAACCACGCCGAATTCGAAGACGACGATTTCGAGGAAGAGGACGACGACGAGGAGGATGACGACTCGTTTGACGACGCGGAACTCTTCAAAGAGGACGAGGAAGACCGCAGGGCGAGAATCTAGCATGCCCGGCACTTGCTTTGGCTGCGGAACGTACCGGACACCAACGTGCACGAGGGTTGCAGGCCCGGCATGCCGTTGACACCTTCGCCA
Organism: uncultured Planctomycetaceae bacterium; assembly: GCA_903863885.1. GTDB lineage: Bacteria > Planctomycetota > Planctomycetia > Pirellulales > Pirellulaceae > CAIPEB01. The sequence continues at coordinate 6,636 of CAIPEB010000437.1, read as the reverse complement.
GTCGCACTTAAGGTAACAAAAAGTCCCGTGCTTAAAGGGACTTGGACGCTGTGGCCGGCCGCGAACCGGTCCGTCCGCAGACGAGGGACAATCGCGGACGAGACGGTATCGCCGAAATGACGTCGTCTCGGTGAGAAACAAGCGTCCTGATCGACAAACAAGTTCGCTCGTGGGGATTAACCCTGATGTTGCCTGTTTCCGTAATCACGATGCGCCGTCCGATCGGCATTATCGGGATCATTTGCGCGCAAGCGTAGCGGAGCCGCGGGCAATCAGCGAGCATGAAAACGATACAGCCCTGTGGCCCGCGACGGGCAGCAGGGCTTTTTTTGTGAAATGCTTGGGTTTGCAGGTTCTTTCTTGGCGAGTTTCAAAATCCGGGCGGTAGTTGCCTGAACACGATTCACAGGGCGGTTGAGGCTGAGATGCGATCGGTTCAAATCTACGACACGACGTTGCGGGACGGCACGCAGGGGGAAGGGGTCAGCCTTTCGCTTCAGGACAAGTTGTTAATCACGGAGCGACTGGACGAAATCGGTGCGGATTACATCGAGGGCGGATACCCGCTGTCGAACGAAAAGGACGCCGAGTATTTCCGACGCGCTCAGCAATTGACCTTGAAGCACGCGAAGATTTGCGCGTTTGGCATGACCCGCCGAAGGGGCATGAGCGCGGCGGAGGACCCCGGCATGAAGGCGCTGCTCGAGTCGGGAGCGCCCGTCTGCACGATTGTCGGCAAGACATCGGATTTCCACGTGAGCCGCGTGCTGCGGGTTTCACTGGAAGAGAATCTCGACATGATCCGCGACTCCGTCTCATTCCTGCATCAATCGGGCCGCGAACTCATCTACGACGCGGAGCATTTTTTCGACGGATTCAAGGCGAATCCGGAATACGCCCTGTCCACGATCCGCGCGGCGGCCGAGGCGGGCGCATGCCTGGTGACGCTCTGCGATACCAACGGCGGCACCATGCCCGAGGAAATCGCCCGATTGACGGCGGCGGCGATCGAAGCCCTTGCGCCGCTGGGCGTGGCGGTCGGTATTCACTGCCACAACGATTGCGATCTGGCAGTTGCCAACTCGATCGCGGCCGTGGACGCCGGGGCGACTCAAGTCCAGGGCACGATCAATGGCTTCGGAGAACGGTGCGGCAACGCGGACCTGATCTCAGTCGTCGCGAATCTTGCCCTCAAGAAGGGATACCAGGTCATGGGCGGCCGGAGCCTGGAACGGCTCACTGAACTCTCGCGGTACGTGTACGAAACGGCGAACATGAATCTTCGCAATAACCAGCCGTTCGTCGGGCACAGCGCATTTGCCCACAAGGGGGGCATGCACGTGCACGCCGTCGCCCGTGCGACCGAGAGCTATGAACACATCAATCCGGCTCTGGTGGGAAATGAACGGCGAATTCTGGTCAGCGAATTGTCCGGTCGTTCCAATATCGCCGCGTTGACCACCGGACATAACCTGCAGAACGACTCGGCGCTGATGGACAAGATCCTGCGTCGCGTTGTTTCGTTGGAAAACGAAGGCTACCAGTTCGAGTCGGCCGAAGCGTCGTTCGACCTGCTCGTCCGCAAATGTGCCGGGACTTTCACCGCCCACTTCGAGCGGGTCAAGTATCACGTCGAGGTCGGCGTCGATGAGTCCGGCAAAGTGACGACCGAGGCGACGGTCAAGCTGCGAGTGCAGGGCGATATGCGCCACGAGGTAGCCGAAGGAGACGGCCCGGTGAACGCGCTGGATGCGGCGCTGCGCAAAGCGCTTAACGGCAACTTTCCGGCGCTGCGCGATATGAGGCTCGTCGATTACAAGGTCCGCGTCGTCAATTCGGAGGCCGGCACTGCGGCACGCATCCGAGTTGCAATCGAGAGCGCCGACCGCGATACGGTCTGGGGCACAACGGGCGTGAGCGAGAATATCATCGAAGCCAGTTGGATCGCGCTGGTGGATGCGGTCGAGTTCAAGCTGCACAAGGACGAGCTGCGTCAGCCGTCCGATGCATCTTCCGCAAACGCTCCCATTGCTCACCCGGTTCGCGACGCCGTTGAGGCATGACGCGGACCGGATGGCGGCGGTAATCGGTTCCGGCGTTTCCGGTTGGCAAGTAACTCGCTAGCACCGGATTGGCTCATGTTAGGGCCGTCCCGGACCGAATTGCTTGTTTCGGGTGCGAGCGGCGAAACTCGTACCGCCCTCACCCCTTGCCAAGGGCGCCCCATCAGCGTTATTGATGTCAATTCGCACGGTCCGCTTGGGACCGTATCGTGTGAAACCATTGGTGATTGCGCCAATCGACTGCGGCGGGTGCAGGACAGGATGACTCCATGGCCACTGTTTTTTCGTCTGACTCGATTCCCAATCGCTTTGACTATCGCCAGGCACAGGACCGCCTCTACCGCTACTGGATGGAGTCCGGCTGTTTCAATGCCGATGTCGACCCTTCGCGGCCACCGTTTTGCATTGTGATTCCGCCTCCGAACGTCACAGGGGCACTGCACCTTGGGCACGCACTGAACAACACGCTGCAGGACGTGTTGATTCGCATGAAGCGGATGCAAGGCTTCAATGCCCTGTGGATGCCGGGCACGGACCATGCCGGCATTGCGACACAAGCGGTGGTCGAGAAGCGTTTGCTCGAGGAGGAACGCAAGACTCGCCACGATCTGGGCCGCGAGAAGCTGGTCGAACGCATCTGGGATTGGAAGAAGCAATACGAAACGCGGATTCTTGGACAATTACAGCGCATGGGCTGCAGTTGCGACTGGCGGCGCACGCGGTTCACACTCGATGAAACCTGTGCCCGCGCCGTGCGTCAGACTTTTTTCGACCTGTTCAGCAAAGGCCTGATTTATCGCGGCAAGCGGCTGGTGAATTGGGACACATTTCTGCAGACGGCGGTCAGCGACGACGAGGTATTTCACGAGACGGTGCAGGGGCATTTCTGGCACCTCCGCTATCCGGTGATCGATCCCAGGCCGGGCGAACCCGCCTTTGTCAGCGTGGCGACGACGCGTCCCGAAACCATGCTGGGTGATACGGCCGTCGCCGTACATCCCGATCCGGCCGGCGCGCTGGCACAAGCCGAAGCCGACCTCGCCGCGAAGCTGGCTGAAGCTCCGAGCAAGGACCGACCGGCTCTGCAGCAGCAGCTGGATGAGGTGCGTCAGCGCTCGCAGAGCATGCGGGCGGCGCTGGAGCAATTGCGGGACATGGCGCTCGATGGGCGCAAGGTGCTGCTCCCTCTGTTGGACAGGCCGATTCCGCTCGTCGCCGACCGCTGGGCGAAGCCCGAGCTGGGCAGCGGGTGCGTCAAGATCACGCCCGCACATGATCCGAATGACTACGAAGTCGGACTCCGCCAGTCGCTGCCGATGATCAACATCTTGAACCCCGATGGCACGCTGAACGAAAACGCCGGGGCCTATCGGGGGCTCAACGTGCAGGAAGCGCGGAGCCGCGTAGTGGCGGATCTCCAGGAACGGGGACTGCTCGACAAGGTTGAGGACCGCGAGATCGACCTGGCTCATTCCGATCGCAGCAAGACTCCCATCGAGCCGTATCTGGCGGACCAGTGGTTCGTCAAAATGGCCGATCTGGCCCAATCCGCAATGGACGCGGTCAATCAGGGCCGTGTGCGGATCCTGCCCGCGCGTTACACGAAAGGCTATCTCGACTGGCTCAACGAAAAACGGGACTGGCCCATCGGCCGGCAGTTATGGTGGGGGCACCGCATCCCGGTCTGGACACTGCGACTGAGGCCGGCCGACGAATCGGAAAAGGCTCCGGACACGGCCGCGGTTTTGAAGGAACTCGCAGCCCTCTGCACTTCCCTGGGGCATGCGGACTTCGGCGACTCGGTGGCTGCCGATCCGGCTCCCCCCGCAGGCTGCGTGCGGATCTGCACTCGCACTGACGAATTCGACCGGGTGCTGGGACAATTACGCGAGATGGTGCAGAAGCGAGGAGCCGGACACAAGGTGCCTGGAGCCTACGTCAAAGTCGTACGCGCCGTTGCCGCAGTGGAGCGCGAAGAGGAAGTGCTCGATACGTGGTTCAGTTCCGCGCTCTGGCCGCACTCGACGCTGGGGTGGCCGGAGAAGACGCCCGAACTGGCGTATTTCTATCCAACGAACGTGCTGATCACCAGCCGCGACATCATAACGCTGTGGGTGGCGCGCATGGTTCTGACCGGGCTGAACAACCTTGGCGAAGTTCCGTTCCGCGATGTCTTCATCCACCCGAAGATTCTCGACTCGTACGGCGAAACGATGTCGAAGTCGAAGGGGAACGGCGTGGATCCGCTGGACGTTATCGACAAATTCGGCCCCGATGCGCTGAGATTCGGGCTCGCGTACCTGACGACCGAGACGCAGGACGTGCGGATGCCCGTGCAGTTCGAGTGTCCGCATTGCGAGCAGTTGATCGAGCAGACCAAAGAGAACCGCGAGCGGCCGCGCGTCTCCTGCCCGAAGTGCCACGAGCCGTTCGCAACGCAGTGGGCCCGCACCGATGCCGATCGGGCCCTGCCGCGAGGACCGGTCGTGAGCGAACGGTTCGAACAGGCCCGCAACTTCGGCAACAAGCTCTGGAACGCCGCGAGATTCGCGCTGTTGAACCTCGAAGGGTTCGAACCGGGGCTCGTCCAACTGGATCAACTGGCGCTCGAGGACCGCTGGCTCCTCAGCCGACTGGCGACAGTGACGAAAGCGGTGACCGAGTCGCTTGAGGCATATCACTACGCAGATGCATCTCGCACGCTTTACGACTTCGCATGGGACGAATTCTGCAGCTTCTATCTCGAAGTGGCCAAGAGCCGCCTGCAGGATCCGGCGCAGCGAGGTGATGCTCAGCGGGTGCTCGCGCATGCGCTCGATGTCCTGCTGAGGCTGCTGCATCCCATCATGCCCTTCATCACGGAGGAAATCTGGCAACTGCTCAATCGCGTGGCGCCGAAGCGAGGTTTGTCGGGTCTGTCGCTGCCCGACAGCATCATGCGGGCCGATTGGCCCAAGGTCGACGCGTCGCACGTCGATGAGCAAAGCGAGCGCCGCTTCCGTTTGTTCCAGGCTGTGGTGGGTGCCGTACGAGAAATTCGAAGCCGTCAGAATATCGCTCCGCGCAAGCAACTCGATTTCTATCTCCGCGCGGACGAGGATTTCTGCCGGCTTCTGCAGCCCATGCAAGCCTATTTCCTGTCACTGGCCAATGCCGGCATGGCAGGCTGCGGCTTGAATATCCAGGTCGCCGGCGCGACGGCGTCTGTGAACGCCGCCGGCATGGAAGTCCTCGTTGACCTGACCGGACTGATCGACGTATCCGCCGAAATCTCGCGCAACGAGCAGCAGGAAAAGAAACTGCAGGGCCTGATCCAGGGAAAAGAAAAGAAGCTCGCCAATGCGAGCTTCGTAGAAAAAGCACCTGCGGACGTTGTAGAAAAAGAACGCGAAAGCCTGTCGCAATTGCAGCAACAACTGGCCGCCGTCCGAGCAGCGCTGGCCGAGCTGCGCCGGCAGGCCTGAGGCAGAGCGAAAGAATAACCGATGCAATTCGCCGGTTGCTCGTGAGCGAGCGATGCGAAAGAAATCAACGTGATCGGCCAGGCCTGGAAGTTTGTCGTCGGTGAATTGCAGCGTCCTATCTGGCTCTGCCAATGGAAACGGCGATCACACCCTTGCCCGCTGTTTTGAGTGCCATTGGCACAGCCAGTGCCACACAAACGAATTCGTCAACTTGTTCTTTCGCTCGGCCTAAGCCGCGTCTTGCGGCAGCGTCACTTGCGTTTCGCCTTCTTCGGCGCGGCCTTCTTTTCAGCGGGCTTGCCCGCCGTTGCCTTGGTTTTCTTGGTGCCGAAAACCGACTCCCAGTTCTGCGAATACTTGACGCTTGGGCCGGACCGAATAATGGGACCTGACATGTCTGGCGTGACTCTCCTGAACAAAGAAGAAACGGATCTGACGGAATCCGCCCTGATGCGGTTCCGACGGGTATCGCAAATCACCTCGGCCTGAGCGAGGCATCTTCAAACTTCGACTTTCCCCACGCGGGATCTCCATCCGAATTCAATCGGCATTTTTTACCTTACCCGCCGCTTCTCCGTAACCCGTCATGTTTCACACGACCGTTGCGATCGCAACTCCCGACCGACGGCCCGCGGCACAGCAACGGGCAGCTAACTCTTGATTTCGATTCGCCTCGACTTCGCGGCCTCCGATTTCGGAATGCTGATCGACAATACGCCGTCGCTGTATCTGGCATCCACCTTGTCAACATCCACAGCCGCGATCAGCGGAATGACGCGACTGAACTGGCCGAATCGCCGCTCGACGCGATGCACGGTGCTGCCTGTCATTTCAACCTGCGACTTGCGCTCGCCCGACACCCAAAGCTGACCTTCCTTGATCTCGATCTGCACATCCGCAGGCTGCACTCCCGGCAGATCCATCGTCACTTCGATCGATTGCGCCGTTTCAATCACGTTTACGCTGGGAGCGAAAGACTGTGATTCGGTACCCGGCTCAAAGACGTTCTCGACCAGGCGGCCCAACTCCTTGCGGAAATCATCCAATAGAGCAGGCGGCCAATACGTCCACGGACCTGACGGCCTCGACATGTTGCACCTTCCTTCCTC
>CAIPEB010000436.1 GCA_903863885.1 uncultured Planctomycetaceae bacterium | reverse complement strand
TTACCCCATGAAACCCCTGGAAAAGCCGATGGTTTTCGAGTTTTTTTGTGATTCAGCGAAGAAACTTCACAAGGCCTTCGCTGGTTCTAGGACTAGAGATCCGCTTTCCTCGCGTCGAAGGTTACCGCGTCGAGCTTCCCGAGGAGCGACTTTCAGCAGAGTTCAACGACGATTCCGTACTCACGCTGACGCCCGATCTTGTCGGACCATCGATCACACAGAACTCAGGCATCATCGGTGAATCGGTCAACATGAATCTGGAGCACCTTGGCGACATGAGGCCTTCGACACTCGTGTTTCACGTCACGAAGCGATTGCTCTATACCAAGTGGCGGGATCCTGGCGAAGAACCGAAGCTGCATCTGTTCGGCCAGCTCAAACGCATCACGAAGGAGTGGATCGACAATTACCTTGTCTGCTCCGGAGGCACATACCCGGCACTGCTGATGTACCAGGAGTTGGCCGACATGGCCTGCAACCGCATCACCGCAGGGATCACCCGCAAGTTCAGCGGCGAGCGACCCATCAAGGCGCTGCTCGATCCTTATAACCCAACCGGCTCGACGATGCATGTCCGGTTCAATACCAGCAAGACCGATCGCTGGGAGACTCGTGCCGATCGCTGCCACATCAATTGGGTCATTCTCGACAGCGACTGGGAAGCCGAGTTCTGTCGTGTGGCCGAATCGCACCCGCGCGTGACGGCTTACGCGAAAAATCACAACCTAGGATTCGAGGTTCCGTATCGCTACGGCAGCGAGACGCGACGTTACTGGCCGGACTTCATCGTGTTGGTGGACGATGGTCACGGGCCGGAAGACTTGCTTCGCTTGATCGTCGAGATCAAGGGATACCGGGGCGAGGACGCCAAGGAAAAGGCGTCAACGATGGAGACCTACTGGGTGCCCGGCGTCAATAATCTCGCCACACACGGACGGTGGGCGTTCGCGGAGTTCACCGAGGTATATGAAATCGAGACGGACTTCAAAGCCAAAGTTGAGGCGAAGTTCGACAAGATGATCGAAGCCATTTCAGCTCAGCCGGTCGCGTAAGGAGACGAAGCATGGCGAAGAAGGCCGCAAACAAAAAGACCGTCGAGACTATCACCCATGCCGCCGACAAACGGAAGAATATCCCCACGGCCGAATACCAGTCGGTGGTAAAGCAGGAACAGCAGCGTCCGATCCCAGTGAAGTATCCTCGTAACACGGACCTTGATCCGCAGCTTGTCTGGCGCGGCAAGGACGAGCAGGACTGGTCGGATCTAGTCGTACATGCCCCGCCGCTGTACATCCAGGAAAAAGTGCATCCGAAGGTCTTGATTGACGCCCTGCTGAGGCAGTCACGGGAAGCGAAAGACGCTGCGGATCGCGACGCCGGCAAAAAGAAGCAGCTTGATCTGTTCGCCGATTTTAACGGAGTGCCGGAGGGCAATGCCAAGACTGAGTTCTATCAGCACGACCAGAACTGGTCAAACCGGATGATCCTCGGCGACTCCCTTCAGGTCATGGCCAGCTTGGCAGAACGCGAGGGCCTGCGCGGCAAGGTACAGTGCATTTACTTCGACCCGCCGTACGGGATCAGGTTCAACAGCAACTTCCAGTGGAGCACCACCAGCCGGGACGTGAAGGACGGCAACTCCAGCCACATCACCCGCGAGCCGGAACAGGTCAAAGCCTTCCGGGACACCTGGCGCGACGGCATCCACAGCTACCTTACCTATCTCCGCGACCGCCTGACCGTCGCCCGCGATCTCCTCACCAATTCCGGCTCCCTCTTCGTGCAGATCGGCGATGAAAATGTCCACCGTATTCGAGCCGCGATGGAGGAGGTCTTTGGGGAAAGCAATTTTGTTTCTCAAGTCACACTGAAGAAAAGTTCTGGCCTTGGAGGCAACCGACTGCCTTGCGTTTGTGACTACATTCTCTGGTTCGCGAAAGACATTGATTCGCTGAAATACCGACAAATCTACGACCACAAGGGAATTGGTTCCGACAGCGTAGGCCGTTATCAGATGTTGCTGCTCGCAGACGGATCGATTCGACGAATCACTTCGGATGAAGAGAACGGGAATGTGCCACTGCCCAAAGACTCCGAACCTTTTTCGGTCAGTGACCCGACCGCGCAAGGCTTCCGTCCCAATACTACAGTGCCATATCAGTTCCGCGGACAAACGTTTCATCCGGGTGCAAATCGCTGTTGGCGTTCAACGGTCACCTGCTTAGACCGAGTTGCAAAGGCCTCGCGGTTTGTGCCTGCTGGCAAAGGTATCGCTTTCTTACGAAAGCTGTCTGACTATCCAGTATTTCCGATGAACAATATCTGGACAGACGTTGGCGGCATCATGAGTCGCGACGACCCCAAAATTTATGTCGTACAGACGAGCACAACAATTGTCCAGCGCTGCCTTCTAATGGCCACCGATCCCGGGGACCTCGTGCTCGACCCGACTTGCGGGTCCGGGACAACAGCCACCGTCGCCGAGCAGTGGGGCCGCCGATGGATCACAGTTGACACATCGCGAGTCGCTTTGGCACTGGCCCGTGCTCGCATTATGGGCGCGCGATATTCCTACTACCTTCTATCCGATTCCAAGGACGGGCAGGCGAAGGAAGCCGAAGTCACATGCACCGCACCCTCGACGCAACCGACGCACGGCAATATTCGCCACGGCTTCGTTTATGAACGAGTGCCTCACATAACGCTCAAGTCGATAGCTAACAACGCAGAGATCGATGTCATCTGGGAAAAGTGGCAGCAGACGCTTGAACCTTTGCGAAACGCACTGAACAAGGCGATAGGGAAAGACTGGGAGGAATGGGAGATTCCGCGACACGCAGTGGATCCCTGGTGCACGACTGATCAAAAACTGTACTTCGCCATTCGTTCGGAACAAGAGAAAGGGGAAGAGTCCGACGTGGCGAAGATTCGCCGCAGCCTGAATGTCCTGAATGGCAACCTCAAACGGTTCTACACGCTAGATTCGCTTCCTGCCCAGCCGGCCGATCCCTGGCCGCAAAAGCCGACGCAATTGCACGCCCAGTGGTGGGAGGCTCGCATCGCGCGGCAGAAAGAGATTGATGGCTCGATCCGTGCAAAGGCCGAATTCGAGTACCTGTACGACAGGCCCTACGACGACAAGAGGAAGGTCCGTGTCGCTGGCCCCTTCACTGTGGAAAGTCTGTCTCCTCACCGGATTCTGAACGTCGACGAAAACGACGATGTCATCGATCCGCTGAAGCAGGACGCCACTGGCGATAGGCAGACTTTCGCGCAAATGATCCTTGACAACCTCAAGATTGCCGGCGTTCAGCAGGCACACAAGGAGGGCCGCATCACGTTCACGGCGCTCGTTGCCTGGCCAGGCAACATGGTATGTGCCGAGGGGCGATACTTCGAGGGTGATGCCGAACGGCGGGCAGCGATCGTCATTGGCCAGGAATTCGGCACTCTGCAGCGGCAAGACCTGGTGCTCGCAGCTCGTGAGGCTGGCGACGCCGGCTTTGACGTGGTGATCGCTTGCGCCTTCAACTTCGACGCCCATTCGACCGAGTTCAATAAGCTCGGCCGCATAAGCCGCCAGGCCCGCCGAGCCGTTGGCCATCATGGGAATCAGCGCCGTGCCCGACTTGCCGAAAAGGTCCACGGCTGCTGCGGTCCTGGCGGCCGGGTCACTGATCCGCGCCAGTCCGTCGGCAATCTTCTGCATCTGCTGTTCAGGCGACAGACCCACCAGGTCCGCGGCGGAGAGTCCCAGCGCGGCGAGTGCCTTGGCAGCGGACTCGGAACCGCTCGACGCGTCCACGATGGCCTGCTGCATCTTGCGGACGCCCTTCTCAACGTCCTCCATACTGGCTCCGGTCATGCTTGCCGCGTACCCCAGCGCCGTGAGTCCCTCGGCGCTCATACCCGTTCGAGCGCCCATGTCGGCCACCGCGCTGCCGATCGACGAAAACTGCGATACGGCGGCAGCCAGCGGACCGAGGATCGCGCCGCTGGTGGCCGTCAGGCCCGCGCCGATGGCACTCGTCATCGTGGCGAATCCGCGCAACTGCGCCGCGGCGCGGTTCAAGCCGGCCGCTAGCCGATCCCGCAGCACGATTTCGACAAAGGCCTTGCCCGCTCTGACTTCCTTGCCCGACATGGCAGTTCAACGGTCCTTTCTAATGGCCGCGACTTCTCCCCCTCAATTGATAACCTTTGCTGTAGGGAAGTTTCTCACACACTTCGGCGTGCTTTTGCGCGACAGCGTGTTTTTCTCGATAATTGCGATTGTTTGCCAGCTTCCTGGTCGCGTATTGATCATTAATAGAAAGAATTGGGATTACATGTCTGTCAATTCTCACTACAATCCAAGTGGAACAGAGAGGCTACGATGAGCCGTCAACTAACTGCCCCAGTTGGCGGCTGGCCAATAGCGAGCCTCTGAGCAATGCCCCGCTCAGAGGCTCGTTTTTGTGCTTCGATGATTTGACAAGTCTCAGGGTTTGCAGGCATGTGTACGTGCACTGGGCAGAATTGAGCGCGATCTGGCAAGTCCTGAAATCGAACGCACCGTGTTGCGTCCTCTCTTCCACTCGGGTCTTCATTCACGTCGGACGGACCGGCACTCCTCACGACGCCCTCAGGATCTCGCGTAAGTTCTAATTCGTCGTATTGGATACTATGTGAGTTGCGGTCCGTCGCACCGATGGCGCTGGTCATCGTGGCGAATCCTCGCAACTGCGCTGCGGCACGGTTCAAGCCGGCAGCGAGCCGATCCCGCAGCACGATTTCCACAAAGGCTTTGCCCGCTCTGACTTCCTTGCCCGCCATGGCAAATCACCGACCCTTTCTCACATGTCGCAGGCTCGCTACCGAATACAATGCTCGTAGAGAACATTCCTACGAGCTTGACTGCGCCAGAGCACATCGACGTATTGGATTACCAATGTGTTTTCTGTGTGTTCGGGAAGAATGGGGCGCAGCCTGGCAAGACTTGGCAACAAACGCTACTGGGTTGCGTCCCGTTATTCTCTTGGCCGCGATGAAGCGGTTAACCTCTTAATTTCCGCATCCCTGATTTCGGGCCCTCACGGCGTCCCCAGGATCTCTCGTAAATTCCACGTGGCCGCATTCGGTGCCACCTGGGCCGCGGTCCACCAGGCGGACGAACCGCGCCGGAACTTGTAAGCGGCTCCGCGCACGAACCCCGTATGCTGCGCCACGCCATCCGCGTCCGAGACCATCGCGATCGTCTCGGTATCCAGTGCATAACCATCCACACCCGGGCCGGCGGTCATCTGCGCGCTGATCGTCACGCCGGCTTCCGGTAATCCGTCAGTGCCCAGGCACAGCACGTAGCCGGTGGTCAGATTCGGTGCAGCCGGCGGAGCGATCGCATAACGCGTCATCAAGTAAGTAAGACTGTCGTCGCCGTCGACAACCAGGGTCGCTCCCTCGAATGTGTAGCCCGGCAGTGTGATGGCCACGGCCCAAGTCCCGTCATCCACATTGAACACGCATTGACCGCCGGCATCCGTTTTCCTGAGGTGACTCTCCGCGCCTCGCACGAGCCGCACGCTGGCCGCCTGCAGCAGGTTCGCGCCATCGTTCACGGTGATCGTGACCGTGCGCGCCCCCGTTCCTCCCGCCGAATCGCTGATCGCATGACACAGTTCGGCCACGGTCTGCACGCCGACCGTATCGCGCAGGTCTAGGAACCCCGCGTACAGTACATTGCCGCTACCGTCGACCATGTAGGCTTCGTGCAAGCCGGTCAGCGGCTCATCCACGGTGGCACGGTAGACCCCCTGGCGATTGGTCTGCTCGACCAGCGTGTCCCCGGATCCGTTGACGATGGAGTCCACGCCCCGGGCGAATAGCTTCAGCGTTACGCCCGTGATCCCCGCGACACCGTGGATGATTTCGACGATTGCCGACATGGCCGCCTCTCGCGTTACGACTTCGCGCTTTCGATCAAGTCCCAGGCCTGCCCCGTGACCAGGGCCGTAAACTGCGACTCGCCGATAGCACGCTTCACCTGCGAGACTTCCTCCGCTTTGAGTTCCACAGGCTCTGTGGCACCGTGGATGGCCTTGATGAGTTTGTACTTGGCGTATTTCGAGTCGCCCGTCTCGTCCTTCGCCGGTTGCAGCAACGCGGACACCGCCACCTGCTCTAGCGTTAGCGACGCGTCCTCCGTCTTGATCGGCGTGCCATTCAAGTCCTGGAGCACCTGGCTGAAATCAATTCGCATCGTTCTGAAGTCCTTTCCTGCTGCGAGCCTCGTCATGAAACCGTCACATCACCGATCTGCGCGTTGATCGCGGCCTGGATGGCCGCCTCCGCCTTCTGGCGTTCTTCGTGGGCAATCACGTTCCGCACTCGCTGTACCAATTCGCCCGTCACGCACTCCATCGTGTACTGCAGCGCGTCCTTCGGATTCGCCATCATCGGCGGCTGCGTCGGATCATTGTCCGCCGCCGGATTCGGCACGTAGGCCGGATAGCCGCCCGGTGTATGACACTCGATGTAACCCCATTTGACCGTGTCGTCCGCAGCCACCGGATCGAACAGGAACACCCGATTCGGCCAGTGAGCCACAAGATTCGAGGCGGGCGTCAAGGCCAGCTGCACCCGCGTCGGTGCCGTGATCTTGACCTGATAGCCCGTGATGTCGGCCTGATTGTTGCCGTTGATGCCGTAGGTGCTGCCGGTGAGCGAGACGCCCCGCAAATCGATGCGGGTCGGACCTGAACCCGAGACGGCGGCCAGTGGATTTTGCACGCTGCCCGTGAACTGCAACTGCGGACAGGCATAGAGCCCCGTATTGGCGGCACGGCTGATCGTCCCCGACACCACGCCGTACGACATACTGAACCCGTCATAGTTCTGATCGCAATTGACGGTGAGGTTCAGCCAGCCGGAACTGACGGCGACCGTAAAGCAGCCCAGGCTGGTGAATGTGCCCGTGGCATGCAGGGCCTGCGACAGCCCAAATCCAAAAGCCCCGTGCGAAACGACATTGGTCAGCGCGAAACGGTTGCCGGCTAGACCGTTATTGACCCCGAGCATCGTCACATCGGTCAGGATCGTGTTGACACCGCCCGTCACCACATCTCCGCCGATGAACGTCGCGCCGTTGGGCCAGACGCGCCTGAAGCTCGCGGACGACTTGGGCGGGCGACCATCGCCGTGGAGTTCGGGGCGGGGAAGTTGTCGGCAAGCCCGCGGCGACCCGCGCTGCGGACCAATTTCCGAT
>CAIPEB010000435.1 GCA_903863885.1 uncultured Planctomycetaceae bacterium | reverse complement strand
TCGGCGATGCTGGACATGGCGACGGCCAAGCTGGACTCGCCGCAGATGGATCAGGCGATTCAGGTGGAGATCGAGCGGGCGGGGGCGGAGATGGATCGCCGGCTGGCCAGCGTGCTGAGTCCGTCTGGCACTGGATCTGGGAGTTAGCGGGCAAGCTGAGCGTGGATCCGCACGGGATGTCGCTCCGCGAACTGGTGTGGATGTACGCCGGCAAACGCCGGGAGGCCTGGATGCATTCGGCCAACCTGATGGCGCTGGTGGCCAACTGCCATCGCAGCCCGAAGCGGATCCGGCCGTTTCATTTGGTGGATTTTCTGCCGGCCGATTTGCGGGCCGAGGTACGGCGCACATCGGGCATTCCGCTGACTGCAAGAAACCTCCGGATGCTCAAACCCATGTTCACGAAGGACACGTGATGGACCGTAGCCGTCAACTCAGATTCGGTGGGAAGCAAATCGTGGCGATCGTGGCGGCCTTGTGCAGTCTCGGACTCGTTCGTTTAGTCATCGGCGCCGAGAAAGCACCGACGCCCAGTATCACGCTGCCCTGCACGGTGGTTGAAGTCACGGACGGCGATACGGTGGTCGTGCAACTGCGACTCGTCACATCTGTTCGCTTGAAAGACTGCTGGGCCCAGGAACTGGGTAGCGGCGGGGAGCCGGCCAAGCGTCGACTGACGAAACTGGCCGAAGGCAAGGACGCCACGCTGTCCATCGATCTGAGCGACGCCCGACGGCTGGGCGACGTGTTTTCGTTCGGACGCGTGGTCGGCACGTTGTGGATTGACGGCGATTGCGTGAACCGGCAGCTCGTCAAGGAAGGCTTCGCGACCAAGGCCAAGCCGTGAGAGATCAGGATGCGATTGCAATTGTCCATGCACATGACGGACTACTTCTTCGATCGCCAGGCCGTGATCGACCGCATGAGCAAGGCCAACCGCCAGGCGCTGTCGAAGGCGGGGGCGTTCATTCGCCGCCGCGCCCGCACCAGCCTGCGCCGCCGCAAGAGCACATCGCCGCCCGGCAGTCCTCCGAGCGTCCATTCCGATGACAGCATCGCCACGCTCAAGAACATTCTGTTCGCGTATGAACCTCACAGTGAGTCATTGGTGGTCGGACCCGTCCGGCTGAATCAGGTCGAAGACAGTTGGATCGATCTGGGCCGGACGACCGTGCCGCAACTGCACGAGTTCGGCGACATCGCCAGAGTGCTGGAATGGTCCTGGGACGGCGGACGGACCTGGAGCCGGCGCGACCGCCGCTTCCGGCACACCAGCCGCAAACGCAAGGAAGTGTATCACTTCATTGAACGCCGCCGTCGAGCCCGCTACCGCGCGCGTCCGTTCATTGGACCCGCCCTGGAAGCCGAACGGCCCAATATTCCCGACGCCTGGGAAGGTGCCTTGAATTCGTCAGGAACCGCCGTGGTGGGAGGGATGTGAGCCATGCCGAAACTCGGACTCTACCACGACGCGGATCCGATCCTACTGGCCTCGCACAGCGGCGCGCTCACGCGTTCGCCCGCGGGCAAGCTGCACGTCCGCCTGGACAACCTCACGGCCATCGAGCCACCGAGCGTAACGGACGACGTGACGTCTGGATACGAGGTCGGTT
This sequence comes from uncultured Planctomycetaceae bacterium, assembly GCA_903863885.1. Taxonomy (GTDB): domain Bacteria; phylum Planctomycetota; class Planctomycetia; order Pirellulales; family Pirellulaceae; genus CAIPEB01. Next base: position 2,007 of record CAIPEB010000435.1, on the reverse strand, counting down.
CGACATGGTTGGACGTGTTGGGCGGAAATTTCTACGTCTGCAAGGATGCAGCGCAAGGCGCCGCAGTCTGGCTGGCCACGGTGCAGAGTCCTGTAAACCCTGCTGGTTCCGGCACCGAACTGCAGTATCGCAACGGTTCCACGTTCGGTGCGATCGCCGGATCTTCATGGAGCGGAAGCGTTCTTGATCTCCCTGCGGGAACGACGGTCAATGCGGGTGCCGTTTCGGTGGTCGGGCACACGCACGACTACGAACCAACGATAACCGCAGGCACGACCTCGCAATACTGGCGTGGCGACAAGTCGTGGCAGACGCTGGACAAGGCAGCGGTGGGACTGGGGTGTGTTGAAAACACGGCTCTGTCGACGTGGGCGGGTACCACCAACGTCACCACGCTCGGCACGGTGACCACGGGCACATGGAACGCCGGAGCGGTCGCGATCACTTCACCGGCCACGGGCACGGTGCCGTTGTCGATCACCAGTGCTAATGGGCAAACGGAAAATCTGTTCAACATCACGCCCTACGGCGGGACCGCCGGCGACCTGTTCAAGATCGATGCCAACGGGGTCGTGACCATCCAGGCCCGGTCCGGCAGCGGCTCCGCCAGCGGCGTCACCATCAAACCCAATGCGGTGACGAGCCCAAACAGTGGGTTACAGTTTGTCGCTATAGGTCCGTGGTCGCAACCCGCGATCTACAACACGCAGCACGGTCCAGGCAATGGCGGTTACATCGCCTTCGGCAACTTCATCTCGCTGGGGCGGGCGAGTACCGAGTATCTGAAAATCGGCGGCGACTCGGACCTCGTGGCAAAATACCCGTTGTCGATCACCAATAGCCTGGCGGCTGGGGTGGCATTGTCGGTTACGGGAGCAAGTGGACAGACGGCGAATCTGCTCAACATTACATCGTATGGAGGGGCAGCGGGAAATCTGGCCAACTTGAATACCTCGGGAACGTTGGCCTTAGCGGGTTGGCTCACCATCGGCGGGGATATTACGGTACATGGCGACAGGTATCGTTTTACGGCGGCAGGAGGTGGCGGAAGCTGTGAAATCTCCCAAGGCAGTGCGGCACTGTCATGGTTGAAATTTATCGGTAACGGTTCGACCACCGTTCCCGCCTTCAAGATCGGGACAAGCCTGCTTGAAGTCAAAGACTGTGGTAACACAGTCTACATGGCGGTGGGCATGGGCAACCTGACCGTCAACGGCCGGGCCAGCGCCGTGGGAGCGACCGAGCAACTTCGTCTTGGATACGACGCCAGCAACTATCTGAGTTGCACGGTCTCCAGTGCAGGCTATGTGACGTTCGACGCGGTGGGCACCATCCCCGGATTCCGGTTCAGCGACAACGTGCGGTGCGACGGCCAGTTGACCATCCTGGAAGGCGGCTCGACTCCGGTCTACCTGACGATCTTCCAGGGCGGCGACCAGTCCGGCAACATCACTTACACACTGCCAACGGCGCAGGCGACCGGCAGCGGGTATTTGTTGTCGAACGATGGCACGGGCGTGTTGAGTTGGGTGGCGCTGCCGAGCGGCAGTCAATGGACGACATCTGGATCGGACATCTATTACACGACGGGGAAGGTAGGTGTGGGCGCATCAAGCCCTGCCGCTCGCCTGCACTTAATCGACACAACGGAACCGCTGCGGCTGGGGTACGACACGGCCAAGTACACGACGTTCACGGTGAACAGTTCGGGCCGCCTGGACATCGCTACGGTTTCCGATTCGGCGGGAGCACACCTGTACCTGAAGCCGAAGTCGAACCAGATCCATATGTACGGCGACGGCACCAATGTGGTGCGATGCACGATCTACGACAACGCGGCGGGGCAATCCTGGGGCGAGTATTCCGGCGACCGCTGGAACCTTGTGAGCGGTCTGGCTACGGCCCACAGCGTTAACGTGACAACGGGCGTCGTGTTCAACGAGATGGGCGCCAACCTGGACTTCAGGATCGAAGGCGACACGAACGTCAATATGTTCGTTGTGGATG
>CAIPEB010000434.1 GCA_903863885.1 uncultured Planctomycetaceae bacterium | reverse complement strand
TCGAATGGAACGACCGCCAGCAACGGTGCTATACCGTTCAGGAACTCCGCAAGGCCTGCCCCTGTGCCACCTGCCGCGAAAAGATCTCGCAGAAAGGTACTCGCCGCGCTCCGCTGCTGCCGATTATCACCGAAGCCGAAATGAAGCCGCTGACCATCGCGCGCATGAAGCCCGTCGGCAACTACGCCTATTCCATCGACTTCAGCGACGGCCACGACACGGGCATCTACACGCTTGAGTTGCTGCGCGAACTGGGACGACCCGTCTAACGGATTGCTCCGCGGTCCACTTCGAAAAAAACAACGCTCTGCCCGTATCAACCTGTGAACGGGCAGAGCGTTCGCTGAGTGCTGGTGGACGGTAACCGACGTTACGGCTGGCCGCCCATTCCCGGAGGCATGCCGGGCATCATACCGGGATTCACATTCGGGGCCGGTTCGGTCTTCTTGTTCTCGACACCCCGGGCCTCAATGTCACGCAGGGCATCCACACCGAACCCGGACTCCTTCGCCTTCTCGCTCTCCTTGATGATGTCGCTGCGTCCCAGGTGGATCTTCTTATAGACATCCTCGGAGATCACGTAGTACCAGTCAGCGAACCGGGCGTTCAGCTCCCGAACTTTGTTGTTCGCTTTCTTCTTCTTGTCGCTCCACTCATCCAGCTGCCGCTGATATTCCTTCACGAGTTTTTCCTGGTCTACGGCCGGTTTAGCTGCTTCGGCTGCCGGTTTAGCTGCTTCGGCTGCCGGTTTAGCTGCTTCGGCTGCCGGTTTGGCTGCTTCGGCTGCCGGTTTGGCTGCTTCGGCTGCCGGAGCAGGCTTTGCCGCTTCAGGCGCCGGAGCCGGGGCGGGCGCTGGTGCCGGAGCCGGGGCAGGTGCGGCGGGAGCCGGCGCGGGAGCCGGAGCCGCCTCTTCCGGGCTGGCCATCAGTGCAACGGGCACCAGGCCGTTCTGCATGATCTGGCTGCCTTCGGTCTTCGCCGGCTGGGCCGCATCGGGTGCGGCTGGTGCGGGAGCCGCCGGCTTTTCGGGTGCGGGCGCGGTGGCGGCACCCGGTTTTTCAGGCGAGGCGGGGCCCGCTGCAGCTGGTACCGGCGGCTTGGCCGCCTTTTCCGCTGCGGCTTTTTCCCACGCAGCCTTCACCTCGGCGGCCTTCGCAGGATCGAGTCCTGCGGGCGGCGACGGAGCCTGCACCTTGCTTTCGTCCACCCGTGCAGTAACAAGCAGATATCGGTTCAGCTTGCCGTCCTTCGACGGTCCGCTGCTTTCGGCCACGTTGCCGAACCGCAGAACATACTGGACACCGTCCTTCAAGCCGACGTGCACTTCGCCGTTGGCCGCGAGCAATTCAAACTGGTCGTTATCCGTCGGATTCAGGTAGAAGCCTCGCGACAGAAGGGACTGCCGGGTCTCGGTGTCGTTCGCAAAGTCGGCTCCGGCCCGGAGGTTGGCTCCGAGGCCTTTCGGCTTGCGGCGGACATCGACGATCGAAAGATCATCCACCGCCGTCTTGAGATCATCCAGCTTCTGTTTGTTCAGTTCCTCGTTTTCCAGCAGCTTGGCCGAGGTCTTGTCCTTACCCTTGAACGTCACGAAATTGTCGAGGTTCCATTTGTTTTCGGTCGTGCTCCAGGAAGTATCGATCTCGAAACGCGGCTCGAGAAACGTTCCCTGTACAGCCTGCACGATCGAGTAATCCTTGATGCGCAGGTTCTCGACGTCCATGGTGTTCAGTTCGAGCAGATCCTTCTTGATCCAGTCCTCGAACTTCGTTGACAGCTTCTCCGGATCAATCTTCACATCGTAGACGCGATCCTGGCCAGGCTGCCGCACGAACCGGTGATCCTCCGCGCCTTTCACTTTCTTGCCGACGATCAGTCCGAAGCTCTTGCCGTTTTCCGCCCCGAAACGCACGAGCGTGCCCACGCCTTTGGCGCCGGCTTTCATGTCGTCCTTCTTCGGCTCGACGACGCCGAACATCTGGTGTTCGCTCGCGTCGTCAGTCACGATGCCGAGCACGTTCAGACCCACGAAGATATTCGCGGCATTGCGGACCCGTTCTTCGGCGTCGGCCGGGTAGTCGGAATGCGACGGAATCGTCCACAGGCCGGTACGAGTATTCTTGGCGACCTCGAATTCATAGGTCTCGCCCAACTCTTCGTCGTACCGCAGGATCTTCAAGCCGGTCAACTTGCTGGTGTCCTGCAATTCGGGAAACACGGGCCTGTTTACCGCGGGACCCAGTTGTTCGGTTTCCAGCCGGGGCCGCGCAATATAGGCCGCTCCGGCCAGGACCACGGCTGCCGCCAGGTATACCGACGTCTTGCCAACCTCTGACATCGCTTACTTCTCCGAATATGCCGTTCCCGTTCAGGAAACTGGGGCGTTGTTCAGTCCAGAAAAAATCTCGTACTAACTCCGTTGCCTTCGCATCATGCGGCTATCGCAATCGGGACTTGGCCACGCCCTCCCGTTCGCGGAGCCGACGCACAACAAACACGATCAGGCCGACGATCATGGGCGGAATCGGCGGAATCGCAACGGCCCAGAACTTGAAGCGATTCTGGATCTTCAGGATCTGCAGATCCGTCTCCCGGCGGGTCTTTTCGATGCTCTCGTTGCGTTCGCGCTGCAGAGCCTCGCGTTTCACGTCGAGCTTCTGGCTGAGTTCCTGCTGCTTGATGGCCAGTTGCTGAGCGGCCGTGTTCACGTCCGCCAGGTTGACGTCCTGGCCTTCCTGCTGCTTCTTCTTGAGTTCGTCCACCCGGCTCTGGAAGTCCTTCAACGCTTTCTTGTTCTCTTCCTCGGCGTCTTTGATCGCCTTGTTGAACTTGTCCTCGAACGTGATGCGTTCCTCGAACTCCTTGCCTCGCGCGTTGCGGGTCATTTCTTCGACCACCCGCAGCGTGCTGTGATGCGGCTTGCGCCGGCGGATCTCGACGTACTGGCTGTCGCCGGACAGTGCGTCGATGATGTTGAGCAGGAAGTTCACATTCTCAAAACGCCACGTGATCTCCTCGTCCTCATCGGGACGGGCACGGATGCGCAGAAACGCGTTGATCATCAGGTCAATGTCGGCGACATAGACCACGTTGATCGGCCGGGGCTCGGCGGCGGGCTTGTCGCCATCCTTCTTCGCGTCGTCTTTCTTCGCATCCTTTTTCGCGTCGTCTTTCTTTCCGTCGTCCTTCTTCTCGTCCTTCTTCGCGGCTTCGGCCTTCTCGGCATCCTTGGCTTTCTCGTCGGCCTTCTTCGCCGCGGGATCTTCCTTTCCGCCGCCATCCTTGGCCTTGCCCGCCTCGGCCGGCTTCTGGGCACTTTCGGGCTTGCTCTGAATGCGGGCCGCGAGGATCTGCTCGCCGCGCGGCCGGCCTTCTTCGGCGATCAGACGCGCGGGGTCTTCCTGGCTGCCGCGGAACTTCTCGACCGAGATCGTACCGGCAAAGTCGCCCGTCTTTACGAGCGGCGTGAACTTCAGATTCCCTTCGCTGGCCGCCTCGATCGTGCCCGGGACCGGGAAGAGGATTTCGCTCAATCCGGCCGTGATCGGATCGTTGGAATTGATGGCATTGTCGCTGCCGGGAGCCTCGTTGCTCGCAAAAATCCACGCATCGGGAATCCCCTGGATCTGCAGCTTCGGATAGGGGTTATACCGCTGCCAGGCCAGATCGGGATTGAAGCCCCCCATCATCGAAGGCTCTCCGGGCGACTCGATGCCCAGAGCCTTCCACAGTTCCTTGATGTCGCCCTTCGGCTGCGGCCCACCGCCTCCGCCGAACATGCCGCCGCCGGGTGCCTGCTTCGGATCGCCCGTGCCGGGTGCCGTCGACAGGAACACGGGCATCGGATCCTCGAAGATCGCCGTCGGCTGACCTGCTTTGACCGCCTCCACGAAATTCGTGAATTGCTCGGGAGCGAGCGACGAGGGTTGCACCGCCAGCAGCACCGCGTACTTGCCGACCTCGATCGGGTTGGTCGCGTCGACTTCCTCGACGTCGTACTGCTTCTGCAGTTCCTCGATGATCTCCTGCTTGGGCATCTGTCGCGGCATGCCGCCGGCGAACGAGAAGCCGCCGAACAGCTGAGCGTCGGTCCGCAACACGCCGACCTTCTTGCGCTCGCCGCGAGCGACGGTGCCGATGGAACGGATCAACTCGTATTCAACCGGCACGCCGTAGTCGAAGAACGGGACGACGACCTTCTCCAGACCGGAACTGAACGCCGCGCCCAGGATAATCTGTTCGTCCTTGAACGCACCGCGAGTGCGGGTGCGCACCAGCGTCGGTTTGATGCCGAACCGCTGCTCGGCGATCGTCGCCTCGTCGCTGAACGGTTCGAGGTCGTCATGGAGTTTCACGTTGATCTTGCCGCCCGACATGGCGTCGAACTCTTTCAGCAGCGAGACCAGGTTGTATCGAGTCTGCACGTACAGTTCGGGCACCTGAGCGCTGACGAATGCTTCGATCGTGATCTGATGATCCGACTTGAGCTCCTTGATCAACTCGCGGGTCTTGGGCGAAAGCGAACTCACGCCGCCCAGCGTAATATCGCGGCGCAGGAAGTCGTGGTTGGCTACGATGACCACCATCGAAACCACCACGATCAGCAAGGAAAGGGTGCGGACCAGGTAATGGCCCAGCATCGAATGCCCGTCGCGGCCACCCGACCAGTGCCGCGAGCCGATCAGCACCATGCTGAGGTACAAACCGACCGTGGCAACAAGCAGGAAGTACAGGATCGACGAAGAACTGATCACGCCCCGCCCCAGATCGTCAAAGTGCGACGCGAGGCTCCAGAACGACACGGCCCTGGCCAGATGCGTTGAGGGAATAATGACGTCGGCATTCGCCGCAAACGCCAGCGGCGCGTTGAAGGCCGCGCCGAGAATGAACCCGACCGTCAGATTGCCCGTGAGGAACGAAGCCACCATGCCGATCGAAAGCATGGACAATCCGACGAGCCAGTAACCGAAATACGTGGCAAAGAAGAGTCCCGTATCCACGTTGCCGTAGGTCAGCATGGACAGCACGGCGTAGTTGGACAACTGGGAAAACACCAGCGAGAACGTGAAGATGGCCGCCGCGGCAAGATACTTGCCCATCACGATGTCGAAGTCGGTCGCAGGCAGCGTCAACAGCAATTCGTCGGTGCCCTGCCTCCGCTCGTCCGCCCAGATGCTCATCGTCACGGCGGGGATGAAGACCAGCATGATGTACGGCAGGTAGCGGTTCAGCTGATCGAGATTGGCCAGATTCGCGGTGAAGAACTCATGAGGCCAAAACGCCGCGAACGAGGTCAGCAGCACGAACAGGCACAGAAACACGTATCCCGTCGGGTTGCTGAAATAACCGACGAAATTGCGTTTCAGCACCGCCGTCGCGGCCCGCCGGTACGCGAGCAACGGCCAGAGCAGCACACAACCGATCCCAATAAACACCGCGTCAAACAGGAGCAGAATCAGGATTTTCAGTAACGCATCACCCATGGCTTGTATTCCAGAATCTCCAGGTGGATCGTATTTGGATCGACTGGCAGGCTGAGAGGTCGGACTTCCCGGCCGATACGGCTAGGCGACCGCTTCCGTGCTCGTCCGTCGATGGAAGGCCTCTTCAAGTTCACGGCTGTCCGTGCCGAGATCCCGCACGGGACCGTCGAACACAAGACGGCCTTCGTTGATGAGAACGACGCGACTGGCCATCGCCTCGACTTCCTGCAGAATGTGCGTGGACAACAGGATCGTCTTCTTCTCACCCAGCTTCCGCAGCACTTCGCGGACTTCGCGGATCTGGTTCGGATCCAGACCGGCGGTCGGTTCGTCCAGGATCAGCACGTCCGGTTCGTGCAGCAGTGCGTGGGCCAATCCCACCCGCTGCCGATAGCCCTTCGACAACTTGCTGATCGGCTTGTGGATCACCGACCCCAGGTGGCAGATATCGACGACCGCTTCAATCCGCTCCTCGCGATTGACCTTCGTCATACCCCGCGCCGAGGCAAAAAAGTGGAGCAGACCGTGAGGCGTCATGTCGGGATAGAGCGGGCCGCTTTCCGGCAGATAACCCAGCCGCATCGAACCGGCGATCCGGTCCGTGGCCATATCGTGGCCGGCAATCTTGGCCACGCCTTCGCTGGGGGCCAGGTAGCCGGTCAGCATTTTCATCGTCGTGCTCTTACCCGCACCGTTCGGCCCCAGGAACGCGACCAATTCGCCCTCGTGCACCTTGAACGAAACGTCGCGGCAGGCCGTGAAGATGCCATAGAACTTTGAAAGCGACACGGCCTCGATCATCGCAGGCCGACTCTGCAAATCGCTTTTCTCTTTACTCTTCTGCGTCATCTTCGATTCCTCTGTGGACGTACGTAACCCAAACAGTCAGGGCCCATTCTCGCTTCGACGAAAAAGGCTCGGCAAGGCGGGGCTCACAGTCGGCGATGGCAAGCCATCTCCGCGTGGCCGAAAGGGCGTGTCCGGCAGCGAACCAAGACCCCGATCCTAAGCCTAGTTTACGCGTGGGGGTTCCGTTTGGTTCGCGGGGAAACGGAGTAGTTTAGGCACGCCGCCCCCACAATTCAAGCAGATGGCCGGCCGCCCAAACCGCGTAAACCTTAACCCCTCCGCAAGAAAGGGACCCGCACCGTCTGCCGCGACGCGGCGCATCAGACTCTCGCACAGGCCCGCCGCGAAAGCCACCCGACGGAGTGGTAATCACGGTTCGACCCGCATTTCCATATCGCCGCCGGAGGACCGCCGGAAGGCCAGCCTTCGCTTCCAATGGGCATCGTCGGCACGCGGGAAATCCATGCGGGAATGCACGCCTCGAGACTCTTCGCGAGCCAGCGCAGCCGCCACCATCATCCGCCCGACGGTCAGCATGTTCTGCAACTCCCAGCCGGTCGGATCGTCGAACTGCCGGGGAAGCACGTAGCGTCTCCACAAATCGATCGCCGCGGCGGCCTCGGCCAATTGCTCGCCGCTGCGCTGCACTCCGGCAAACCGCCACATCAGACTCTGCAGCGAATTGCGGATATCGTCCAGGTCGAGCGACTCTACCGGAGGTTCTTCGACCGGGTTTGCCAGCGGCATCGCGCGATAATCATCGTCGATCTTGCTTGCGGCCAGCGATGCCGCCACGCCGGCACCCGCACCAAGCACGAGGCCCTCGAGGAGGCTGTTGGATGCCAGACGGTTGGCTCCGTGCAAGCCGCTGGAACTCACTTCCCCCGCCGCCCAAAGCCCCGGCAGGGTGGTTCGTCCGTCCGCGTCGACGGTGACGCCGCCGATCATATAGTGCGCCCCCGGACGGACGGGAATGCGGTCGCGCGTGATGTCGAGACCGAACTTGCGGCACGTCGCATCGATACCGGGAAACCGTTTGCGGACGAACACCGGATCGAGATGACTCAGATCAAGGTAGACGTTCGGGTACTGAGTCTTTTCCATCTGCCTCACGATCGCCTGCGACACGACGTCGCGCGGAGCCAGTTCGGCGCGATCGTCGTAGTCGGGCATGAATCGATACCCGCGGCGGTCCACAAGCCTCGCACCCTCGCCCCGGATGGCTTCGGTGATCAGGCTTCGACTGCTGCCCGCGATGTACAACACCGTGGGGTGAAACTGAGTGAACTCCATGTCCCGCAACTCGGCCCCTGCCCGATAAGCAAGGGCGTGACCGTCTCCGGTCGCTACGCGCGGATTGGTGGACTCCCGATAGATGCGTCCCGTTCCGCCCGTACACAGCACGGTCTGCTTGGCCCAGACCAGCGTCTTGGTGCCCTGCTGGTCCGCTACCAAAGCCCCCCGGCAGCTCCCGTCAAACGTCAGAAGATCAAGCGTAAAAGTCTGTTCGCGGATCTGGACATTCCGCAACCGGCGAGTCCACTCGATCATCGTCCGCATTACTTCCTTGCCGGTCTCGTCCCCCAGAGCGTGAACGATCCGATGCCGCCCGTGCCCCCCTTCCCGGCCCAGGACCAGCGAACCCGAGTGCTCGTCGAAGCGGCACCCCCAGGCCAGCAGTTCCTCGATGCGTCTCGGCGCGTCGCGGACCACGCGATCAACGACAGACTGTTCGCACAGCCCGCCGCCGGCCACCAGGGTGTCCTGCACGTGATCCTCGAACCGATCGGCCGGATCCATCACCCCGGCGATCCCCCCCTGCGCGTAATTGCTGTTGGACTCAACGATCTCGTCCTTGGTGACCACCATCACCGACAGCGACGGGTCGACGGCGATCGCAGCTCGCAAGCCGGCGATGCCGCTGCCGATGACCAGCACATCCGTGAAGCAATGCGAGATCTGCTTGGGATGAAACGGCACGAGGTAGCGGGGCGTGGGAGACGTCATGACGTGTGCCCGATGGAAAGGACCGCGCCAAATCTCAGACGCAGCGTTTCAATCGCGGCGTCTCAATCGGGGCACAGCCTCAGGTGGGAATCGCTCGACAACCGGCAAACAGCAGCCGGTCACTGCCCGACGCGCGATGTACCTTTTTTGAATGCGTCGAACTGTTCAAGATATTGGGGCGGAGGCGATGAACGCAAGCCGCTGTCGCGCAGCCCAGGCAATTGGTCATCGCGGGATGCTCCCTTGCGAACCTGATCGGCAGCAGGCCGCAGACCAAGACTCTTCAGGCTCTCGTCAAGTTCGCGTTTGCCGTCCGGAGTCTCGCCGGCCGCCTGCTTCAACTCGCGCCATCGCTGCAGGAAGTTCTTCAGATCGTCCTGCGACCAGCCGAGTTCGCCGAGCAACTTCTCATCCGGTCGGCTCTCTTGATTGCTCAGGTATTCCAGTACCAGATCAGTGACCTTGCGGGCGTAGTCGAGATTCGCTTCCTCGTTATCCGCAACTTCGCCGGCTTTCGTATTTCCGGCCGTCGAATTGCTGCCGGGAACTCCGCCGCCGGTCACCGCACCTTCGCCGCCGGCCATCTTGCTGCCGGCGCCCGCAGGCTGAGCCGCACCGGGGGGCTGCTTCTCGCCGGCCGCATCGGGCTTTGACGATGTCGAGGGCTTGGAAGACGGATCGTTCCCCTTGTTCGCGGCAGTCGCCGAGCCGGCCCCCTTGTCCTGCCCCGGCTGTCCTGTTGGTTTGGCGGCGGCGGACTTGTCGCCGGCCGACGCCCCGGTTTCACCTTGGCCCGGCTCGCCCGCAGCACCCGCGCCCTGGTCACCCGCTGAAGTCGAACCGGGCGAGTTGCCATTCGGCTGTCGCGCGTTCTGGCCCGCTCCCTGCTCTCCCCCGCCGCTCCGATCGCCCGTGGAACTTCCCGCCGAGTCGGATTGGTGCTTGCTCTGGGAATTAGGCGACGCTTCGTTGCCCTGCTTCTCGTTGCCGTTGCCCTCCTGCGTCTTCTCGCGATCGCGGTTCGCGCCTTCGGGCATTCCGGATTGAGGCTTCTCGCCGGGTTGACCCGCGCCGGACTTGCCGGGTGTCTGCTGCGGACTGGCCCCCTCCGCCTGCGCCGACGGCTTGCTGCCGGCCTGGTCGGGAGCCTCTCCCGCCGCAGCAGGCGTCTGGCCCTCGGGCTTAGCGCCCTGCGTGCCCTCATTCGGCTTCGCCCCTTCCGTCCCTGCCTCGCCCTTCCCGGCCTCAGGCTTCGCCGCAGGCGGTTCACTTTTCGAAGATGATCCGGCCTTGTCCTGAGTCTGCGGCTTCGCGGGCGAGGCCCCGGCGTTCTCGCCCTGCTGCTTATCGTTCGGTTGCCTTTCTCCAGGCGGCTTTTCGCCCGGCTGCCCGGCCGCCTGCGATTGGCCGGAACCTGTGTTGCCGTTCCGCGGGTTGGCAGATTGGCCGGGGTTCGCGTCATTTGCTCCCTGGCCTGCCTTGCCCGATGATTGCATGTGTTCGAGCGTCTTTTCGATCACTTCGCCGTCGTGCAGAGGTTCCTCGCGGGGCGAACCTGCGCCGCCACCGGTCTGCCCGCCCTCGCCTTTGGCTGACGCGGAGCCCGAGTTGCCGCCGTCCTGGTTCGCACTGTTCTGCGAACCGCCGTTATCGATCGAGCCGGATTCTTTACCGCTTTCTTCTTTGCCCCCGGCTTCGCTTGCGCCACCGGCCGTCGCGGCACTGTTGCCCGTCTCGCCCGAACCTCCCTGCGAACCGCCGGACGAGTCCTTGGAGTTAGAGTTGCCGGACGGTTCGGAACCGGATTGTTCCGCACCGGATTGTCCCGAGCCTGACTGTTCCGGGCCCTGTTGCATGGGCTGGGACTCGCTGCCGGCCGCGCCCTCCGAGGAAGACCCGCCGCCTGAAGACGAGTCGGATTTTTCCTGGCCGCCTTTCTCATTCGAGGAACCGGTCTGCCCCGGACCCTGCTGCTGGCCCCCGGAGCCGGACTGTGATTTTTCGCCCGGTTTGGAGCGATCCTCGTTCTTGCCTTCCTGCTTCTTGTCGCCATCGGGCGAGTTCTTCGCATCGTCCGGCTTCGCAGACGCGACGATCCGGAAGTGATAGTTGCGGGTCCGCGCAATATTCGGCGACGGCGTTTCACTGCCGGGCGAGGTGCGATTGTCCTCGGCCACAGCCCAGACAACCACCTCGTCTCCGACCGACAGACCGATCTTCGCGGGCTGCAAAGCGTACTGGACCACCGTTTGCCCGGCCCGTCCGGCGGCGTCATTCAACAGGTCCGCTTTCAGAACGTCCGCTCCCTTGGCCGCGCCCCGCACTCCGATCCGGGTCAGTCCGAAGTCCGGATCCACAGCGCGTATCTCGATTTTCTCCGAGCCGTTCTGCGGAACATCGATCCGGTCTCTTTCCGGGCTGAGTATTTCCACTTCGGGCGGCAGGTCGGGCGAGACCTCGATCGGGAACTGAACCGCATTTTCGGACTGCTGACCGCGGGTATTTGTAAATCGGATCTGATACGAAACATGTCTGGGCGACGCGCGGTCCGGCATGAGTTCCAAAACCCAGCTTCCGTGGGCCGAAGCCGAAGCGAACTCCATCGGCAGGCGATCCGGCGTGCCGCCGCCTATGCCTTTCGCGGACCCGCCGAAATCAAATTCGATCGCGGCCGACCGGATCGGATAGTTGGCCTCGGCATGCACCGTGACGCGGGTTCCTTCGGGAGCCTTGATCGGTCCCTTTCCTTCGGCGGTTGACGCAGGCCGTTTCATGTAGGCCGGGTAGCGGTATTCGACTCGTTCAATCCGGAACGACGGAGCGGGAGAGACCTTCAGGCGGTAGGTCCGCGAGAGCGCGTCTCCGGCCCGGATGCGATAGTCGGTAACCTGCCGGATACCCGCTGCATCCGGCGGAAAGTCAACCTCCTGCCGCCGCCCGCTGCTGTCCCATTTCATGGCCAGCGGCTGCTCGACGGCCTGCGAGTCGGCCGTGGTGTAAATGAGCGTGACCTGCTCGTCGGCCCCGATTCCGCGAACGAGCGCCGAAATCGGTATGTGCTGGCCCTGGTACACGTCGGCGTCGCCCGGCTGAACATCCTCGATCGCAACACGTGCCGGACGCGAGATGTCAGCCCATGGCGCCGACACGCGGTGAATCGTCTGGAACGGGTCTTTCGGGGACAGAATGGTGTAGGCGGCGCACATCGTCAGTACGGCCGCCAGCACGTACCCCACGCGGATAAGCCGGGTGCGGTCAACGGCCGAGTCGAGCGGCACACTTCGCAGGTCGAGCGCCGCCCGATCCTGCAGGGCATCGTAGACCCCGCGCGACAGCGCCGCCCGCTCGCCGCGGAAAAACAGGAAATTGATCAGGCTGTTCTTCAAGGTCGGAGCACTGGCCTCGATCGTCCGCGCCGCGTACAACGCGCTGATCGGGCGCACGAGCAACGGAAGTACGGAGCCGCCGAGAAACCAGACAGCCGCCGCGATCAACGCCACCAAGGCCAGCAGCCGGGTCCAGAACCCGAGGCCAAATACCCAATGGTCGACGAGGATCAGGACCAGCATCGCACCCAGCAAACCCGCCGCACACTGCGCCGTGGAGACGGCCAGATCCACAAGCTTGATCTGCATTCGCGTTTTGCGCAGCTGGCGATCGATGAACTGCTCGGACGGGTCCGGCCGCTCATCTGCTACGATCGGTGGAGAATCGCCTGTGTACGCGGAAGTGCTCGAAGACATGACGCCGCCCGTGCTGTCTTTGCCCCAGCCGGCCGACCGACACTCGCTGGGCCCGAAAACCATGGCGAGAAGGCAGGACGGCCACAGCTCAATTATAAACCGTCAGGCCAATGCCGTCGGGCATTTCGGCAGCAGAATGCCCAGAAAGATAACCCGAAAGTCACTCCGAGCACCGACAGGTGCCTCGGTCGCGGGAAAACGGGCACTCAAACATCAAAAAAAACGGGGCCGGAGCAAGTTGAAATTCGCCCCGGACCCGCATTCGCATCAGAATCGCGGCGTGCCCATCAGGATCGCTACTTCGACGTCAATTCAATCTTGCCCATTTCCGTCGGCTTGCCCTTTTCAACCTTGATCTTGAACGTCGACTTCTTGGGATCAGTATATCGTCCGTTCAATTTGTCCGGTCCACCGTAGGCCATGCTCATGACGTTCAGCTTGCCCCACATGAACGTGACGACGTATTCACCCTCGGGGGCTCCGTCTCCCTGTTCGTACGTGGACACGGCGAACTTCCCATCCTCGGCGGTCATCGTGGCCGATACGGTCGCATTCTGATTGTCCGGCGTCAGCGCCGTCAAAGTAACCTGCAAACCGCCGGCCGGCTTCCCATCGACAAAGACCTCGCCTTTAACAGGAGACGTTTCCTTGCGAGCAGGCCCCTCCTGCTTCGAGCAGGCACAGATTGTCAGCAGCGAACAAGCCAGCAACAAACGAACTACCGATTTCATCATGAATATCCCCAACAAGCCAGAGGCACCGTAACGTCAGCAAGAAAGAATACCGGCTCGCACAAAACTGTGCGAGCCGGAGATATACCCGAATTCGGCGGCAATCATTCGTTCGGAGCAACTTCGCCCTTCTGCCGCGTGATCTTTGCCGCGAAGACGAACGCTGCAACCGTTTCGCTGATGAACTGGGTCGAACCATCCACCATCTCGAAGTGAGCCCCGCCGGGGTGGAAGCTGTGCATGCCGTATCCACGGAGGTTCGTGCAGTTGATCGGGCAGGGGCCACCCTGCGGAGGAGCCGTCAGACCGCTGTACAGCGTACCCTGCAGCCACGTATCTCCGTTCAGCGGATCACCCCATCCGCCGCCATTGGTGGGAGCCAACAAGGGCTTATAGGTAGTATCAGTCCAGGCGAGCCGTTTCGAGTAGATTTCCCCGCCACCGGTCCGTTCGCCCAACAGAATCGTATTCGAAGTTCCATCCACCACGTCGGCCATCCGGCAACCCGGGTTACCGTTCGCCAGCCCGACAACCGTATAGTGCTCTCGCATCGGGCCGTGGCGATCACCACCTTGATTGTTCGAGTACGCCACATTGCCGAAAGCTCCGCGCACGCCGCTGATCGGCCCGTAATCACAGGGAGCCGCCTTCCAGGTCATCGCGGGAAGGCCGGGAATCGATCCGCCTCCGTTCGCGGGAATCGCACCGGTGTAGATGCGACCCTGCGGAGAACCGACGGCCGAGGGACAGATAAACGCAGGAAGAACGGTCTGGATCAGAGCAACATTGGCCTGCCCGGCCGCGCCAAATTCATTGGCCGCCGGCACGTTCCGGTTGTATTGGTCGTACAATGGCGACTGTTCAATGAACGGCAGCACCGCAACGGCCCACGAGCCCGTATTGACATTCGAATTCGTCGGGTTCAAGTACACGAAATTCGCCATCGGGAACGACTTGTAGGTGTCGTGGTAGTTCTGCAAGCCCAACCCCAGTTGCTTCAAATTGTTGCCGCATTGCATGCGGCGGGCAGCTTCACGGGCCGACTGAACTGCGGGCAGAAGCAATGCCACCAGGATGCCGATAATGGCAATCACGACCAGCAATTCAACGAGCGTGAATGCTGGGCGATCGCTTCGAACGGAACGATTTAGCATGAGGACGACCTCCACTGGCACAATGTGACAGGACAAGAAAAGATAAAAGACGGCTCGAAATCGAAATGTCTGCCCGAGCAATCTTAGTTTATTTCAGCCCTGATTGTATAGCCAGTCGCTGAATTATCAACTTTTTGGCGTGTTAATCGCCCGCAGTACAAAGCGGGCCGAGGATTGGAAAGAAACTGCTTTCAAGAGAAGATCGGGAAACAGGCCCGCTAGGCGACGAAATACCGGATCAGACACTACTTTGGAACTTAGAAATGCCAGATTGCAGCCGAATGCAAGCCATCCACTTACATCCGAATGACAACATCTGCGTTGCCATTCAAAACCTGTCCGGCGGCACCGGTATTCAAGTTGGCGATCGCACGGTGGAATTAGGCCAGCCCGTGCGACTTGGCCACAAGATCGCCATCGAGGGAATAGCCAAGGGGGCACCGGTACTGAAATACGGCCAGACCATCGGCTTTGCCACCGAGGCAATCTCGCCCGGCAGCTGGGTGCACGTGCACAACCTGTCGATCGGAGCGTACGAGAAGGACTACGCGATCGCTTCAGAAATCCCCCCCGCACCGGCACCTATCAGCGACCGCACTTTCCAGGGCTATCGCCGGACGAACGGAACCGTGGGGACCCGCAACTACGTCGGCATCATTTCGAGCGTGAACTGCTCGGCTTCGGTATGCAAACAGATCGCTCGGCGATTCACCCCGGACCAACTGGCAGACTACGCGAATGTGGACGGCGTCGTGGCCCTGGCACATCACGCCGGTTGCGGCATGCAGTACGGCGGTCAGGCCCACCAGATGCTGAATCGGGTCCTGGGTGGAATGGCCAGACACCCGAACATCGGTGCGTATCTGCTCGTGGGTCTGGGCTGCGAACAGGGGGCAATCGCCAACCTGATCCAGGACCAGGGCTTGGTCCAGCTTTCAGGCCCCGGCTCCTCATCGCGCGGGCCGATCGTACTGACCATGCAGGAACTGGGAGGCACAGCCAAGACCATTGAAGCCGGCGTGCAGAAGATCGCGGAAATGCTCCCTCGCGTGAACGACGTGAAGCGGGTTTCGGTGCCGGCAAGCGAAATCGTGCTGGGCACGAACTGCGGCGGCTCCGATGGCAATTCGGGAATCACGGCCAATCCGGCTCTGGGCGTCGCATCCGACATGATTGTCGCATGCGGCGGCACGTCGATCCTTACAGAAACGCCGGAGATCTTCGGCGCCGAGCACCTGCTCACGCGACGCGCGCGATCACGCGAGGTGGCCGAAAAACTGATCGAGCGCATCCGCTGGTGGCAGTGGTACGCCGGACTGTTCGGCGTGGAACTGGACAATAACCCGTCGGTCGGCAACAAGGAGGGCGGCCTGACCACGATTGCGGAAAAGTCGCTGGGCGCGGTTGCCAAGGGCGGCTCAACCGCTTTGATGGACGTGATCCAGTACGCCGAGCCGGTGCGAACCCGCGGACTCGTCGTGATGGATTCGCCGGGTTACGACCCGCCCAGCGTGACCGGCCTGCTCGCGGCGGGAGCAAACGTCGTGGTCTTTACAACCGGCCGCGGCAGCTGCTTTGCGTGCAAGCCCGTACCCACGATCAAAGTGGCCACGAATACGGCGATGTACGAACACATGATCGACGACATGGACGTAAACGCAGGCGGCATCCTGGAGGGCCGTTCCGTCGAGGAGGTAGGACGCCGGATCTTCGAGGAGATCCTGGCCGTCGCCAGCGGGAATAAGACCAAAAGCGAACGGCTCGGCCTCGGCGACGAAGAGTTCATGCCCTGGATCGTCGGCCCGACGCTGTGAGGAAGTGCCCGGCGAGAATCCTCTGCGATACTGCGGTAATCCGGCGTGCCGAAGCCGGGAACATCGGACCGTGCCCGCATCGCAGGAACGTTCCGTCGCGTTGACGATCACCAGAGCATTTGATAGCGTGTGTCGCACTTTCACGGGCTTCTCGATTCTACAAGTCGCAACCTGACGCTTTGCACATCAATAGCCCATAGTTTTCGAATTCTGGCCAGGAGAAGAACATGGCTTACCAGGTGACGCTTATTACCGGTGACGGAACAGGTCCCGAACTCGCAGAAGCCGCTCGCAAGTGTGTGGATGCTACGGGCGTGAAGATCGAGTGGGACGTCCAGGAGGCAGGCGTCGATGTAATGGCCCGGATCGGTACGCCGATTCCCGACAGTGTCATGACCAGCGTCCGCCGCACGAAATGCGCACTGAAAGCTCCGATCACCACGCCGGTGGGCACGGGCTTCCGCAGCATCAACGTGCATCTGCGTCAGGAACTCGGACTGTTCGCCTGCATCCGCCCCTGCAAGTACTACCCCGGCGTGAGATCGTACTTCAGCGAATTGGGCGTGGACCTGGTGCTCGTGCGTGAAAACACCGAGGACCTTTACGCGGGCGTCGAGTTCGAGGCCGGCAAACCGGAGACTTCGCAGCTGATCGATTTCATCAACAAGCTGCCTTCCGACAAGAAGATCAAGACGGGCGGTGCCGAAACGGGCGTTTCGATCAAGCCGTTGAGCGTTTCGGGCACGGAACGGATCGTGCGATGCGCATTCGAGTACGCCGTAAGCAATGGCCGCAAAAAGGTCACAGCCGTCCACAAAGCCAACATCATGAAGTACTCGGACGGCCTCTTCTTGAGCACGGCGACGAGGGTCGCGAAGGAATTCCCGCAGATTGAATTCGAAGAACGCATCGTCGACAACATGTGCATGCAGCTGGTCCAGAAGCCGGAACTGTACGACGTGCTGGTGCTGCCGAACCTGTACGGCGACATTCTGAGCGACCTGGGCGCAGGTCTGGTCGGCGGACTGGGGGTCGCGCCGGGAGCGAACATCGGTCCGAACGGCGCAGTCTTCGAGGCCACTCACGGCAGCGCGCCGAAATACAAGGGCCTGAACAAAGTAAACCCGACCGCCCTGATCCTGTCGGGCATGCTCATGCTGAAGCATCTGGGCGAAGAAGACGCGGCACGCCGCCTCGAGAAGGCGGTCGCCGACGTGATCGCCGAAGGCAAATACGTCACCTATGACCTGAAGCCCCATCGCGACGATCCCACGGCCGTCGGCACCCAGGAAATGGCCGAAGCCATCTGCCAGCGACTGAAGACCTGAACCCCGCGGTACCGTATGAGGTTTGGCCCCGTGCTGAGCCGCCTGGAGTTTCTTGAAGTCGTAAGCGGCCGGAGACGCGGCGCGGCGGCAAGTATCTGCCGCGCCGCCTTGGCCTGCCTCGAACCGGCCTATCGACTGGCAATTGCCTGGAGAAATCGCCGGTATTCCCGGGGATCGTCCGCCGTTTACAAGGTGCCGGTACCCGTCATCAGTGTCGGCAACATCACGGCCGGCGGGACGGGAAAGACACCCGCCGTCGCCTGGATGGCCCGCTGGTTCCGCCAGAAGGGAGTGCGTGTCACCCTCATCAGCCGCGGCTACGGTGCTACCGCCGGCGCATGCAATGACGAGGCACTGGAACTGGAGCAACTCCTTCCTGACGTCCCTCACCTGCTCAACCCGGATCGGGTTGCGGCCGCGATGACTGCCATCGAGGAGTTCGAATGCCAACTGCTGATCCTCGATGATGCGTTTCAGCATCGCCGCATCCACAGGGATCTCGATATTGTCCTGATCGATGCGCTCGAACCGTTCGGCTACGGACATCTCCTGCCGCGTGGCCTGCTGCGGGAACCCGCGTCGAGCCTCGCGCGCGCCCATGTCGTGGCGCTGACCCGCTGCGATCTGGCGGAGGCTGCAGACAAGCGGCGCATTCTCGACACGGTGGCCAGATTCGCACCCGACGCAACCGTCGTGGAGCTTGCCCACCGCCCAAAATCCTGGATGGCCTGGCCCGATCTACAACTGCCGCTCAATTCGCTTGCCGGTACGCCGGTCATCGCTTTCTGCGGGATCGGAAACCCGGACGGCTTTCGCAGGACGCTGCACACGCTCGACTGCAAAGTGGCCGGATTCCGAGCCTTCGCCGACCACCACCCCTATGACCGAACGGACCTCGAGTCGCTTGCCGAATGGGCTCGCGGCTTGCGGGCGGAAGCCATCGTCTGCACCCAGAAGGACCTGGTCAAAATCCAAGCCCCCCGACTCGGCGACCTGCCCGTTTACAGCCTGTGCGGCGGCATCGAGGTGCTGACCGGCCGCGACGGCCTGGAGACCCGCCTGTCTCAACTGGCCGCAATCGCCCTGTCACGCGAACCGGCGGTCTGATGTGCGGCTTCCGAGAAGCCCCGACGAGGGGCTCTCGCAAAGGCATCCGGTCAGCGGTTGGATGAGCGGTGAAAATGCACGTGCCGCCACTGGCCGTCCAATCGCTGCCACACGCGAGTCTCTTCCGAACACGAAGTCACCGGTTTGCCGTCGTCTCCCACCGACTGAGTCAGACGCACATAGTTTACGACGGCTCCATCCGCTCCGAGCATGCGCACCTGAGGAGCGACCATCGTCGTGTTCACCGAACCGGCCCGGCGTTCGAGTGCGAAGTAGAACCGGTGAAACTCGAGTCCCTCGACGAGATGACCTCGCGCCTCGGCCTCGAATGCGGTGATGGCCGGGTCGCACAGCTGTTTGTAGGATTCCCAATCGCCGGAGATGATCGTCTTGAGCAACCGCTCGGTGAGTTCCAGCAATTCGCGTTCAACGGACTGAGACATAGGTGCTCCACTCCTGCGTTCGAGAATTTGAAATGTGTAAGCGTACTCATGCTGCTCGTCCGCGGCATGCGTCGATTCCTCGAGCACGTGCCATTTCGAGCAGTCCCAAGCCGGAAAACAGACATCCCCCGGAACCGCGGCGTGCACCCGGGTGAGGTAGATTCGGTCCGCGCGCTGAACGCCGGCACGATAGACCTGCTCGCCGCCGATGACGAACACCTCGTCGTCGGCCGCCGCCATCCGCAGCGCACTATCCAGATCGCCCGCGACCAGCGCTCCGTCCGGCTGATAGCCGGCCCGGCGGGTGAGCACGATCGAGACCCTCCCGGGCAATGCCCGCCCGATGGACTCGAACGTCTTGCGTCCCATCAGCAGGTGATGGCCCATCGTCAAACGCTTGAACCGGCGCAAGTCAGCGGGCAGTCGCCAGGGCAGTGTCCCCTGGCGCCCGATCACGCCGTTTTCGGATATTGCGACGATCAGCGATACTCGCATGACAGCCCGCTCAACCGGCCCCTCCGGACGCGTCCCTCTGGATATTTCAAAACGCAGGCCCCGCCCCGAACCGGCTTACACAGCCACCGGCGCCGGGATGCCCGGATGGGGATGGTAGTCTTCCAGCCCGAAGTCCTCGTAGCGGAACTCGAAAATCGATCGCACGTCCGGATTGATCCGCATCCGCGGCAGGGTCCTCGGCTCGCGCGTCAACTGGAGCCGGGCCTGCTCGAGATGATTCTGGTAAAGATGCACGTCGCCGAACGTGTGCACGAAATCTCCCGGAGCCAATCCGGCAACCTGCGCCATCATCAGGGTCAGCAGCGAATACGAGGCGATATTGAACGGCACTCCCAGGAACAAATCGGCGCTGCGCTGGTACAGTTGGCACGAGAGCCGTCCCTCCGCCACGTAAAACTGAAACAGCACGTGGCAGGGCGGCAACGCCATCGAACCGACATCGGCTACGTTCCAGGCGCTGACGATCAGCCGCCGTGAATCCGGGCTGCGCTGAATTTCATCCACAACCCGCTGGATTTGATCGACTGTCTGGCCGTCCGATCCGCGCCAGCTGCGCCACTGGTGACCGTAAATCGGCCCCAGGTTCCCCTCGGAATCAGCCCATTCGTCCCAGATCGAAACGCCGTGCTTCTTCAGATAGGCGATGTTGGTTTCGCCGCGCAGAAACCACAGCAACTCGTGAATGATGGACTTCACGTGGAGCTTCTTGGTCGTCAGCAGCGGGAACCCCTCGGACAGATCGAACCGCATCTGATACCCGAACAGGCTGAGCGTGCCGGTCCCGGTGCGGTCGCTGCGGGCCAGTCCGCGGTCGAGGATGAGCTTCAACAGGTCGAGGTATGGGCGCATGAATGACTTGTACCGGTGGGGCCGCTCGCTGACAAGCGGTCAGATTCCGCTCACGCGCGGCTTGCGGAATTCGGCCCGATAGACGGGCAATTCGTGCAATCTCGTGCGCCGCTCGAAGTGAGTGCGATAGTCAAGGTCGTGCTCGGCGGCACGTTCTTCCACCGAGAGCGGCCCTTCGAACCTGGCGATGGCCGCGATCAGTTCCAGAGTTGTCTCGTAGTATTCCTGGACGTCCGTCCAGAAATGCAGCACACCGCCGGGCATCAGCACGCGGTACACGTCGGCCAGGAAAGCCTCGTTCATCACGCGACGTTTCTTGTGACGCTTCTTCCACCAGGGATCGGGGAAGTAGACGTGGACCGCCGTCACCACATCATCGGGCACACATTCGTGGAAGACCCGCAGCCCGTCCGCACAAGCTACCTTGACGTTACCCGCCCCCCGCTTGGCCAGACGATAGGCCGCAAAACGGGCGTACTTGTAAGCCAATTCGATCCCCAGGAAATCGACGCCCGGGCGAGCCGCCGAGGCGCCGGCCAGAAACAGGCCCTTGCCGCTGCCGACCTCGATTTCCCACGGCGCGTCGCGTCCAAACAGCGACTGAGACGTGCAGGGGCGAGGCAGGCTTTCCCATTCGAGAAAATAACCGGCCAGATCCACGTTCGGATCGATTTTGGGGAGTGAACGCCGTCCCATGACCCGTTACTGCCCGCCAGCCGGCGGCAGCAGTTTCTGAATCATGTCGACAGGGATCGGCACTCCCTTGAGAACGCCTTCCACTACAACCGATTCGCCCACCACTCCCTGGAAACGACTGACCAGCATGCGGCCGCGACGGGCCTTGATCAGTTGGGACATCAAAACGAGACGGCTTCCAGGAAGGACCGGGTCGCGGAAACGCACATCCTCAAGGCCCCCGAAGCCCACCATTTCCGCTCCAAGCAGATTCTGCTTCTGGACGTAGTAGCTGCACATCTGGGCGGCCGCTTCGAGCATGACCACGCCCGGCATCAGCGGCATCGAGGGAATGTGGCCTCGAACCCAGAACTCATCGTGAGATAAGTCCTTATATCCCACACAGATATGACGTTCCGTGTCAACGTAAACAACTGCCGTCAGCTGCTCCATCTCGAAGCGCTGCCGATTGTATTTGCGGATCTCGTCGATGTCCGCGACCACATTATTGAAGTCGATTGTGGACAGATCAACGATCAGATCTTTCCCAGCCACCGTGGGCACCTCCCCATACGCGGTTGCCGCCGCGACCATGGGGCCAGTTACGGCCCCGTCACGATGCGACATACCCGATACCGCACATCAGACTCGGACGTCAGGACACGGATACTTAGAACGGCCTTCTGGATCGGACGTCAGCCGCGGCCCCTGGTCATCCCGCAGCCGCCGACGATCAGGTGCGGACCTTCTGTCGTTTCGCTTTGCGAGCCCGAGCGTTCGCCGGACGCCGGCCATGGTTCGCTTTCTTGATTTTCCGCTGCGGTTTCGCCATTCCAGGGAACTCCTATTTATCAGAAAGACTACTTGTCAAACCGCTTAACCTATCACGTCACTCGGCGGCTGAGAAGCCGGTCGGAGCAGCGTCAGCAGCGGCGGAAACGCAAACAGGGAAGTCACCAGACGGCAGCTGACGTCCACCGTCAGCCCCAGTCCGAGGGACTACAGCCCCCGCTGGCCGGAAATCGTCATGCTGCCAAAACCGGTGACGGTCGTCGTCGCACACCACAAGACGGCCCAGGCCGTCGAATTCGACAGCCGGTACCCGTGCCGCTGATCGGTAAAATCATGAACGAAGTGCACGCCATTGTCCACTCCAATGCCGAGGATTAACGGCAGAACAATAGCGGCCTCGAGGATCGGCATGCCCGTCAATTCGACCGTACTACTTTTCGGATATTAGCGAATTCTCCTTCAAGGTAAACTGAGCGAAACAGGAAGAAACGACCGAATTCAGCGACTGTGACTGAGGACCGCCAACCGCGACAGCAGTCGCGAGGCATCGCCGCTGTCGATTGCCTCGACCGCTCGAAGCATGCACTCGGTCAGCGATAATCCCGAACTGGCAACCCAGACAGCGGCCGCGGAGTTGGCGAGCACGATATCGCGAGGCGGACCAGACTCGCCCGCCAGCACCTTTCGAATCAAGGCCGCACTGGCAGCGGGCCCGTCGATCTGCAGGGACTCGCGACCGCTCACTGCGAGCGCGAAATCGTGAGGCTGCCAAGTGAAGTTGCTCATTCCTTCCGAAGAAACCTCGATCACCCGCGTCGCGCCGCTGAGCGTCACTTCGTCTAATCCGTCTTCCCCCGTAACCACAATGGCGCGTTTGGTCTGCAGAATTGCCAATGCGGAAGCCATGCGGGATTGGAGATGCGGCCTGCCCACGCCCAGAAGCTGGAACGGAGCGGATGCCGGATTGCACAGCGGGCCGATCAGATTGAAGATCGTGGGAGCAGCGATCTGCTTCCTCGCCGCGGCCACGTTCTTCATCGACGGATGCAACTGGGGGGCAAAGCAGAAACCGATCCCCAACTCGTCCAGGCACCGTTCCACGACATTTACGGGCGCCAGAATGTCGACGCCCAACTCCGCCAGCACATCGGCCGATCCTGAGCGACTGGAGGCGCTCCGGTTGCCATGCTTCGCCACGGGCGTGCCCGCAGCGGCCGTTACGATCGCAGCCGCTGTGCTGATGTTGAATGTGTGAGACGCGTCTCCTCCCGTGCCGCAGGTATCAATCAGACATGTGTGCCGCGAACGAATCGGCGTCATGTGCTTTCGCAGCGCGGCGGCCGCACCCGCAAGCTCCTCGACGCTCTCCCCCTTCGCACTGAGTGCCACGAGAAAACGGACGATTTCCTGGTCCGAACATCGCCCCTGCATGATCTGGTCGATGACGCCATCCATCTCTTGAAACGAGAGATTACGCCCGCTGGCGACGGTTTCCAACGCAGACTGAACCAATCGAGGCTCCTCGCGATTCGACAAGTGCAAGCTTGTTCACAGACCGCTCGAATCATACAATCCTGAGCTATGACGAGAAAGGTAATAATAGATTGCGACCCCGGAATCGATGACGCCGTTGCACTCTGCATGGCGCTGTTCGACCCGCGGCTGGAAGTACTGGCTGTCACGGCGGTTCAGGGAAATGTGTCCGCGGATCAGGCCAGTCGCAACGTGCAGGCCATCGTCGACCTGTTGGACCCGCCGCGGCTTCCAAGACTGGGTGTCGCGGGCGAACTGGATGATCCGCCTGAATTCTCCGGCAATCGCATGCACGGAGCGGACGGCCTGGGGAACAACGATTTCAAGGTATCGCGACTGCACCAGCAGCGTCCCTCCGACAAGATCCTGTGCGACGAAGTTCGCGCCGCTCCCGAATCCGTCACGATCGTGTGCCTCGGTCCGCTCACCAACGTCGCTCGGGCGATCAAGCGAGATCCAGAGTTCCTCAATCTGGTGAGCCGCATCATCATCACCGGGGGCAGCGTGCGGGTGGGAGGAAACGTCACGCCGGCCGCTGAACTGAACATGCATTACGATCCGGTTTCCGCACGGGAAGTTTTCCAGTCGCGGACGACCAAGACGCTGATTCCCCTGGACGTCACGCAGAGAGTCGTTTTCACGCTCGGGCTGATGGAAGAACTTCCCGACGAAATGACGCGGGCAGGCAAACTGCTGCGACGACTGCTCCCCTTCTCATTCCGCGCTCACATCCAGGAATTGGGGCGCGAGAGCATCTATCTGCACGGCGCCGTCGCGCTCCTGGCGGCAGTTCAACCCGAACTGTTCGAGACCGTGGAAATGGCGGGCAACGTGGAAGTACGCGGAGAACTCACGCAGGGAGCCACCGTTTTCGACCGCCGGTCGAAGCAGACCTGGCCGGCCAACATGGAAGTGGCAATGGAGGTCGACCCGGCCGCCGCCAGAGACTGCATCGTCCGCTCGCTCGCGGAAGCAGGCCGGGCAACCTGAACCGGTCGCGTGGTCTCTTGGATCAAGCCTTGCTGGTTTCCGGCAAGGCTGCTTGGGAACGGTCGTCGAAAGCGGTTTACTTGCCTACCTGAGGCGAGTCATTTTTCGCGCCCCGTTGCGATCACGATAGGGCAGTTGCTTCAGCTCGTTGTCGGGGGGGGAGACAAGGAGCACCTCGGCGATTGCACCTTCGGCAGCAGGTCTCAAGTGGTCTTCGGCCTGATCTTGCCGGTGACCAGACCTTCAAGATCGTGTTGGACGCCCAGACTTTCTGCCCATTGCCGGAGGTAACCGGCGTCGAGCGCGCCGGATTGCACGGCGTACACGCCGGCAGCATCGCCCAGTTGCCGTTCCGACGGGGAGAGTTGGTTCCAATAGAGCTTGTGGAGAATCACGTCTTCAGCAGCAGAAATCCATGCAGCGACGCCGAACAAGGTCACCTGCACACGACGACTGAAGGCAGTCCGTTCGAAGGCGTTCTTTCGAAGGATCCAGAAGTCGGCTTTGAGCGCTGATTGGTCGTCGAGGACGTTGAATTGGAAAGGCGGCCGAAAGGCGGAGCGGACCGACTCGGGCTGAATGAAGAAACCTCGGTCAAACGCCGCAACAAACTGGTTGACCTGGTCCGCGTTCAACACGAGGACGAAGTCGAGATCGTGTGTGGTTCGCGGGATCCCCCAGTAATTGCTGGCCATCGAGCCAGTCAGCATGTAATGGACCCCAACTGCATTGAGCCGAGCGAGCACATCGATCAGGAACTCGCTTTCGGATCTCATGGCCGGCTCAACTCGATGCGGCGCCGAAGGTGTCGCTCCACTTCCTCCGCCGTCGCCTCGGGGAATTGACGCCGAATTCCCTCACGCGCGATGTTGCAGGCGAACTCGTGGAGATTCAGTGCGATCGCTAACCGCTGTTCACCGGTCATCTGCCGGTACTGCTCAATCTGTTTCTGCAGGGCGGCTTCAGGCGTCATGTGATGCAACGCGGAGGATTTTTCGAAAAGTCGTTCCCGAGGTCAGCCCGGTCCGGCGTTGTTGAATTCTACCTTCGGGGACTGGAACGGACAGACGGGGTTCTCAATGGCGCGTGCTGATGAGATGAGAACTGAATCCAGCGGGCGGGTGCAGCAGCGGAGCGCACCGATCTGAATTCTGCCCCCTGGACGACTCGTGTTGGTCGCGCCGCCAGTATGCCGCCGTTCAGCCGTCTGACTCGAATCGGCTCCGGTCCTCGAGCACGATGCGGAGCCGGATCTTCTTGCCGGCACGCAGGACGATCATTTCGACTTCCTTGCCGACGCCCGTGTAGCCAACGACCTGGATCAGGTGCTGGTCGTCCTCGATTTCACGGCCGTCGAATTCCAGCACGACGTCGCCCGGTTGCAGATCGGCTTTCGCGGCGGGCGTGTTCGGGGTGACGCCGGTCACCATCGCTCCCTGAGGTCTTGCCATTCCCAGTTGGGCCGCCTCGGCCTGCCCGAAACGGTCGTTCAATCGCACGCCGAGGTACGACCGCGATGCGTGGCCTTGGTCGACCAGTTGCTGAGCCACGGTCAGCGCCATGTTGATCGGAATCGTGAAACCGATTCCCTCGCTGCCGCCGGAGCTGCTCGCGATTGCGGTATTGATCCCGATCACTTCGCCCCGGAGGTTCAACAGCGGCCCGCCGCTGTTGCCCGGGTTGATCGCCGCATCGGTCTGGAAGAAGTCCTGGGAACGGATGCTGCCGTCGCCCAGGTCCAGATTGCGGCGCCCCGTGGCGGAGATGATGCCGTAAGTCACCGAGTGGCTGAGCCCGAACGGACTCCCGACGGCCAACACAAAGTCGCCGATCTCGATGTTCTTGCTGTTGCCCAAATGGGCCGGAATCAGATCCGCGGCCGTCACCTTTAAAACGGCCACGTCCGTGCGGCGATCCGACGAAATTTCCTCGGGATGCAACACGCGCCCGTCCGCGAGGCGAATGTTGATATCGCCGGCAACCGCTTCGTCCACGACGTGCCGATTCGTCAGCACGTACGTCTGCGACCGCATCTTGATGATCACTCCGGAACCGGCTTCCTCGCGCGTGCGGCGGGTATACGAAACCTGAGTCCGTTTGACTGTCTCGATGTGAACGACGCTGGGCGTCACCGCACGGACGACTTTTTTCAGCAGATTACCCTGTTTTTCCAGGGCAGCTACTTCCTCGGAAATCTCGCGGAACAGTTGGTCCCGCTGGTCTTCGGTCTGCGGCTCAAGCTTGGCCTCCGAGGCCTCCGGGGCCTCCGGTGACACCGGGTTCGCCGCAGGCGCGGAGGTCGCCGGGGCTTGCGAGACCGGCGGGGGAACCGGGGCCAGTGCGGCATCTGCAGCAATGGCCTGCACGGCGAAACTCGCGGCACAGACCAGCGTCAAACCGGCAAGCGGCCAGTTCCTGCGATGCAGAATTCTGCGCCTTGTCTGCAGATCCCGCGAGATCCATCGCCGCCCGTCGAGAAGGCAAAGCCCTGCCATCGCACCGCACCGTGAGAATAAGGGACTGACCAGACGCATAGGGCCTTCCGAAGAAGGCCCGCGCTCCCCTCACATACGTTACCCGACGGCGGCTCAGGACACATCCAGTTCGATATCGTTGAATGCGATATCGTTATCCCCCGAGTCAGCCTCGAAGATCCGTCCCCAGTTGTTGGAACTTCCAGTGCCGGAACCGGATTTTTCGGCTTCTCGCTGGCACTGGATGCACAGCGTAGCGTAGGGCAAAGCCTGGAGCCGGGCCAGCGGAATGCTGGTTTCGCAACCGTCACAAACTCCATAGCGTCCTTGCCGCATTTGTTCCAGCGCGTTCTCGATGTTCGTCAGTTCCCGGCTTTCCACCTCTGCCAGCTGCGAGCTGATTTCGTCCTGTGCTGAATCCAGCGCCGCATCCACTACGTCGCCGGACGTCTGCTGGCGAAGCTCCTTCAGCAGACTGAGATCGCCGGCAAGCGCCTTTCGGAGGGCATCGCGCCGTTTGATCAGGACTTTTCTCAGGCTGAGGATTGCGTCTTTTCGTGTCATCACACACCTTACCTTCGCCACTCGCCCGCGCAGCGAGGGACCATCACCCCGCACGTCGGACGATAGAGAATGATTGAAGAGGAGCGTTTCGAGCCCTGTTCCACTGACTCGGCCAGAAGAGACCTTGAGTAGCGTGTCACCCTGTGTGGCAAACAAACTATAGTATGCGACTCGACGACGCGGAGCGAAAAAAACGCTTGCTCCACCCCGTGCCGGGAACACGCCCTCACGACCCAAACAATAAACCTTGAAACGGCAAGGCTTTCCTGCTGCGCACTCTCGGCCTTCCCAGCGAGATTTCGCTGTCCCGGTCGGGCATTTCGACTGGGACACTCATCCGTCGGGCGCGCACTGCGTTCCGAGGCGTATGTGCAGCCGTCAAAATCTTTCCATCTCAACGCTAACCGTTAATCGACAAAATCGGCCCGCAGATGCAGCCGTTTTTTCGGATCCGGCAGGATTTGCCGTTGCGGCGGTTTTTGCCGGTTGGAATGACGCGGTTTTGACGGTTCGTCTTCCGCAAATTACACGCTTGAGTAGGGGTCGATGCGGCGGCCCCCCATAGATGCGGGCCGTGCGATCCGCCTCACGAAACCGCAGTACGAGTTCGCAACAGGCGTCGGACAGGCGATGCTCTCGACACGCGGCACGGCGCCCGTCGATCAACGGGCAGCACGTTTGAACAACGCGGCAGGACGCAGCATGGCGCGAATTCTCAGAACCCGCGGGCGGCGCGGATGTCGTCAAAGTCGCGAAGGTGGTAGTCGATTTCGACGTAGTCCAGGACCTTGCACAAGGCTCGCAGCGCGACGGCCATTCCATCCGGTCCGCTGAAGCCGCCGAACTGGCCGCCGCCCTTGACGTGAGGTTCGAGATCCAGGAAGACGCCCGGCACACCCCGCCGCTTCAGCTTGCGTTCAAGCTGCGGGATCTGGTCGCGGAAATCACGCAGGATCCGTTCGTAACCGCTGTCGCCCCGATCCGCCGGCACGAAGTGCTTGAGCGTATCCTCGTCGACATGGGCCTGCTTCCCGAGAGCCTGCGGATGCTTGTAGTCCTTGATGTGCATCCACCCCAGGCCGCGTTTCATTGCGACGTATTCCGCAAAGACCTCATCGGTCGAGCATCCCTGGCACACGAGGTTCCCGGCGTCGAAGACCAGCATCAGCGCCGGATGGTCCACTTTCCGGTGGATCTCGGCCAGCAACTGGCCGTTCTGGCCAACCAGATTGGCTTCGACCTCCAGACCGAATGTCAGGTCGCTTCGGTGGCATGCCTCGGCGATCTGGCCAAGTTGTTCGACAGCCTGCGGCACGTGCTGCCACGGGTCCGTCCCCTTGGGATGGTAGAACGAAAACCCCCGAATCAGCTTCGTTTCAAACGCGTGCGCCCACTCGCAGGCTTTCTGCACTTCGCTCGACAGATACTTGCTGAACGGCACGAATCGGTTCCTCGTGCCGTCTTCGACGTCCAGCAGTTTGACTTTGCCGATCGGAGAACCGAGCGAGGCCACATTGAGCCCGTATTCGTTCTCAAGATGCCGGACGTGGCCAATCTCCGACTTGGTCAGCGCCATGACGTTTTTCACGCCGTTGCCCGCATCGATGAAGCGGATCGTGTAGTACTGGAGCCCCATGGCTGCAAAAGCGGCGAACTGCTCGACGGCCGTCTTGTGATTTGCAGCTTCGTCGGCAAAACCGCTGAGTATTACGCGGGGGCGATCGGCCATGATGGGTTCCTCGCTGAAAGGGGCTCGGACTCCGGACGGCAAAACCGGACGGAGACATTCGCATCGCGGCCATTGTGGGAGTCAACGCCAACCGATGCAATAGGCGCGGTGCGGCCAAGGCCCGCCACGACATGCCCTCCCGTCAACGGAGGCCGAGCAACAACCGACACCGCATGAGCCCGTGAAGCCGTTTCGGCCTTTCTGGAAAATGCTGTCCCGCTTCGTTATTCTGTGCGGCATGCAGCACTCGAACTCAGCTCACTGGCCTGAACGCATCGAGCCCCAACCGCTGCGCGGCGGGATGGTCGGCATGGGGATGATTTTCGACGAAACGTACCGGCCGTTCTTCGAGGGCGTGCACGGCCGTGGACTTTTCGACCCCGGGTTCGGCCTGTGCGATGTGGTCCTATCCGCCGTCGCTTCGCGCACGGGACAGCGCGCCGCGGCCTATCGTGCCGCTTCGCAAGGCAGGATCGGCGATTTTGCCAGCTTCAGCGGTCCGCGTGCCGTCGAGGAACTGCTTTCGGCGGACCTGCAGTTCGTCTGCGTCGCCTCGCCGGACGACCGCCACTTCGCCGCAGCGCGTGCCGCACTGGAGTCGGGCAGACACGTCCTGATCGAAAAGCCCTCGGTGCTGTCGCTGGCCGAACTGGACGAACTCGACCGTCTGGCCCGCCGGCGCGGCGTGCTGGCCAAGGTCGTCTATCACAAGCTGTTCGATCCCGACCACAAGAAGCTGCGAACGCTGGTCATCGACGGCGAGTTGCGGCACGTGAACAACGGCTACTGCTCGCTGCTTGAGCCAAAGTCGATTTCGGGCGGCCAGTTCGCGGAGTGGATTTCGGGCCGGAACCCCGGAACCTACGTGGCGGTCCACTACCTGAAGCTCATCGATTTCACCTTCGGCGGCCGCCTGATCAGCGTGCAGTGCACGGGACAGCGAGGCATCGTGGGTCCCGCGGACGGCAACACCTGGGATTCGACGCAGCTTCGAGTGACGTATGCCTATCCCGACGCGAGGGAAGCGTCCTTCGACATCCACACGAGCTGGGTCACACCCGACAATTTCCCCGGCTATGTCGAACAGGAAGTGCAGTTCCGTTTCGACAACGGCGTGTGGAATGCCCACAGCCGCAGGCGGGGCGTGGAGTGCACGATTGAGGGCCGGACGCCGCACGCGCTGAAGATCACGCTCAACAATCACTACAACGGCCGCTTTCTGGAGCCCTACGGACAGCGAGTTCAGCGAGGCTATGGCATCGAAGCCATCGAGCGGTTTGTGCGCGAGGTCGCGCAGGTCGAATTCGGCAGGCAGCCGGCGTCGCGCGACCAGCGGCTCGAGTCCATGCGGAACCTCGGCTACAACGATCTCGGGGCGGAGCGGCAGGTCGTCGCCGCCGTCCAAGCAATGGAAGCCATCCTGGCGCGCCGGGCAGCCGGTTCGCCGGACTGCACCGTGCGGGTGAATGGACCGGACGGCGGACTTGTGCTCTATGAGCCCCGCTCCGCCGGGTGCGACGTGCTCTACGCGGGGCGAGTCTGATCCTGCGGCAGGCGCGGAGAAACCGCGCGAAAGAGCCTGCGTCCCCTTGTCAACCGAGGTGGGTCGCGTGATAAGCTTCTTGCCGCGAGCCCCTGCCGAAGAGAGGACCAACATGAACGTCGCCGCCACGTCACGCACGTCGCACATTTCCCATCCGCGTGAAGACGCCTCGAACGATCTGCGACAACGGCTTGCCGGCGCGGAACCCCTGTCGCTGCGCACTTACACACCGTCGCAGACGATCATCGAGCGGAGCGCGGGAAGCTACCATTGGACGCCCGAAGGCCGCAAGCTGGCCGACTTCACTTCCGGCGTGCTCGTGGCGAACCTCGGTCACAATCCCACGCGATGGTGGCGCCGAGTGTTCGATTATCTCGGCTTGAACTCGCTCGACGCCGAACAGGAATTCGCGGAGGCGGTGCCGCTGACCTCGTACAACGCGGCGACGCCGATCGAGATCCTGGCCTGCGAGCGGCTGCTTGCCAACATGCGCCGCGAGCCGGGTGGCGGACGCATGGAACAGGTGCTGTGGTCGGCCAGCGGCTCGGAAGCGATTCAGAAAGCGCTGTGGGCCTGCCTGGAACTCGATTCGCGGCGCGACATCATCATCGCCACGCGAGGCGGTTTTCACGGCAAGAAAGGCCTGGCCGGCGCGACCACGGGCTGCGAGACCGACAAGGATCGCGATCCACGGGTGCGATTTGTCGGCTTTCCCAAAGAAGAATGCGCCGACGTCGAACTGCGGCGCCAGCCGATTTCGCTGGAGACCTACGAGCTTGAACTCGAGCGGATCAGCAAGTCCGTCGGCGATCGCATCTGCTGCCTCATCACCGAACCGTACCTGGGCGGCGGCGGCTCGTTCCATCCGCAGCCGGAATACCTCCAGCTGCTGCAGGACTTCTGCCGGAAGCACAACGCCGTGTTCATCCTGGACGAGATTCAGGCCAACTTCGGACGCACCGGTCCGATGTATGCCTACACGCGATACGGCGTCGAGCCGGACATCGTGTGCCTGGGCAAGGGACTGGGCAACGGCGTTCCCGTCAGTGCGGCAGTAGGCCGGGCCGACGTCTTCGCCGCGATGCACTACGGGCAGGCATCCGATACGTGGAGCGCCAACCCGCTGGCCAGCGCCGCCGTTCTGGCCACCCTGGATGAATTCGAGAACTACGATGTGATTGCCCGGGGCAAGCAGCTTTCGGCAATCCTGGAACAGGGCCTGGTCCGGCTCAAACAAACAGGCCTGATCCGCAACGTGCGGGGAGAGGGCTGCGTCTGGGGAATCGAGTGCGACAGGGCCGGGTCCTATGCGCCCGAAGAGGTCGCCAATGCCTGCGTCGAGGCCTGCTATCTGGGCAACGCTCAGGGACTCGCGATTCACCTGCTCGGGCCGCTGTCCGGGAAAGTGATCCGCATCAGCCCGCCGCTGGTGATGCCCGTCAGCGAAGCTCAACTTTACCTGGACGCGATGTACGAAATCCTCTGCAGCCTCCGGTTGCGACTCCGTTGATCGGAGCCGAACGAACTCGCCGCGAAAAAGTCCGTCATGCCGGATAAACGGCCGTCACGGTCGTGGTAATACCCCCGCGGGCGCTGAAGGCGGCGACGAGCTTCATGCGGCGCGGCTGCACCACGCTGACCAGGTCGTCGAGAATCCGATTGGTGATGTTCTCGTAGAAGATGCCCTCGTTCCGGTAGTGCTGCAGATACAGCTTGAGGCTCTTGAGTTCCACGCACAGCCGGTCGGGAGTGTAGGTAAAGGTCAGCGTCCCGAAATCCGGCTGCCCGGTCTTGGGACAAAGCGACGTGAATTCGGGACAAACAATCTCGATCTGGTAGTCGCGTTCGGGATAAGTGTTCTCGAACGTCTCGAGCGTCGCCCGTAAGGTGTGGGCCATGCGTTGCTCCTGTTCACCTGTATCATGATTGCCGCCGTCGCGGCATTGCAATTGTCTACGCCCCATTCGGCTGCCCCCGCCCCGGCTGTCCCGATCCGGCCCCCCGGGGCCCCGGCGCGGCATCACGAAAGCCGATGCGTTCGAGCCGCGAGGTGGGATAGGCGAGCGGACATCATTCGGAATAATAACAACTGGATGGCTTTTTGTGGGCCGGAACCGGCGAATTCGTCATGCGCATCGCAGAAATCTACCAGTCCCTTCAAGGCGAGGGGTTCCTGACGGGCACGGACAGCGTTTTTGTCCGCGTGTCCGGCTGTAACCTGCGCTGCCGGTACTGCGACACTCCGTTCGCGTCGTGGAAGCCCGAAGGCGAAGACTGCTCGACAGCGGAAATCACTCAACGCATCCTCAGCCTTCCCTGCCGGCACGTCGTGCTGACCGGTGGAGAGCCGATGTTGTTCGCCGAACTGATCCCGCTGAGCCAGAGTCTGAAGGCCCGCGACCGGCACGTCACGGTGGAGACCGCCGGAACGCTTTACCTGCCCGTCGCGTGCGACCTGATGTCGATCAGCCCCAAGCTCTCCAACTCGACACCAGACTTTGCGGACGCGGGCAAGTGGCAGGCAAGGCACGAGCAGTCCCGTTCGGCACCGGAAGCGATCCGGCAGATTGTGGCCGAGTATGAGTACCAGTTCAAATTCGTCATCGACGAACCCGCCGATTGCGACGAAGTCGAGGGCTACCTGCTTGAATTCCCGGAGATCGACCGGACCCGCGTGATGCTCATGCCCGAGGGCACGGACCAGGACCATCTGGCTCGAATCGCCCGCTGGCTGGAGCCCTATTGCCGCGAACACCAGCTGATCTTCTGTCCTCGCAAACAGATCGAGTGGTTTGGCGCCACCCGCGGAACTTGAACGATATTCCCGGCGGGAACCGCTCGACGCGACCCAGGCAGGGCGGCTTGCCGCAAGAACCCGAGCCCGAAGTGCCGGCCGTCGAGTGAGGATTACGACTCGGCCGCGGGCAGTTCCTTCCCGGATGAAGGATCGTCGTGATGCGCGGTTCCGGGCGCGGAATGTTCGCTTTTCGGCGCGAACACCAGCACGCTGACCGCACCGACGATGGCGACGCCGAGACTGCCGTAGAACGGCAGAGGGACTTCGGACCACTTTCCGTGCTCGAGAATGGAAATCAGCGTGTTCACCAGCGGTGCGCAGCCGAAGACCATCGGCATTACGTAGATGGGCCGACCGCCGAAATTGAACGCGAGGATGATGGCCAGCGCGCCGAGCGCACCCGCAGTTCCGCCGGCGAGCGACCAGAGCGAGCCCTTGAGCGACCAGCTGCCCGGTTCGACCCAGACGCCCAGCACGGCCAGGGGGACGATGACGGCCATGCCGAAGTAGGCCAGCCCAACGCACAGAAACGGTCGCAGACGGCTGCCTTTCATTTTCAGCTGCCCGCGGTGCAGCATGGGCCCGTACGTTCCCCAGCAGATCGCGGCCGCTGCGACCGCGGCCAGAACGCCGATGAAATTACCCACGGTCAGCTCGACGATATTGACCTTGCCGGCCCCCGGCTTGAAGAACAGCACACCCGCGCCGCCCAGGGCGGCCAGGAGCACGCCGAGGTAGAACAACGAGGAAGCCTGCCGGAGCGAACGGTTGGTCAAAGTGGTCACGAAAGTGTTCACGACCGGCGCGAATCCGAAGACGAGCGGCATCACGTAGACAGGCGTGCCGCCGAAGCGGAATGCGAAAATGATGCCCAGCGCCCCTGCGGCGCCGGCGGCCCCCGCGGCCAGCGACCAGAAGATCCCCAGCGAGGTCCACTCCCCCGGTTCGGGCCGCGATTTCATCAGCGCGATCGGTCCCAGAACCGCGACGAAAAAGTAAGCCAGCCCGACACAGAGAAACGGGCGCAGACTGCTGCGGCCCATCGCCTCCTGCCCCATGTGCAGCACGGGCCCGTAAACACCCCAACACAGGAAGGCCAGCACAATAAACGGCAAGACCAGCAGAAGTTTTCGCATGGGACTCACTTTGCCATCAGAATCCGCGACGCAAGTGCCGTGCGGAGGGGATTGTCATCGGGACCGCAGAAGCCCAGGTGCAGGTGCCGGCGCCACCCCTCGGCATACTGGAACACACCCGACATGCGTCCCATCTCCTCATTGAGGTCCCGCAGAGCCTGAAGATACGACTCGTGCCCCTGACTTTCGTCCAACCATTGTTTCTGACTGACGTGGCAGGACAACATTGCGACCTTCCGTTCGACCACGTCGGAGACGTCCACAAAGAAGTCCGGTTCGACCAGGTGTCCGAGCGGGTCCCGGTTCGAATTCGGCTGAGCATGATATACGGTCACCTTGTCCATGACCGGAGCCCTCGGCGGTTCAACCGGAAAATTGGGCATCCCGCGAGAGAAGGCCGCCGAGACCGCAAGACGGCAGGCGTTCGTGTGGTCTTCCATGTAGTCCGTCGGAGAATGGGTCAGCACGATTTCCGGCGCCACCTCCCGCATCACCGAGGCCACGCGAACCAGCGTCGGCTTGTCGTAGAAGATCTCCAGGTCGTTGCACACCGGACCGTGAAACACGGCTCCCGCGCAGGTCGCCGCAGCCCGGGCCTCTTCGGTGCGCATGCGGATGATCGTGGGCGTATCGTACTGGGTCGTCCCGCAGGAACCGTTCGCGATGTTCATGTAGTGGATCTCGTACCCGGCCTCCTTCAGCAGCAGGAGCGTGCCCGCCATGAAGAACTCGATATCGTCCGGATGAGCGCCGATCGCAAACGCGGTTCTCATAGAAAACCTTTCCTCACCCCAGTCTTATATAACTATACTGATGAACACATATATAGTCTTATACAATGCGACGCGAAATCCGCGGGCGGACAAGCCACCCGTGCCGCCCAATCACGATCACGCGCAACTCGACGATTCAGAAAACCGGTCCAACGAACCGCGAATCAATGCATTTCGACGTCGCAGGCGCCGATTCCGCCGCGCAGATAATTGAACTGCACGTTGGGGTGATCGGCCAGCAGCGACATCGGGACGGAACTGTCCGGGATTTTCTTGCCGATCATCAGCGCCGTAAGCCGCTGGCCAAAGGGATTATCATGGTTGCCGGCCTGCCAGATCGACACTTTCTCGGCCAGCCACGTTTCCGCGGGACCTACGGAAATCGCCTGCGTCGGGACGCTCGTCACCACCCCGCCTCCCGAAGTTCGGGCGTTCTGAATGATCGTCATCGGATGCAGATCGACAATGCGCGTGGTCAAGCGGCGGTACTCGGCCGGCGAAGGGGGCGAGTCCTGATAAGGCGCCTCGCGCTTCGGCGGGTCGTTGAAGGCCCAGTGCTTGACCTCGCCCTGACCTCCCTGCATGACCAGACACTTCGCCTGCTTCCACGATTCGATGTAGGGACGCGTGTCGGCCTTGGGGAAGTGGATGTTCTCTTCCGGCATTTTCAGGTCGGGCCGAATCCGGTTGAACAGCAGCTCCCGGTCGGTGCGGGCGAAGCTGAGCGGAAAATCCTCGGGCACTTCCCGCCCGTTCATCACCCACTCGTCCATGCCCCAGAAATGACAATGCCGCAGACTCAGTTCCAGTTCGTTTACCAGGCGGGCTACCAGCGGCAACTGCTCGGTGGGTCCAATCGGCCCGCAGACGCCGGTCGGGCAGTCCGGCGTCGCCTGCCGCCAGGCCTGGATGTATTCCAAAGCCTCGGCCAGATAAAAGTCCTCGCGAGTCTCGTAGATCTTGACCGTGAATCCCGGACGCGACAGGCCCTGGATGTCCTCGACCGTCAGACGGGCCGCATCCTCCAGGATTTCGCGATCCAGCGTCGTGTAATCCCACCATCCCGGAGCAACAAGACTCGTCGGTCTCATATCACGGATCCTTTCGACTGCATGAACGTCCCGCGCCCAACCATCGAGACCGCGCCGAAAACGGCAGCGGCCGACGGATTTTGTCGTATGCCCAACGCAGTGTCAATTACTGCGTTGCCCCCGCGCCGGCGGGGCCGACACGCAAACCGGTTCAATTCTCCTGACGCAGCGAGGCCAGCAGAGGCGCCCGCAGCGCGGCCGCAACGGAGATAAAGCTGGCCAGCAACCCCACCAGAAAAACCACCGCAACCATCGCCGCCAGATCGCGCAGCAGCAGTGGCGGAATGGCGCCTTCGCCGAACGACTTGTGCGGCATCACCGCGGCCAGCGCGCACGCGGCTCCGATCGACAACCCCAGGGCCAGCAGCGCAACGTTTTCGCTCAGGACCAGCCACAGCAGCCGGCGTCTGCCGAACCCCGTCGCCCGCAGCAATGCCAGTTCCCCGCGCCGCTCCACTACGTTGCGCCACTGCACGGCCGCCAGCCCCAACGTTCCCAGCAGCAAACCTAACGCACCGAGGCTTTGAAAAGTGCTGAGATACGCGTTCTGCACCGCCATCAGCTGCGCGAGCACATCGCGGGACCGGGTCGCATCAAACCCCTCGTCACTCAATTGATCCTCCAGCACGCGGGCCACTTCCGCCGATTTGTCTCGCGGGCCCCGAATCAGAAAGAACCGATACCCGCTCACATCGGGAAACGCGCGTTCAAATTCCTTTTCGCCAATCAACAAAGCGCCCTGCAGCACGGAGTTTTCCAGCAGCCCCACGATCCGGAACCGCAGGGACCGTCCGGGCCCGTAACTCGCCTCATAAACGCTGCCCACCGTGACGGGCGGCTTGAGACTGTAGAACGCCGTGTTCATGTCCACCACGGCCGGAATCGCGCCGTCGCCGGCAGCTTCCGCCGGCGAAAGCAGGCGCCAAGGGTTCGCCCGATCCGCGGGACTGCGCGCGGCCGAGGACGACCATGCGAATGCGTCGCCCCGCGGAGTGTCGAAGTGGTGGACAAAGTCCTCGGTGAAGCCCAACACGCGAGGCTGCGCGGGCTGGTAGAGATTGTTGCAGCTGGCATCGTCTCCCCCGCGAACACGCACTCCGAAGATCGAAGTGCCCTGCAACACCCCTGCCTGATCGCCCAGCAAATCGGTCCGCTCCGCCGGATCATTGAGATTTGCGAAGACGGGCTCGGAGCTTTCCGCCAGCCAATCGAAACCGCCGACACCCTTCTCGCTCGGCGCCAGCCGGAACGAACTGGTGGCCACGATCAGAAACACGGCCGACGACATCAGGCCGATCGTGATCGTACTCCGCAGCGGATTGCGAGCCGCATTCCGCCACGCCAGACCGATCAGTCCAAGCCTTCCCGCCTGCCGCGACTCCGCGCCACCGCGTTTCAACTGCCACCAGACCGCCAGCAGCGAGCCGGTCAGCAGCAGGGCGCCGCCCCCGACAAACGCTCCTGCCTGCGACATTCCCGAAAGGCGGGCGGCTCCGACCAGCAGTCCGATTGCGAGAACGGTGCAGGCAACCGCCAGACGCAAACCCCACCGGCTGGGCTTGAAGTTGACCGCTTCATCCGCCATCTGGCCGGCCAGCAGGCGACGCGCCGGAATCCGCCGCACCCCGCGCACGGTCCAGGCAATCGTGATCACACACACCGCAACTCCGGCAAGATAGCCCGATGCGAGGCTCCGTTCGCTCGCGAAGTACTGCACGAAGGGAGCAGTCGTGGCCCCCAGCCACCACGTCCGAAGTCCGTAAAGCATGAGTTTTGCGTAGGCGATTCCGATCCAGACGCCTGCCAGTCCGCCCGCGGCCGCGACTGCCGCCCCTTCGGCCAGCAGCAGGCGACCGGCCCGCCGCCACCTGAGCCCTATCGCCAGCAGCGTACCCAACTCCTGCGCCCGTTGCTCCACGCTCAGACGAAACAGCAGGGCTACGAGCATCAGCGCCGAGACGATAATGAAGAAACTCAGCGAGAGAAACAGCACATCAAACGGCGTCGTGCCCTTCGACGCGTTCAGTTGTTGGCGTTTGACCGCTGTGAACGCCAGTCCGGATGCCGCCGGATCACCCGACATGGCGGACGCAACCCTCTGCTGAATTGCCCGAGCATCGAGGCGGCCGTTTGCGGGAATCCGGAACGACGTCACTCGGCCGAATCGGCTGCCCCACAACTTCTGCCCGGCCGCAAGCGATACGAACGCCTTGGGCGTCGTGCGATGGTTCGACCAGTAAGTCTCGTCCTGCTTGCGCACGCGACCGTGCTCGAACGGGAACGGAGCATCCCAGTCGTCGATCGTTTCCTGATCGGTCACGCCCTTCACGGTCGGCGTCAAATCGGGATCGTTCGCAAGCGAGGGGGCCGCATCGTAGACGGCCTCGCGATTTCGCCGGTAGGGTTGAGCCGGTTCGGTCAGCGGCGTGATGGCCTTTACGCGGAACTCCGCGGCGATCTCCGTTGTCCTGCCGTGCGTCGTCTCGGGCGCAAAAAACTCCATCCGTATACGATCGCCGGCCTTGGCGCCCAGGTCGCGCGCAGCCCAATCGGTCAACACCATTTCGTCGGCACTCAACGGATCGATGCGACGCCCCTGCACGTCGCGCAGTGGAAATGAATCCGAAGGATCGATGGCGGCAACCATCGAATACGGGATGCCGAGTGCCTTGGACTTGGCATCAACGGCGGCCGCGAGCGCCAAGTTGTTGCTCAGGTAAGTGAATACGGGCTGGGCGCGCAACTCGGCCAGCGCCCCATCCAATACCCGCTCGACGTCCGGCGAAAACACCAGCCGCCCCGTGGTCAGACTGTAGTAGTCACAGATCGCCTGAGCCTGCTTCGATCCATCGGCGGGAAACAGGCGTCGTACGTGCTTCAGTTCAAGACCGTAATCCTCGAACGAAGGACGCAGCGACTGCTGAAGTGCCCGATCCGCTCCGGCCTCCAGCCCCGCATCCGATCCGTCGCGGCTTTCCTTTCCGGACACGAGAATCGCGTTGACCTTGTCCCCGATAGCCAGCGCCTCCTGGATCGTGCCTGCGGACACATAAGCGTTGCGGGGGACCGTCTGCCGCGGCCGAAGGCTGAACTGCCCCAGCCCCCGCGCGGGAATGATCCCGGTCACGCGCAAGCCGCCGATGCCGCGGATGCGATCAGACTTGCTCGCCATCGGACTGTCGGCGGGCACCTGATTGGACTTCGGCAGGCGCAGCACGACTTCGTCGCCGACCGACGCGCCCAGGTCATCGGCCAGGGGCTGGTTGAGCACGATCTGGCCTTGCGAAACGGGCCAGCGAGTCTGTGCCGGGTTGCGATCCAGATCACCGAACTGGCCGGTGCATCCCACGACGAGCACCTGGGAGGCACGCGTCGTTTGCCCCGACTTCGATCGCTCCACGGTTGCGCTGGAAAATATGATCGCCGGCACGGCCTTGTCGAAGAACTGTTCAAAACCATCGCCGCCGGCCAGGTCTTCGGCAAGCTTCGCCGG
Source organism: uncultured Planctomycetaceae bacterium (assembly GCA_903863885.1). Lineage (GTDB taxonomy): Bacteria > Planctomycetota > Planctomycetia > Pirellulales > Pirellulaceae > CAIPEB01. The sequence continues at coordinate 2,606 of CAIPEB010000434.1, read as the reverse complement.
GAAAAAGCGATCGGTGACGAGCACATCGTCAATGCGTCCCAAGCGGTCCAGCGTGAGAGCGCTGAGGCTGGAGCGAACCGAATCTCCGACGACCAGCGCGCCGGTCAGCACGGCGGTCGCGGCCGCGACACTCAAGGCCACCGCCGCGTTGATGCGCCAGTGGTAGACCAGCGTGCGGGCAACGTAACGCCAAAGCGTCATGGAATCCCCCGCTCCTCAAGAGTCAGCGCGAAATCGGCCGTCGTCCAATTCGACGCGACGATCGAACAGGCCCGCCAGTTCGAGGCTGTGCGTCACGGTGATGAGCATGGCCCCCTCCTGCCGCTGCAGGTCAACGAGCAGCTTGCCCACCGTCAGCGCATTCGTGCGATCCAGGCTGCCCGTCGGCTCGTCGGCCAGCACCAATCGGGGCTTCAAGAGCAGGGCCCGCGCCACGGCCACTCGCTGACGTTCTCCCCCGGAAAGCTCCGCGGGACGATGATTCATGCGGTCCGCCAGGCCGACGCGCGCGATCAGATCCACGGCGCGCTCGCGCTGAGCAGGGTGCGGCGAGCCTTCGGCCAGCGCCGGAATCAGCACGTTTTCCAGCACCGATAGCTGCGCCAGAAGATGATGCTCCTGGAACACGAACCCCAGATACTGATTGCGAAACCTGGCCAACTCGCTTTCTTCCAGTTCGAACGGGTTCCGTCCGTCCAACTGCACCGATCCCGACGAGGGAACATCCAGTGTCCCGATCACATGCAGCAGAGTGCTCTTGCCGGACCCGCTTGGCCCGAGCACCGCCAAACTTTCGCCCGCGGACAGCTTGAAAGTGATGTCGCGCAGCACTTCGAGCGGTGCGCCTCGCGTCGGATAGGATTTGGACAAATGCTCGACGGCAAGAGATGACATGAGTCGAACCGTATTCAGGACTGATCTCGAGAGAACCGGGCCCGGTCGGGCCGCGGACCACGCGCCGCGCCTCGAATACCCGACGCCGCCTCAATCGGCGGCATTCAACAACGCGAGGCTTCCCAGGCCATAGAACGTGTATTCAACATCGTGGCCATCGTCCCACAGAGCGCCGCGGAAACCGCCTTCCCGCCTCTCGCAGGACTCCACAAAACGCAGCAAGAGCGGCCGCCGCAAACTCGACGCCGCTCCGACATCCACTAGCGTAAGCATTCCGGTAAACGTACTCAACAAGTCCGCCAGAGGGATGCGGGTGTTGGCCCGCAGGCCGCCTTCCCCGGTCTGCATGGAAGCAAGAAAGGAAACCGTCTCGGCACGCTGAGATTCGTCGAGCGCATCAAGGATGCGGAGGATGCCGATCGCGGCCGCCGTAGGATTGGCCCCGCCCCGCTGAGCCACGCGGATCTCGCGGAACGCGCCCCCCTCCAGTCGCTGCGATCGCACGAACCCCACGATACGATCCGGGTCGCGCAGCGGAGACTGCAGCAACTGCAAACCAAGGACGACGAGAAACGTGTGGTAGGTGCTGCTCGCCTTCCCCAGCGGCGTCTTCGCGTAACCGCCGTCTGCGCGGCGGAGGCTCTCGAGCGACTCGATCATCGCCTCGCGGCATCCCGGCCTGCCGCCGAGAACGTCGATGCCCGCCGACATGTCGAGCAGCACAATGCTGTAAATTGCCGAAACCAGATCGATCACCGATTCCAACCGTTCCAGCCGGCTATCCACAAACCGCGCCGCTGCGGCGGACGCTTCACCGTAAAGTTCGCCCAGCATGGCCATCCCGCGCAGCGCGAAGGCCGTGTAGTACAGATCGCTGGCCCCCTCCCGTCCGGCAAAGCCGCCGTCCGGCTGCTGGCTGGATTTCAGATACGAGGCATGACGCGCGCGAGTCTCCTCCGGCAGACCGGCGATATCGCGGGCCAATCGCAGCGTCAATTCTTCGAGATAGCCCGACATCACATCCGCTTCACGATGAAGAACTGTGGAATCGCTCCAGCGTTTCTCGAATGCGCTGTGGAATCGGGATCGAACGCCATTGCCTGTCGGCTCCGGCCCGGCAACAGACGGCCGTAATCCGGCCTTGCGCAACCGGACTGCCCTCCCGCTCGAAAGAAAACGCGTAGGTCACGCTGCGCGATCCCAGCTTCTCGATCCGCACCAGGACATCCAGCACATCCTCGAATTTCGCGGCGCCCTGGTACTCGCAACTTGCCGCGACACGCGGCCAACTCACGTGCCCTTCCTCGTCCTCGATCAACACGCCGATCCCCAAATGCCGCAGCATCGCGTGCTCGGCCTGCTCCATGTAGGGAAAGAACGCGGAAAAATGCGCGATCCCCGCAGCATCCGTCTCGCAGAACTCCACGCGACGCTGTGTCCGGAAAACGCCTGTCATGTCCAACCGTCCTGTCAGCCGCGTTTGGAGAGTCTGGAGACTGGAGACTGGAGTCTGGAGTCTGGAGTCTGGAGTTTGGAGTCTGGAAAATTTTTATTTTTGAGGGTTGAATTAAAAAACGAGTAAGTATGAAAACCAAAAATGAAAGTGTGATTGCGATTAAGTCGTATAGTTTTGCTTTACAGGCAATTGAATTGTACAAACATCTGGCGAATGATAAAAAAGAGTTTGTATTGTCGAAGCAGTTTTTGCGTTC
>CAIPEB010000433.1 GCA_903863885.1 uncultured Planctomycetaceae bacterium | reverse complement strand
TCAGATAATTCGCGCGGTCCATCAAGAAGTCCAGTCTCGCCAGGTTGCCTCAATGCTAGCATCACCAAAGACTTATGTAGTACAACGAGCGCATGCGGGAGGGTCGGCCGCGCAGCGGTCGGGGAGGGTCTTCCGAACCAGAATTGAATTCTACGACCAGCGGCGCGGTAGCCCTCTCCGGGCCTTCGGCCCGACTCTCCCAGAGGAGAGTGAAGCATAAATCACGACGGTGCAACCACTTCTAAACCGCACGACCTCCTTGGGGATAATCTGCCCGGCAGGGCCAGAGAGGAGGAACAATTCCTCCCCGGACGCTGTCGAGCTCAACAAAACGCGATTCGGATGCGTTCAGGTCTTGGCGGGCGCATCGGACTTGGGTGCATCCGATTTGGGGGCGTCGGTTTTCGTTGCATCGGAACCGGACGAGTCCTTGTTGACCCGGACGAGCAGGTACTGGACCGTCTTTTCCGCGTTGAAGTGGACGATCGCCGTGGCCTCGTCTTTCGTGAGGTTGTACAGTCCCGTCTCGACGACAATTTGCTTGTTATCGCCGACCTGCCACGCCGCGCGCTGGGTCTGTTTGTCCACCGATCCCTGGACGGGCATGTTCTTGTCCGCGGCCTGGTCGTAGTAATTGCCGCGAATGACTCCGTCCTTGTTGACAGCCAACTGGAAGATCATCTCCGGCTGCTTCTGGTCGGGAGCCACGAGACCGAACACACCGAGCGGCAGCCATTTCTCGTCCTGGGAGTCCTGCACATTGGCGCTGGAACTGGCCAGCTGCGTCGCCTGCTGGTAGTACTCTGCCTGCGTCGCAATCGGCTGCGAACCGTAATAGACGTTATCCCCCTGGTACGTGATGTTATTGCCGTAGTCATAGTAGATCGGCGCGGGGCTATCGAACGCCATCATCGATCCCACGGTCGCCCACGTGGCCGTTGTCCAGGCTGCGGCGGCCCAGGCCGCGTTATTCCAACCCCAGGGCCGCCAGCCCCAGGCATGACCGGCAGCCCACCCCGGCGTAAAGATCCCGGCACCGTTGAACCAGGCGCGAGTGCCGTTGGCCCAGCCGTGGTAATACGTCGGCGAGAAATTGCGGAAGCCGCCGGTTCCGATGGCTCGACCGCCGGCTGCAAAACCGCCTGCAGCCACTCCGCCCGCTCCGACGGCAACACCGCGTCCGCCCGCCACTCCCGCTGCGTAGACCTGGCCGCCAGGTCCTTTCACCGCGATACCCGCAGCGCCGGCTCGGCCGGCCGCCGCGCCGCCAGGCCCGACCACGGCGCCTTCGCCTCCGACGGCTCCGCGCGCCACGGTCGCCCCGTCAGGCAGATGAGTGACGCTGCCTTCCGCCCCGATGCGCCCGGCCGCCGCGCCTTCAGGCCCGGCCGCAAAACCGCGCGCACCGGCCGCTCCGCCGGCGTGCATGCCGCCGTCAGACGGCAGCCCGAGGAAGTTGTTCAGATCGGATCGACTCGGGGCCCGGCCTGCCTCCCCGCCGAACGCTCCGCCGCGCCCTGCGTCGCCGCCGAACGCTCCGCCGCGCCCTGCGTCGCCGCCGAAACCTCCGCTATGCACGCCGTAGTCACCAAGCCCGCGAGAGCCGCCAAAACCGCCGTCTCCGAATCCTCCGGCGCGATCTCCGCCAAAGCCGCCGGCACGGTCTCCGTCGAAACCTCCAGCGCGGTCACCGCCGAAACCGCCGCCGCCGAAACCCCCAGCGCGGTCTCCGCCAAAGCTGCCCCCGCCGAAACCGCCCGCGCGGTCGCCGCCAAAGCCGCCGCCATACCCACCGGCGTGCATGCCGCCCATGCTACTCATGCCTCCCGAATGGAAGCCGCCCATGCCGCCGCCTCCACCGTGGAAACCGCCCATGCCGCCGCGTGCCAGAACGACGTTCTGCAGCGGAACGGCGACCGCCAGCAAAACAAAGAAGCTGATTGCATTTCGTTTCATGGTCATTACCTCAATTTGAACTCGATTTCGCGACCGTTGCCGCTGATGTCATTTGCCTTCCGGAACGCGATCAAGCACGACTTCGTTCGTGTCCGGCAGCGTCAATCGTCCGGCGTGCCGATCGCTGGACCGCCACCCAAGGACATTTGCGTGCCCGGCAACTCGAACCAGGTTTTCCAGCGAAGACGTGGGCGTTCCGTCCGCGAGCATACCGCGGGTTGCAATGCTCCAGCCGTCCGCAATCGGTTCCCAGACGCCTTCGCCCATTCCGCCCGACGCGTCGAATGTCCACGAACGCACCTGTCCCAGTTGCGGATCCCAACCGATGATCTGGCTTCCCGATGAAATCACTTTGTCCTTCTGGACGACGCTGTATTCACGCTGAATGAACCGGTTATCCGCGATCCATCGATAGCTCGCATGGATCTTCACGTCGTCGATCCGGCCTTCCCATTTTCCGATCAGCCAGTCGAGTTCCTTGATCCGCGATTCGCTCGGCGGCAACGGGGCACTCCATTCGCGAACACTGGTTATCAGCCACTTGCCATCCTGGAGCGTATGCACCGCCACATATCGGCTGACCATCGGCGATCCGGCGTGTTCGAATGCGACTCGCGAAGCACCGTCCTCGATTGCCATGTTCGCTGCGGGAATCTCGACCGAGGTCACGGCGATTGCCAACTTGGCCCCGGGATTCTGCTGAAAATAGGCCGTGTATTCCTTCTCGATAGCGTCTCGGCCCTTGAACAATTGGCCCCGATCGTCGGCCAAGGTCCCGTTCTCGGTCCACATGGCCGCCAGGGCCTTGGCGTCCCCCGCATTAAACGCTTTCGTAAATGCTTCCGCCGAGGCGCGGACTGCGGCTTCCTCGGGGGAAATAACGGCTTTCGCGGCTTCCTTGGCCGGTTCTTTCTCCGCGGCCTTGGCGGGTTCCTTGGCCGGTGCTTCCGCGGCCTTTTCCGCGGCCAGGGCGACAGATGCCGAAAAGACCAGCAGACAGATCACGGGCAGGGCAATAATAGACCTCGCGCGGAATGAGCGTCGGACACCACATCCACACATGCGAATTTCTCCTTCGAGTGAATTTGACGGCAGGGAACTGGACGGCGACCGGATTTCACGAAGCAAATGCGTCGCGCAGCTTCTGTTCCTGGTCCTTCGGCAGATTGGTCGATACGAGTTCGAACTTGGGCAGCGTCTTGGCCGCATCGATCACGCGATCCTCCACCGCATCGCTGGTTAACAGAAACAGGGCCGACGAACCGGCGGTGACTTTGGCGCGCACGTCATTGATAAACCGATCGTCGATTCCGTAATCCGAGAAATGGCCGGCCAGTGCTCCCATCAACCCTCCGATGGCCGCGCCGAAGAACGGCACGAAGAAGATCAGGCCGAACAGCATCCCCCAGAAGGCGCCGTCCCACGCGCCGGCACAGGTCAGGTCGACCAACTGCCGCGTCTTTGGCTTCTTGGCCCCTTCGGGCCAACTGACGATTGCGGCATCGTGCAACTTGATCAGGCTCTGCTTCTGCAGTTCCTGCACGAGGGTCAGGCCTTTTTCGGCTCCGTCCGCCGAACTGAACTTCAATACTGACAGAGTTGCCATTTTCGATTCCTTAAGGTCCAAGACTGGATAGTAACGATGGGAGTACTGTGTGCAGACCCAAGAGATGACCGCCGGCCGAACCGCTAATCCACCGCGACCGGAACCCGATCTCGGATCAGTCTGCTATTATAGGGGTTTGAACAGGGGCATTAAGGTTCCCGCACGCAGGTCACCTGAACCAGATCGAATCCCAAGGCGGTGGCCTTGTCGTTCTTGCCGACGAGCTTGAACATCAGGTTGTTAGGGCCCTGAGCGAGATCGAGTTTCCCCAGAAGGACCCGCCCGCTCTTGGCCGGTTCTTCCGCAAAGAAATCGACCGGGTCCGCCACGGGATTCTCGTTCTGAAACAACTGGATCCTGGCCTGCGTCGGGCCCTTGACGACCTCGACGTAGATCGCGTACCGCCCCGCTGCCGGCACGTCACAGATCGGCGAGAAGAACGGAGGGCCGAACCAGTCCTGCCCGGTCGCCACCAGCGAGATGCACCGCACATCCTGGTTGTCGATCCGCACCCCTTTGCGAGTCAGGCTCGCCTGATCCATCGACCACGAGTGAATTGGCGTCTGCCACCAGATCGGAAAAACAACTTCGCCGGGATCCACGACCTTACGATCGGCAAGCGGCGGCGCGGCGAGGTCTGCCGTCGGACGCCGTTCCGAATAGAGGTAAGTCATGCTGCAATAGTCGGTGGTGATGTTGTTCTTTTCCCCCGAATGCTCGATCGTCTGACGAATACTTTTGCGATAGGCGTAAGCATCTCCGACCAGGAACCGGTATCCGCCGGTCCGGCCCAGCGGTTTGGCATATCCGAGGCACCCGCTCAGCGGCATTGAAAGACGCTTGGCCCAGCGATCGGGCACGTCGTACCAACCGCCGTTAAAGAAATCCTCAGACCCGGTGCCGCGAACCTGCGTTTCGCCGTCAATCACCGTCTCGTCGTCACCCTCGAAGAACAGCGTCTGCCCCGACTCGGCTCCCTGTGCCTGCAGCACGACGCCCACCAAGTGCCCGCGGCCCTGTGTTTCCACGAGCGTAAAAGGCGTTCCGGATTTGGTGGGGTTTTCCCGCCTCCAGATGGCGTAAAACTGCCCCTCGTCCTTGGACCGCGGAACAGCCGAGTGCAGCACTTCGGCTCGCAGCTCTACGGGAGTTGCCCGCTGCGAGACCACTTCGACGGTGGCGTTGCGTTCAAACGGCATGGGAAAGTAGCAGTAGCTGGTATCGCCCTCCGTGCCGATGAACAGTCCCCGCATCGCGGGCTCGCCCCACGCATAGCCAAAGAAATCGCCCAGCGGGCAATCCACGGCCGCCGCCTCGCCATCGAAAGAGATCCGCAGCAGCAGATCACGGGCTTTACCCGCAATCGCCGAAACGGGCGAGAACTTCAGCCCCACGATCCGTCCGCCGCTGCCGGATTGAAAGACGGCCTTCGTCGAATTCGGCTCCACCACTCCCGAGAACGGAGTTCGCTGCACCTCAGCGCCCGGCGGCGCGGTAAAGCGGCTGATATCGGTACCGGCCGCACACAGCACCTCACATGCCCGATCCCGCAGCGAGGCCTCGTCGGACGACGCCTGCGGTTGAAACGAAGTCAAGCGGGTGCCCGGTTCATAGAGCGCATAGTTGATCTGATAGAACTGCACCTTCTCGGCCCGCATGCGCACGACGCACGACTTCTCGAACGGCATGGGCACATAGCAGTAATAGCCCCCGGCTCCGAATCCCGCGAGCGGTCGCGGAAACCCCGTGGCATTGCCGAGAAACAAATCGCGGAACTTCACCGATACTCGCGGTTTGGCCTCGCCATCGAACAGAAATTCGAGGACGTCGTCCGTAGGAGTCGGAGTCCAGACGCGATAGATCACGCCCGGCCCCTTCAAGTCGGCCAACACCAGGCCGTCGGCGTCTTTTCGCACGAACGAGTATTTGCCGGAGAATCCATCGTCATTGCCGCCCGTCCGGTCGTAACTCGATACCGAGCCGACCTTCACCGAAGTCTTGAAAACCGGCAATCGATCCAGACGGATCAACTCCTCGATTCCCGGCGACTGAGCCAGACAGGAAACCGCCAGCCCCAACGATACGAACCAGACAGTCGCAACACACGCAGCAAGTTTCATGGGGTTTATCATCCTGGAGATTGAAAGTGCTTGAGCAGTCCTGCGAAAACAGCCTTCCGTACACCCTTGGTACGAGACAGACAACAAAGCGAATCACCCGATCACACGGACGCCCCGCGACCGCAGGTATTCCTGCCACGATTCGACGGCGGTTCGGTCCGGCGGTTTGACCGATTCGGGCAACGGCGACGTGAGTCCGAACCGATTCAACTTGGCTCGCCAGAGATCGTAATACGGGAGCAACTCAACGCCTTCGATCCGCGGCATCGAACGGACCAGGGACACAATTCCATCCAGATGTTCGGTACGGGCATTGTACTGCGGAATCATCGGACAACGAATCAGAACCTTCGCTCCCGCATCGTGCAATTGCCGGAGGTTGGAAATGACCGGTTCGCTCGGCTTTCCCACGTACTGCTCGTGCAAACGGTCATTTGTTTCCTTGAGGTCGAACAACCAGAGATCGACCAGCGGCATCAATCCCCGCAGGGCTCCCCACAAGGCGTATCCCGAGGATTCCACACAACAATGCAATCCCTGGTCCTTGGCCGCCTGCAGCAAAGCCGCAGCAAAATCCGGCTGAAACAGCGGCTCTCCGCCGGATAGAGTCATGCCGCCGCCCGACGCCCGGTAATAGTCCCGGTCGCGCAATACGATCTCCATCACCTCGCTGACGGTCGCTTCACGCCCGACGATTTCAAGCGACTTCGGAGCGCACTCCGAAACACACGCACCGCAGTTGTTGCACAGCGAGCGATCCACGCGGACTCTGCCGGCCGTCCCGGCGGTCAATGCTCTTCGAGGACAGACCGGCACGCACGCGCCGCAGGCAATGCACTTGTCCGGCAAATACGACAGCAGCGGCTCCGGAGAAATACTCTCGGGGTTGCCGCACCATACGCAACGGAGCGGACATCCCTTGAGAAACACCGTCGTCCGGATGCCCGGCCCGTCGTGGATCGAAAACCTCTGGATATCGAAGATGCGTCCTGCAGCCATCGTGGTCATCTGTCGCGGTTGTGCGATTCGAGTCTCGGCAACAGGAAGCCCGAAACAGATCGACGGCTCCCAACCCACATCAACATAGCAAACCTCGACGGATTTTTCCTCAGACGCACGACGCTTGAACTCGGCAATCGGCATGCGTGTGCTGTACGATGAGAGGGGAGTTCGGAGGCTGGAGTCCGGAGGCTGGAGTCCGGAGGCTGGAGGAAGATATACACGCGTCGGACTGACTTACCGATTACCGTCCACCGACCACTCTATGAGCACACAACATCAACTGTCTCGCAGGCGATTCCTGGGCCACTCGAGTCTGGCAGTGGGCGGCATGGCGCTGGCCGGCGCGCAGACGATCCGTGCGGTTGCCGGAATTCCCGAGAGTGTTCATCCCGAAGCTCTCGCGCTGAGGCGTGCGATTGTCGACTCGCCCGTCCAGGTAGCATTGCATCGCGCCAGGGTATTCACGGCCGTTTTTCAAAAGAACGAATCGCTCCCGTGGATCGTGCGCAAGGCGATGGCGCTGCGGGAGTATTTCGAGACCGTACCGCTTTATCTGCGCGAACACGACGGAATCGCCGGGAGCATCAGCGAACAACCGGGGGCCATGCCGGTCATGGTCGAGTTGGGCATCGGCGAGAACAACATTTATTTGAGCGAGCGTCCCGACCGCAAAGGCTATCTCAAGGGTCGTGTGCCGGACGACATTCGCGATTACTGGAAAAACCGCAATTTGTGGGGCCATTATCGCACGGAAATCCAGGGCCAACCGCCGGTCAATCAGCATGACGAGCTTCCACTGGCCTGCCCGCACTACAAACTGCTCTCGAACCAGGGACACCTTTCGCCGAGCTACTCAGACCTGCTGCGTCACGGTCTTGACGGATTGCGGTCGAAGCTGCAGTCGCGGCAGCGGGACGAAACCGATGCCGAGCGACTCGCGTTCCTGACCGCCGCGGACCATGCGACTGCCGGGTTGGCTGCCTGGGCCCGTCGCTATGGCGAGTTTCTGCTGTCCGAAGCGAAACGATGCAACCAGGCGGAACGCGCAAGCGAACTGCGCGAGATGTCCCGCATCTGCACGAAAGTCGCCGCTTCCCCTCCCGAGTCGTATCGCGAGGCGCTGCAACTTGTCTGGCTGGCGCATCAGGCGATCCATGTCGAAGGCCACGGATACTCGTGCACCCCGGATCGCCTCGACCAACTGCTGCTGCCGTATTACGAGGCCGACCGCAAGGCAGGTCGCATCGATGAAGAGGCGGTCGTGCGACTCGCCGAGAACCTGGCGCTGAAGATGTACGACAACAGCTACTGGGGAAACGAGCACCATCTCACGCAGGGCTTCGTCGTGGGCGGTTCAACACCCGACGGCCGTGACCTGACGAACCGGCTGAGCCGGCTCCTGCTCGAAGGCGCGACGAACATGGCGCTGCCCGAGCCGCTGGTCTGGGTTCGGTGGCATCCGCAGATCGACCAGAAGTTCTTCGACTTCTGCCTCACCCGCCTCTCCGGCACCACTTGTTTTCCCATGCTGTGGAACGATCACGTCGTGCCGCAGGGTCTGATGGAACTGGGCGTCTCGTCCGAAGACGCGTTCAACTACGTCCCCGTGGGATGCAATGAACTGGGAATCCCGGGCCAGTTCTATTTCAATCCAGGGGCGAGTGTCGGCTATCTGCCTGCCATCGAAGCTGCGCTGACCGGCGGCAAGGGCTACAAGAACCAATGGAAGTGGAACAAAGTCGCTCCGCCAGCCGCCGAGTTGACTACATTCGATCAATTCTCGGCCGCTGTCGGCGCGTACATGCGCGAAGATATCAAGCAATCGTACGAACGCGAAAAGCAGTTCCTGCGCACGCAGATGCTCTGGGGCCAGACACCGCTGACTTCGTGCTTCTTTGAAGGCTGCATCGAACACGCGCGAGATCTGACACAGGGCACAAAGTACAACATCTTGTCCTGCGGCGGCATCGCCTTCGCCAACGCGGTTGATTCGCTGGCTGCCGTGCGCGAAGTGGTTTACGAAAAGCGGCTCGCCTCGCTGGAAGATGTGGCCAAGGCCTGCGCCGCGAATTTCCACGGCAACGAAAAACTCCGGGCAAGATTGATGGCCGCGCCGAAGCACGGAAACGACGATCCTCGCCTGGACGACGTCATACGTCTCGTCGAGCGCCTCCGCGATGAGCCCGTGAAGGAACTGTGCCGCGATCCCCGCGACGGCAGCCGCTTCGGGAACAGCCACGTGGTTCGCAGCGGCGCGGTGATTACCGGCCGCGGGACGCCGGCCACTCCGGATGGCCGCCTCGCCGGAACGCCGGTCGCCAATTCGGTCGCGGTCTCGGCGGGCTGCGAACAGGCCGGTCCCACGGCGACTCTGAACTCAGTCTGCAAACTCGACGCCGTCCACAGCTGGCAGTGCGCATATCAAGTCAATATCCGCTTCCATGCCGGGATGGTTGCCGACGACTCCCAGCGAGAGAAGCTGCGCGCCATGTTGAACGTCTACTTTCAGAACGGCGGCCAGGAACTGCAGATCAACGTCGTCGACAGCGAAACGCTGCGAGCCGCGCAGAAAGACCCGCAGCAGTTTCGGGATCTCGTCGTCCGCGTCGCAGGCTTCAGCGAGTTCTTCGTAAACCTCACGCCGGACATGCAGGAAGAAGTCATCGCCCGCACCGAACACCGTTAGCAAATTCAGGGGGAGAGGCCACGGAACTTCCCGGATGAAACACGGATCAATTCACTCTTCGGCTGGGTGGCACGTGTGGCCTGTCCCCGTGTGTCGCCACGACGGTCATCCTGTTCGTGCCACCCCGAACAGGATATTCCTGGCATTTATCCGTGCAAATCTGTGGCCTCTTTCCCTCCGGACTCCGGACTCCAGACTCCAGACTATCTACTATCCACCTCTTCCTTCTTGATCCGCAGAAAGTGCGTCGCGCACGAGATGCAGGGGTCGTAGTTGCGGATCAGATGTTCGCACCGCAGAGTCGCTTCTTCCTCCGAGCAATCCATCAGCCTTGGAAAATAGGTACGCAGATCCTCTTCGATCTGAGGCTGATTCTGAGCGGTCGGAGGTGTGATGATCGCTTCGCAAATCAGGCCGTCGCCGCTCACCGCATAGCGATGATACAGAATCCCGCGAGGCGCCTCGGTGCAGCCGTGGCCTATGCCTTCGCGCGGTGTGACTGGCACGCTGGCCGGGCGGCTCGGGTCGTACTGTTCGAGCAACTCGATCGCATGATCGACGGCATAGAGCGTTTCGAGCGCTCGCGCGATGATGCTCTTGAAGTTATTGCGGCACGGCACCCGGAAGCCTACTTCCTCCGCGATCGCCTTGATGGCCGCGGGAAAACGGTCGAAATTCAGGTTCACGCGGGCCAGCGGTCCCACGAGATACGGTCGGCCGTCCTTGAGCCGCCCGTGCAATGCGTTTGAATGCTCGACGTGGATCTCCTGGAAATGGTCCAGGAACTCTTCGATGGCGATATCGAGCCCCGAGGTGGAAATAAGTCGTCCCTGGTTCATCGGATACTCGTCCGGATGGCGCAACGCAACACACTCGTAATCGATGTCAAGATCCGGGAAGGGAAGTCCCGCCACGAGGCGGATGGTATCCGCGGCGAACTGGCGGCTCTGCTTCAACAGCGTCAGCGCATGCTCGGCTTTCTCCCGGGGAGGCAGCCGGTAGAAGCCTCCGACTTTGACGTTGATCGGGTGAACTTCGCGGCCGCCCATCAGCGCGACGATCTGGTTGCCGGCCTTCTTGAGCGCCAAAGCCTGAGCCACGACTTCCTTGTAGTCTTTCAGCAGCCCGACAACGCTTTCCACCTTCATAAAGTCGGGCAGGTGCAGCATGAACATGTGCAGCACGTGGGACTCGATCCACTCGCCGCAGTAGAGCAACCGGCGCAGCCAGCGCAGCGATCCGGTTTCCGCTCCCAGCGCCTGTTCGAGTGCGTGGCAGGCACTCATCTGGTAGGCGACGGGGCAGATGCCGCAGATGCGGGCCGTGATATCCGGCACTTCAGCGTAACTGCGTCCGCGCAGGAATGCCTCATAGAACCGCGGCGGCTCGAAGATGTTCAGCCGCACATCGGTGACTTTGTTTCCCTCGGCCCGGATCAGCAGCGCCCCTTCGCCTTCGACTCGGGCCAGGTTCTTGACCTCAATCACGCACTCCGAGATCTTGCTTCGTGTTGAGACTCGATTCATATTCGTCACCCGTCTGTTTGAACGGTTCGAGGTATCCGTTGAAGCTGCGCAGCATGCGCACAAGGTCCCCGCGCCGCGTTCCGTGCTGCTCGAAATGTCCGCACAGTGCGCGGGGATTCGCCGAGTCGCACGGGCCGAAACAGCTGTAGCAACCGCGTCCGTACGCGGGACACAGCGCGCCGCATCCTGCCTGAGTGACCGGCCCCAGACAGGGCAAACCTCCGGACACGAGCACGCACACGTAACCGGCGCGTTTGCACTCGACGCAGACGCTGTAAGTCGGAATCTGAGGCCGACGGCCGACGATGAGGGCCGTCAGCACCTCGACGATCTGGTACTTGTTCACCGGGCAGCCGCGCAACTCGAAGTCGACGAGCACGTGGGCCGCGATGGGCGAGGCGGTATCGAGCGTCTCGATGAACTCGGGATGAGCGTAGACCGTCCGCTTGAACTGCTCGACATCTGCCCAGTTCTTCAGCGCCTGAATGCCGCCCGATGTGGCGCAGGCGCCGATCGTGATCAGGTGCCGGCACTCGCGGCGAACTTCCACGATGCGTTCGGCTTCATCCTGCGTCGAAATCGACCCCTCGACCAGCCCGATGTCGTACGGGCCCGGCTCGACATGCCGGCGGGCTTCGAGGAAATAGGAGATGTTCACCGCTCCCAAGAGGTCGAGCAACTCGTCTTCGAGATCGAGCAGCGACAACTGGCAGCCGTCGCACGAACTGAACTTATAGACGGCCAGCTTGGGATTCTTCTTGTTCGCTGCGGCCATTTCACACCTCCTCCTTCGAGAACATCGTCCGCACCGAATCGTAGGAGAAGACCGGCCCGTCCTTGCAGACGAACTTCGGACCGTATTGGCAATGCCCGCACTGCCCGATGCCGCATCGCATGTTGCGCTCGAGCGAAACGAAGATGTGCTCCTCCGGCACATGGTGGCTCAGGAAAGAATGCGCCGCCTCGCGATTCATTACGCGCGGGCCGCAGACCAGCACGCTGGTCCTGGCCGAATCGAGCCGGACCCGCCGCATCAGCGAAGTCACCACGCCGACGGGCCCGATCCACTGCGGGTCCGGATAGTCCACGGTGCACATGACCTGAAAATCGCGGCGTTTCGACCACGCCTCGACCTCCTCGCGGTAGATCATGTCCTTGGGCGAACGAACGCCGTAGAGCAGGATCAGGCGCCCGTATTGCTCGCGATGCTTGAGAATCTGGTAGATCGCCGGGCGCAACGGCGCGATGCCGATGCCTCCGGCCACCAGCAGCACGTCGCGACCGCGGCAGGCCTCGAGCGGCCAGTTGCTGCCGAAGGGCCCGCGAATCCCCAGCACGTCGCCGACCTCCAGACGGCTTACCGCAAAAGTCACGCTCCCGACGTGGCGAATCGTGTGCTGGATCGACGAGAGGTCGTCCGGATCCGAACTGATCGATATCGCGGCCTCGCCCACGCCGAACAGATACACCATGTTGAACTGTCCGGGATAGAAACGGAACCGCGCCGCTGCCTCGGGATCCACAAACTCCAGACGGCAGGTGAACGTGTTCGACGTTTCCTGTACGCGATCGATCAGCCTCGCCATGGTCGGAACCATCGGCAGGCTTGCGTGAGTGACGATCGGGGGACGCTGACTCAACGACGTGCTCATACATCCGCCTCCTCGGTCTTCGTGCCGCTGCCGTGGCGTTTGAGCGACTCGCGCACATCGTCGGCAATGGCGGTCGCTTCGACCGTGATGTCGATGCCCACGGGGCACCACGTGATGCACCTGCCGCAGCCCACGCACCCCGACGTGCCGAACTGTCCGTGCCAGCTGGCCAGCTTGTGCGTCAGCCACTGGCGATATCTGGCGCGCCGCGACGAGCGGATATAGCCGCCCGTATGGTAGGTGAATTCCAGCGCGAAGCACGAACCCCAGTTCCGGTATCGGTCGGCATGGTCGCCCGACAGATCCGTGCGATCGTAGATGTTGTTGCAGAAACAGGTCGGACACACGAGCGTGCAGTTTGCGCACGCCAGGCAGCGGTTGCCCGCCTGATCCCATTGGCGATGCTCGAGGTTGCTCATGAGAATCTCGGGCAAATCCGCCGTATCGAGCGACCGGCCCATGTTGTGCTTGGCCGCCGTGCTCATCATCAGATCCACGAGGTGCCGGGCGTTGGCATCCGCTTCCTCGTGCCGGACGCGTTCAAGCATCGCCTGACCGCGCTCGCTCCCCACCTCCATGGCAAAGGACGTGGAAAGCTCCGTGATCGCCAGATCGTAACCGGCCGAGCAGCGCGGACCCGTGTCCATCGAACTGCAAAAGCACGTGCCGCCCGGCTCCGCGCAGTTGACCGCCACGACGAACATCTGCTCGCGCACCTGCCGGTAGTAGGGATCCGGCATCTCGCTGTTGAAGACCATGTCCTGGACGGCAACTGCGGCCAGGTCGCACGAACGCACGCCGACAAACGCATATTTCGGGGCGGGCGGAGGTTCCACGTCGGGACTGAAACCTCCCTGCCCGTCGCGCGTGACGGAAAACAACTTCAGACGCGAGGGGAACAGGTACCTCTTGAGCGAATGCGGGCCCACGACGAACCCGAAACACGCATCGTCCGTGCGCCGCTTGAGACGGTAATGCCCGCCGTCCGTCTCCTGAGTCCAACCCCGGGGCAGCATGGCGGCAGAAGTGATCTCGTCGTACGTGATCGCCCCGTCTCGAATCGTCGGCCCAATGACCGTGTATCCGTCATGGGCCAATTCGCAAATCAGCGGATCGAGCTGATCCTTTGCGACTGCGAACATCCCGTCTCGTCTCACGCCGATCACCTCCTCTCGCAAAACGAAGGTTCTCGTCGCCGCTACAGACGTGGCCGGCAGCTTGAGCAAGCAGCCGGCAGCTTTGCGAATTCGCATTCAATCTGAACATCAACATAGGACCGCCGTGTTCACCGGGCAAGCATTTCTTCCGGAAAGAAGGCCACGGATTGGCACGGATGAAACACGGATGGAGAATGTCGTTGTTCGTGAACAAAAAGAAGGAGACGTCATATGACAACGAAAACGACCGCACGCTTCGCTTGTTGTGCCTTGCTGCCGTTGTTACTCGCCGCGATTCCGTGCAATGCGGCTGCACCGGGCAAGACGGAGGTGAGCATCGCGGGCGAGGACTTTCGCATCAACGGCCAACCGACGTATGCCGGCCGCGATTGGAAAGGCCATCGCGTTGAAGGACTGCTGATGAACACCCGACTGGTCCAGGCGATCTTCGATGACGTGAACCCGGAGACGGCCGCACGCTGGGCTTATCCCGACACGAAGAAGTGGGACGCCCAGCGCAATGTGCGCGAGTTCATCGCCGCCATGCCGCAGTGGAAACAACACGGTCTGCTCGCGTTCACCGTGAACTTCCAGGGCGGTTCGCCCGAGGGCTATTCGCTGCGACACCCCTGGAACACCGGGGCTTTCACCCCCGAAGGAACCCTGCGTCCCGAGTTCGCGGACCGCATGCGACGAGTGCTCGATGCGGCCGATGAACAGGGCATGGTCGTCATCCTCGGTTACTTTTACTTCGGGCAGGACCAGCGGTTGCTCGACGAAGCGGCCGTCTTGCGAGCCACCGACGAGGCGACGAAGTGGCTGCTCGACGGCGGCTGGCGCAACGTGCTCGTGGAAGTCGACAACGAGACCAACGTCGCTGCTTACGATCACAATATCCTGCGGCCTGATCGCGTGCACGAACTCATCAACCGCGTCCGCCAGACGCAGCGAGACGGACGACGACTGCTCGTCGGAACCAGTTACGGAGGCGGCGCTGTGCCTCGGGAAAACGTCGTGCGCACATCGGATTTCCTGCTGCTGCACGGCAACGGCGTCAAAGACCCGGCCCGAATCACGGAAATGGTGAAACAGACCCGCGCCGTGCCCGGCTACAGGCCCATGCCGATTCTCTTCAACGAGGACGACCACGAGGGCTTTGACCAGCCGGCGAACAACTGCGCGGCCGCGGTGGCCGAGCACGTTTCCTGGGGCTGGTTCGATTTTCGACGCAAGGGCGAAGGCTTTGACGAAGGCTACCAGTCTCCGCCGGTCAACTGGGGCATCAGTTCCGATCGCAAGCGTTCTTTCTTCAACTACTGCGCCGAAATCACCGGGGCCGCCAGGACACCTTAGAACGCGTTTGACGAATCCGATTCACACTTGCACTCAGTACAAGCAGCGCAACGCGGAAAGGTCGTACGCACCAGCGCCCGGAGAGGGACTGCCCCTCCTCTCCGGCCCTGCCGGGCCAACTCTTCCCTGGAGGTCGTGCGGTTTAGAAGTGGTTGCACCGTCGTAATTCATGCTTCACTCTCCCTCTGGGAGAGTCGGGCCGAAGGCCCGGAGAGGGCTACCGCGCCGCTAGTCGTAGAATTCACTACGGGTTCGGAAGCCCCTCCCCGACCGCTACGCGGCCGACCCTCCCGCACGCGAGAGAGTGAAGCCAAATCGTTATGTCCAAATGGTTGCTGAACCGCACGATCTCCCCTGGGAGACAGTGAATTTTGAAACACGTGCCTGGAGAACTGGTCGAACCCGGCGATCATCGGGGCCGTCGAAAACGGCCCGATTACCGCGTAAAATCCAAAGGCCATCGTGTCGAGGCCCGTTTTTCTCGTCTTGAACGATGTAGAATGCTCCGTCATCCACACATCGCTTTGACTCAACAACACTCTTGATTCAGGATCCTTTCCCCATGAAGACGTACTACAGCAATGACCGTTCTTTTCCGCGAGCTGCAGCAGGAGCACGCTGGTGTATTCTGTTCGCCGTGGCGATCACCGGGCTTGGAACCGCCCGCGCGGAAGACGCCTGGAAGGCGGTCCCCGACAAGATGATGACCCGATGGGGAAAGGAAGTTCAGCCCGCCAATGCCTGGCGCGAGTACCCCCGGCCGCAGTTGGAACGAGCGGATTGGCAGAATCTCAATGGTCTCTGGGATTACGCGATCACGGCGAAAGACGCGGCACAACCGACGGAGTGGCAGGGCAAGATTCTCGTTCCTTACTGCCTCGAGTCCGCGCTCTCGGGAGTGGGCAAGTTCCTGAAGCCCGACGAGGCACTCTGGTATCAGCGATCGATCGACCTGAAGCCGCAGGCCGGACGCCGCGTGCTGTTGAACTTCGAAGCAGTGGACTATCACTCGACCGTGTGGCTCAACGGCAAACCGCTGGGCGAGCACATCGGCGGCAACACGGCATTCTCATTCGATGTGACCGACAAGCTGCAACCGGGAGCGAACAGCCTCGTCGTTCGCGCATGGGACACCACGAGCGGCAAACAGCTGCGCGGCAAACAGACGCTCGACCCGTCGGGCATCTGGTACACCCGGGTGTCGGGCATCTGGCAGACCGTGTGGCTCGAAGAAGTCTCCGCTCGTTACATCTCCGACGTCGCCATCAGCACGACTATCAACCCCGCGACCATCAAGCTGTTGCCGCAGTTGGCGGGCGAAAAGCTCGAAGGCGAAAAAGTCCGCATCACGGCGTCGATGGAAGGCAAGAAGATTGCGACCGCCGAGGGTTCGGGCGAATTCAAGATGATCTTCGAAGGCGGCAAGCTCTGGTCCCCCGCGCAACCGAATCTCTACGACCTCGCGATCGAGTTGCTCGATGCGCAGGGCAAAGTGATCGACAGCGTGAAGTCCTACGCGGGCATTCGCGAGGTCGGCCAGAAACGTGATGCCAGCGGCAATCTTCGGTTCACGCTTAACGGCGAGGAGATCTTCCACTGGGGAACCCTCGATCAGGGCTGGTGGCCGGATGGCCTGCTGACGCCGCCATCCGATGCGGCCATGTGCTCGGATATCGATTTCCTGAAGAGCGCCGGTTTCAACATGATTCGCAAACACATCAAGGTCGAGCCTCGCCGCTATTACGCACACTGCGACCGCGTCGGCATGCTGCTGTGGCAGGATCAGGTCAGCGGCGGCACCGACAAGCAGCCCAACGGCAAGGAAGCCAGCCCGAAATGGACCCGGATGGAGCCCAATCCGGCCGATGCCACGTGGTCGGATGAAGAACACGCTCAATGGATGAAGGAACTCAAAGCCATGATGGATCAACTGCGGAACCATCCGTCCATCGTGGTCTGGGTCCCGTTCAACGAAGCGTGGGGCCAGCATCGCACGGTCGACGTCACCAAATGGGTGATGGAGTACGACCCGAGCCGGTTGGTGAACTGCGCCAGCGGCGGCAACTTCTGGCCCGCCGGACATATTGCCGACCATCACGAGTACCCGGATCCGAGGTTCCCGTTCGAGCAGGAACGATTCAATGCTTACATCAAAGTAGTCGGCGAATTCGGCGGACACGGCTGGCCCGAGCCCGGCCACGTGTGGGATACGAAGAAACGCAACTGGGGCTACGGCGGTCTGCCGAAGACCAAGGAGGAGTATCTCGCGCGATACGTAAAGTCACTTGACCTGCTCACGGAGTTGAAAGCCAAGGGAATCGCGGCCGGCATCTACACTCAGACCACGGACGTCGAAGGAGAACTCAATGGGCTGTTGACCTACGATCGAGCGATCGTGAAGACGCCCGCCGAGAAACTGGCCGAGTTGCATCAACGACTCGGCGCGGAAATCAAGAAATAACACGAAGTGAAAGGCAGCAAGTGCCGTGAGCCACTCCATGCGCATCGGCTTGGCGTTGTGCCTCGCGTTGACCGCCGCGGCCCTTTGCCCGGAGCAAGCCGTCGCAACCGATGATCCGTCCCGCCCCAACGTCCTTTTGATACTGGCCGACGATCTCGGCTGGTCGGATCTCGGTTGTTACGGCGGCGAGATCGAGACGCCCAATCTCGACTTGCTGGCCAAGAACGGATTGCGATTCACGCAGTTCTACAACACAGCGCGCTGCTGCCCGACGCGCGCATCGCTGCTCACGGGGCTTTACCCGCACCAGGCGGGCGTGGGGGCAATGACGAACGATCGCGGTCCGCAGTTTCCCGGCTACCGCGGCACGCTTCAGCCTGACGCGGTTACGCTGGCCGAGGTCCTGCGCGGTGCAGGCTACCGCACCTACATGACCGGCAAGTGGCATCTGCACAACAACGCCGGCGTGAAGCCGACGGACCGCGGATTCGAAGAGTTCTATGGAATGCTCGGCGGCTTCAATTCGTGCTGGGAGGAACATCCCTTCTACACGCGTTGGCCCGCCGACCGAAAGCCTCGCGTCTACACATCAGCCCAGGGGGGCAAACCGGGGACGTTTTACTCCACCGACGCCTTTGCGGATTATTCGCTGGATTTCCTCGCCGATGCGAGAACCGGCCGGAGCCCGTTCTTTCTGTACATTGCCTTCAACGCACCGCATTTTCCGTTGCACGCATACGAGTCGGACATCGCCAAGTACGAATCGATGTACTTCGAAAAGGGATGGGATTCGATTCGCGACGCGCGGCTTGATACGCAGAAAGCGATTGGCATCATTCCGCGCGAGCTGGAACTCACTCCCCGCAGCGGTGTGCCGCCCAAGTCTCACGCCAGACCATCGGCTTACGCAGGCAAGCAGAATCCCGCGTGGGATTCGCTGCCGGAAGATCGTCGGCGCGACCTCGCGCGGCGCATGGCCGTTTTCGCGGCCATGGTCGATCGAATGGACGTCGCCGTAGGTCGAGTGGTTGATGATCTCAAGCAGCACGGCCAACTCGACAATACGCTGATCATCTTCCTCAGCGACAACGGCGCCTGCTGGGAATGGGATCCGCTCGGCTTCGATGTGAACAGCGGTCCCAAGAACATCCTGCACACGGGCGAAGGCCTGAAAGCTGTGGGCGGACCGGACAGCTACGTCAGTTACGGCAGCGGTTGGGCCAACGCGGGCAACACGCCCTGGCGACTTTACAAGCACTTCAGCCATGAGGGCGGAATTCGCGCACCGTTCATCGTGCATTGGCCGGCGGGCCTGAAAGCGCGAGGTGAATTCCGCTCGCAGGTCGGACACATCATCGATGTGATGCCGACACTGGTCGAAGTGGCATATGCAAAATACCCGGCCGAACGCAACGGAGTCGCAATCCAGCCGATGGAGGGGCGCAGTCTGGTTCCCGCTTTCGACAACCGCCCCATCGGCCGCGACGCGCCGCTGTTCTTCGAACACGAGGGAAGCCGCGCCGTGCGCGATGGAAAATGGAAGCTCGTCTCGCTCGCCGGCGACGCCTGGGAACTTTACGACATCGAGAGCGATCCCACGGAGATGCGGGACCTGATTTCCGCGATGCCCGAGAAGTCAAAGGAACTCGCGGCCAAATGGGAGGCATGGGCCAAGCGATGCCACGTGGATTTCTAGGCCAGAAACGGGAGATGCAACGTGGTTATCGACTGCAAGAAAGGTCTCTCACGGAGATCACGGAGTTGACCGCCGTGGGTTGAAACCCACGTCTACCTTCATGCCGTC
>CAIPEB010000432.1 GCA_903863885.1 uncultured Planctomycetaceae bacterium | reverse complement strand
GGATTTCGGTGCTCTCGTGAATGTCTCACGACATACGCTGTTTGCCTGGAAGCGGCGATTCGAGCAACAGGGTCCCGCCGGTCTGATGGAACAACCCAAGAACGTGGCCGGCGGCAGCCGACTGCCGGAGTTGACCAAACGGACGATTCTGATGCTCAAGACATCGCATCCGGATTGGGGCTGCCAGCGGATCAGTGATATGCTGCTGCGCGGACCGCGTAAGGCGTCCGGTCAAAATACTCGGCCGACGGCAAGGTTCTTTGACAATTAGGCTTTCAGAGACAGCGTACCAGCAGATTTAGGTCGAGGTACCCGGGTCTGGATGGGGATATGTGGTGTTGCAATCGCCTGGTACTTGATGGGGGCGCACACCGCGAAGCCCGCTGAC
Organism: uncultured Planctomycetaceae bacterium; assembly: GCA_903863885.1. GTDB lineage: Bacteria > Planctomycetota > Planctomycetia > Pirellulales > Pirellulaceae > CAIPEB01. The sequence continues at coordinate 1,117 of CAIPEB010000432.1, read as the reverse complement.
ACGAAATGTTGGTCATTGGTAAAGGCTTCGCTGATCCCCAACCGCCGCATCACGGCGAACGAGACGTAATCGACAATTCCGGCAGCGCCGCATAACTGCCGTTCATATCCGTCCCATGCATCACGCCAATCCTGTTCGGAAGGGACGATTAGCTCGCTGCGGTCTTCCAGCGTCCGGCGAAGAAGCGAGATCTGATTCCGATAGGGTCTTCTTGCGGCACTGTTGCCACATTCCAGCAGGACGAAACTGCTGGTCAACATCCGTTTGCGCTGAGAGACGATGGATGAAAAGGCACCCTCAGCTGCTGAGTGCCATTGGTCTGCGGTATCCCACAATGCAATCAGCCCCACGGTATCGAGAAACACCGTCGTCATGGCTGGTGCTCGTCATGTCGGGCCGCCACGTCGTGCGCACCCGAATTGAACCGCTCACTCAGAATCGCGTAAACATCATCAAGCGTCGGCGCGTTGTGGTCCGGCTTCACTTCCCGCACTTCCACTTCCACCTCGCACCGTTCCGGCAGATCCACCGGCTGTGTGGGACGGAAGACGCCGTTCTCGTAAATGGCGTGGATGGTAGTCGTCATAGGGCAAATTCTCCTCCGAACCAATCATACCAAGCCTCTCCGTACCCATGGGACAAATAGCTCGGCCCGGGGCGAAGTTCTTTGGCAACTTGGTTTCGAGCCTAGTGGCGGGCTGGACGTCCGTTGTGGCAAGCACGCCGGGGCGAAGAGCGGAGGGCCGCTATCGATTGGTGACGGGCGACGCGCGCGTTGCGTGCGGCACAAGCGGATCAACGCAACCAACCAAGAAGCCTATCAGCGGCAGTGTATGTGCATCCCCTCCAGTGCGGTAGTTCGCCGATCAACGAAACCTCGCTGGAACGGGGGGCGCGCTCCGGCTAAATTCGTCGGCACCAATACGGGCACCAGGCGTTTATTGGTTCGCCCTATCTGACAGCCCAGTAAGCACTTGCGTCACACGACCCACTGACTCTTAATCAGTGGGTGTGATGGCCCGGCGTCTTCCGGCGTGACCTTTTGTCCACTGAATGCTGCCCGTAATCGCACCAGGTCAGCGCCAAGAGCGTCACGCGACAAGGTGTGATCGTCGGC
>CAIPEB010000431.1 GCA_903863885.1 uncultured Planctomycetaceae bacterium | reverse complement strand
GCGCTGACCGTGGTCTGAGCCGTTGTGCGATCGATAGGTGGCGAACGAATGGGCTCGTTATCCGGACCGAAGGCCACGACCGGACCGTCGGCCTCGTTGCCGAGCTTCGAGCGTTCGGCATCCACGTTCATGACGATGATGCCGTCGTCGTTGATCAACGGCTGGATTCGCAGGATCAGACCGGTATCCACGTCCGTGACGTTGTTCTGGACGATGCCCTGGCTGACGGTCGAACCCGTGATACGGGACTGAGTCTGCCCGACCTGCACGAAGGCCTGCTGGTTGTTCAGTGTCATGACCTGCGGCCGGCTGAGAATCTGCAGCCGTCCGGAATCCTGCAGGGCCCGCACCAGGAAATTCACCGAATCGCTGGCCGCGGACAGCACCAGACCGCCTGCGCCCAGCGTCGAGTTGGTTGCTCCCATGCCGAGGCTCGATATACCTCTCCCGGCAACGGTCCCGCGGCCCGCGCTGTTGAGGTTCGGAAGTCCGGGATTGCCGCTTCCGAGGAAGTTGAAACCCGGATCGGAGGCTGTACCGGCCACACCCCGATCGAAGAGCAGCGAATCCTGCAGGCCCCATTCCACGCCGAATTCAAACAGCTCGTCCAATTGCACTTCGGCGATCAGTACCTGCACCATCACCATGGGAGGACGGAAGTCGAGGTCCTGGATGACCTGCAGGATCTCGTCGTAGTAGCGCGGAGTGGCGCTGACGATCAGGCTGTTCGTCACCAGTTCGGGGACCACGATCACTTCCCGCTCGATCTGTTCGAAGGGGCTGATCGCCTGGTTGAACAGCAGTTGCTGCTGGATCAGCTGCCGCTGGCTGCTCAGGAACTGGGTGATCGAGTTCGCGACGTCCTGTGCCGGCGCGTTCTTCAAACGGATGACGGTGAGCTTTCGCGTTTCGATATCGCCTTCATCCAGTCGCAGAAGCAGAGCCTCTACGACATTCAGATCGCCTTCGGAACCGGATGCGATGATGCTGTTGGTGCGGACATCCACCGCGAACCGCAGCGGCACCAGCGAGCTTTCACTCGCTCCGGCGCCGGTCTGAAGCTGCGTCTGGCCCATCTGTCCGAAGTTATTGCCGAACACTCCGCCCGTGGTCCCCACCCCTGCTGTGACCTGCTGGCCGAACAGCTGCTGCAGCAGGGCCGTCAGGTTGGTGGCGTCGCCGTTGACTACGGTAAAGACCTTGATCTGCGACTCCGCGTCCGGGACCTGGTCGAGCTGTTCAATCAGGGCGGCGATCAGGTCCATGCTCTTGGTCGGCGCACGTACGACGAGCGCGTTGATGTTCGGATCGGATGTCACCTGGACGTTGGAGAGCACGCCGCTGCGCAGGAGACGCCCGCCTTCCTGGTCCACCATCATGAACTCCAGAACGGCCGACGGCATGTTGGCCCGCGATTGGGACGCTCCGCCCTGCGTGCCTGTCGTCGTTCCGCCGCCCTGCATACCGGCCTGCCCGCCTTGTCCAGTGGTTGCGGACTGGCCCGTAATCGCGCCCTGGATCACTTCGCGGAGGTCGTCCGCCAGTGCGTTCTTCAGCCGAAATACGCGAATCACGGCGGACGTTTCGTGATCCTCGACGTCGATCCCTTCGATCATCCGCTTCACTTCCAGCAGATCGCGCGGGCTGGCCTGGACAATCAGCGAATTGCTGCGGTAGTCCGCCAGAATGCGGACCTGCGTGCCGAGCCCCGTGCGAGGTTCGGTGCCGGTCCCCGGCCGCGTGACAAAGAAGTTCCGGACGGCGGTCTCGGCATCGACGGCTGCCATGTACTTCAGTTTGAAAATCTGGAACTGTGAAGACGGATCGGACGGCTGATCCAGCTTGGCGATCAGTTCCTTGACCACCGCCACACTCTCCTTGCGGCCGATCAGCAGAACCGCGTTCGGTTCGATGAGTGCCCGAATGCTCACCTGTCCCTGGCGGGCAGACAAGATCTCCGTGTACAGTTCGTTGATCAGCGTGACGAGCGCTTCGTCATTGACGTACTTGAGAATGTGGATATCGACAACGGGGGTGGTCGTGTCGGAGATCTTCTCGATATCCGCAATGATCCGCATCACTCGGTTCACGTCCCGCTTGTTGCCCTTCACCACGATGACGTCGAGCCCCTCGAGGAACTCGATCTGAACGGGGCCGATCAATCCGCCCTCTTCGTCAGCCGCCGCAGCAGCGTCGGCCGCGGCGGACTGAGTCGCTTCACTTCCCGCCGCAGGCGTTTCGGCCGCTTCCGGAGCGGGGGCGGGAGCCGCAGGTGCTTGCGCCTCGGGAGCGGGCGGTGCGCCGGCCGGGGCGGCTTCCTGGAACAGCATGGAAACCAACTCGCCGCCCCAACGCGGACCGTCACTGTCGCGGTGCAGTGTTTTGGCCGCCGACGTCTTGTCGCCGCCGGCAGTCGAGGCGGCCCGAATCAGCTGGACCGCCGAACGCACCTGATTGGGATCGGCCTTCTTCACTGGTACGAGCCGAGTCTGCTCGTTCGGGTTGGTGCGGGGACCGTCGAGCGCTTTGACGACGTCCAGCCAGACGCGTGACTCGGTTGTGCCGGCCAGCCGAACGATATCCGTGCGGCGGTCGATCTCCAGCACCGTCCTGACACCGCCAGCCGCCGTAACGTCCACCGTCGCGACTTCGCCGCCACGCGCGGTGTTCACGCTCAGTTGCGGTCCCCACGTTGACTTCAGTTCGTCCTCGAGCTCGCGCCACGACACGTTCTTGAGCTGGTAGGTCAAGCTCTCGGCCGGGGCCTGCTGGGGAACCGCGGCGGCAGTCGCTGCATCACCGGCCGGAACTCCCGCGGAAGGAGCCTGCGGAGCCGGATTGTGGAGACGCTCCAGGACCTTCTTCTGAATTTCGTCGGGAGCGACAACAATTACCTGCCCGGTGCGGTCGTCGGCCCCGATTCGCACGTCCTTGATGTTGCCGAACTCGTCCTGCAGTCGGGCCACCGTCGGCTGCAATTCAGCAGGCGGAACCCGGTATCCCTGGACCTGGTTTTGCGTCGTATTTCCGCCCGGCGCGACGGCAATCGGCCGGTCAAGCGCGCCAACGAACTGCGCCGCCACCTTCTGGGCCTCGCCAGAACCCTGCACCAGCAGGCGGTTTGTTTCGTTGTCGATAAGCACGTTGGTTTTTTCGGGCAACCCCTGCAGCATGTTGCGCAATTGCGGCGCGAGGTCCCCTGCCTGGCGGTGTTTCAGTGCATACGGCTGAAACCCGTCCGGGACCGGAGCCTGACCCCATACCAAACTTGTTCCAAGGACCATCAGCAATGCCGGAGCCGCCAGCCACCGCAGACACAAGCGGCCGGTTCGCAAGGCAACAAGCGTGCAAAACACTCGGCAGCGTTGCATAGACGTGTTTCCCCCGTATCAGCACAGATCCAGCCATTCCCGCCGATACAAACCCACCGGCGATCAGTCAGTAGAATCTGCCTTAGTGGACTATTCGGCAGGCGCGGTACCTTCGCTACACGTGTTGTGATCGTTTCAAGCCGCAAATTTTGCCGAAATCCAGCTAGCAGTGCTCGGCGGGCCGCGCCGGGACGCTCACGCAAACGAATTACTGGTTTGCAGCCAAGGTTCCGCTTAAGATCTTGGCATCCAAGGAAACCTCGACGATGAAAAGACTGCTGGCATGCGTCGCAATCGTGCTGTTCGTTTCGGCTGCCATCCTGATCTATCGCTTGAACCCCCGTTCCGCAGCCAAGCAGCCGCCTTCAACCGGCAACGTCCTGGATGATTCGGCAAGCGAATCAGCGACTCGGATAAATTCGGCCGACACGGAGGATTCGGACTCCACCCGGGCCAAGAACGACTCCCCTCATCCGCTGTTGGGAACAGCCAGGGACGCAGTGCTCGCCGACGGGCACGATCGTCTTTCCACGGCCGACGAGAAGACAACGTCTCTTATTCGCCGGATCGCCGAGCAAATGGGGAATGGCGGGGACCCGATCAAAGTCGACTATCCACTTGATGAGTCGATTTTTCCGCCAGAGATCGTTGCTCCCGTTTTTCTGTGGCACGATGACAACGAACAGGCCGATAGCTGGCTGTTTGACATCGCGTTCGAGGGGGACACCCACCACGTGTACGGTCTGAGCCGAGGAGCGAAACCGGCCGAAGGCCCGATCGATCGCCGGTGTGTGGCCGCGACCAACGAAATCTATCGCCCCACTTCGTACCAGGCCGCCGCCAAGAGTTGGCAACCGTCGGAGGAACTCTGGAACTCGATCAAGCAGCGGTCAACCGAGCGAAAGACCCGCGTGACGATCGTGGGCTTCTCGAGTCGCGATTCGGGAAAAATCATCTCGCGGGGCGGCGTGACGATGCGGACTTCGAAGGACCCGGTGGGCGCTCCGATTTTCTATCGGGACGTTCCCCTGGCGCCTTCCCGAACCCGGAAGGGAGTCATCAAACCGCTCGGCGAGGAGTCCATACCGCTGATCGCGTGGCGGTTGCGGGAAATCTCCAGGCCGGAAAGCCGACTGCTTCTGACGGGTGTCCGCACCTGCACGAATTGCCACTCCTTCTCGTCCGACGGCAAGACACTGGGACTCGATGTTGATGGTCCCAAAGGCGACAAGGGGAGTTACGCGATCGTGCCGGTACGGCGGGAAACGTCGATCGATCGACAACACGTCATCAGCTGGAATTCGTATCCCGGCAAGCCCAAGGATCACAAGACGATAGGCTTTCTGTCGCAGGTCTCTCCCGACGGCCAGTTCGTCGTTACGACGCTCAACGAGTCGGTCTTTGTCTGGAATTTCCTGCAATTCGATTTCCTGCAGGTCTTCTATCCCACTCGCGGCATCCTCGGCTATTACCGCCGCTCCACCGGCGAGATCAAAGCCTTGCCTGGCGCGGACGACGCAGGATTTGTTCACTGCGATCCCGCCTGGACACCGGATAGTCAGCAACTTGTATTCGCACGCGCCGAAGCGAGGGACGCGTATAACAAGGATGGCAGACAACCGAAGCACGCCGGCGATTCGGACGAGGTGCAAATCCAGTACGATCTGTATCGAATTCCCTTCCACGATGGAAAGGGCGGGACCGCGGAACCGATTGAAGGCGCTTCGCACAACGGTATGAGCAATACGTTTCCCAAGGTCTCGCCCGATGGGAAATGGGTCGTGTTCGTAAAATGCCGGAACGGCCAACTGATGCGGCCCGACAGTACGCTTTGGATCGTTCCGATCGCCGGCGGTTCGGCCCGAAAGATGCGATGTAACACCTCCAGGATGAACTCCTGGCACAGTTTTTCACCCAACGGCCGCTGGATGGTGTTCTCTTCCAAGGTCAACACTCCCTACACACAGATGTTCCTGACACATCTGGATGAAAGCGGAAATGACAGTCCCCCGATTCTGATACCGAACTCAACCGCCGCCAACCGGGCCGTCAACCTGCCCGAATTCGCAAACGTGGCGTACGACGACTTCGTGAAGATCGACGCTCCGGCCGTTGAGTACCTGAATCTGGGGCACCGCGGCGGACTGTTGCTGGGCCAAGGAAAACTCGACGAGGCCCTGGCCTGCTTTGAAAAAGCCGTCGCCTCGCAACCGGATTTTCTTGAGGGCAAAGTCAGTCAGGCCGTCGTACTGATCGAACAGGGGAAGCTCCCGGAGGCGAAATCGCGTATTGAAAGCGTGCTCGCCGAAGACCCCCAAAACGCTTTCGCACATGCGAACCTCGGCGTTGTGCTGGCAAAGACCGGGAAAATGAAAGAGGCGGTCGCCGAGTTCGAAACGGCCGCCGATCTGAATCCGGACGATCAGTCAGTCCAGGTGAGTGCCGGCCGAGCATGTCTGGCAATTGGGAATCTGGACGCGGCCCTCGGCCACCTCGTTGCAGCACTCGAGGTCGCTCCCAACGACCCGCTTCGACATTTCGACGTGGGAAACGTACTTTTTCAGATGGGGAAACTGGACGAAGCGATCGTGGCCTATGAAACAGCCGTCGAGAAACAGCCGAAATTCGTGGACGCATTGTTGAATCTGGCCACGGTCCTGACTTCGAAAGGTCGCTTTGCGGCCGCCGTGGAACGACTGAAGCAGGCGCGGGAGACGGCGCCGAATCACCCCGCCGCGTTGAACAGTCTGGCTCTGCTGCTCGCGGCTTGCCCCGATTCTTCAGTTCGCGACGGAGCGACTGCCGTAAAACTGCTGGAACCCGTCTGCCAGAGCGTGGGGGCCAACGACCCGATGCTGTTAAGCACTCTCGCAGCCGGATATGCAGAACAAGCCCGTTGGACCGAAGCTTTGGCTGCGGCCGAAAAGGCACTCAAACTGGTTCCACCGGATGACCAGTTCCTGCGACAGAGGCTGCGTCAGGAAATCGAGGCGTTTCAGGGAAAGAAGCCTTATCGATTGCCCTGATCAACGTATCAACCCAATCGATCGCCTGCTTCCGCCATGAACTGCGCCGATGTGTCGTTCGAGCTGTCCGACAGAATCCGTGCGCATAAAAAACGCGGAGGCTACCGCACGGCAGCCTCCGCGTCAGTGTTCGAGTCAGGACATTGCAGGCCACAAGGCCAAGCGATCAATCCGTCGGGGAAACCGATTCGCTGCCGGACTTGCTGCCGAAAGCACCCCATACTCCGAACGGGCTCATGCCCATTGTGACTTCCAAACGAGTCCTGTCGCCCGCGTCAATCGTCTCGCTGAAGAATCGGACTGACCCGTCGCACAGGGAGCCGAGCACGCCGCCCGGGTGGTTGCTCGTGGGGGTGACGACAGAGTTGCGCTCGTCCCACCCCGAATCGGCACATGAAGGACCGTTAGGCGGCAGAACCGTGTTGAAGCCCATGTACTGAATCACGCCGTGGTTCCAGCGTTGCCCCGACCAGCTATAAGTCGTTCCGGTATAGAGAGTCTTATTCGTGGGATCAATCGTGTTGTAGCACGTACCCGGACGCTCAAGGGGATCGACTGCGAGATTCGTATCCAAACCGAAACCCGACTTGACCCTGGTTTGTTCGGTGCCGACCAATCGTTCGGACATCATGATGGTATTGCTGGCGCCATCGGCGATGCTGGCCATCGTGATCTTCAAAACCGGACCGCCGAACACACCGCGGCAATCCTGAGAATCACCGCGCGAGTACGTACGGTGGATGCTGTCACCCACACTGCACCGATAGTTCGTCCTACCGGTTTGAGTCGATGTCTTCTGCGCTGCGTTGCCATCTGACGGGCATAGCAGACCGGGAACCTGCTGCAGCCACGGCATATAGGCCGTATTCCACGGCACCGGCCCCCACGCTACCCAGTTGTTTGTTCCGTCCGAATAAGGTCCGGAAATCTGATCATACAACGGACCCTGCTCCATGAACGGAAGCAGTCGTACGAACGCCGACAGCCGCTGCTGGTTTTGGAGCACTGAAGAGGGCGCGCCCCACAGAATGCCCGTTCCCGACATGCGGGGCGGAAAGACCTTATAGGTGTCGTGGTAATTGTGTACCGACAACGCCAATTGCTTCAGGTTGTTCGAGCAGCTCATACGTCTGGCTGCCTCACGTGCGGCCTGCACGGCCGGCAACAGCAACGCAACCAGAATCCCAATGATGGCAATCACCACCAGGAGTTCAACTAGGGTGAACCCCCAACGCCTCGACAGCTTCGACATTACTACCTCCCAGCCTCAACACGAGGATAAAGAAGAAACAGGACAAGACTGCGCCCTGCGCAGGTGAAATGGCTGTACTCGCACGGCAAAATTTTGGATGACCGCAATACGATTTTGGCAGGATAGCCTGTGAGGAGTCTACCTGATGGCAAAAGCATTCTCAAGCTCTTGGGGGCAGCCGTTATTGCGTGATTCACCGGAGGTAGTTGCGTGATCTACCAGGGGCGATTTATCAAAAGTCCTGGGCGGTTGTTGGCGAAAGTCTGCAAGCATAGAATCGGGTCGCTGATTCCGCCGCCTGTGGTCGCCAATCGGATCCCGAGCTGCGGCGGGTGTTTCTCTTCACGGTT
>CAIPEB010000430.1 GCA_903863885.1 uncultured Planctomycetaceae bacterium | reverse complement strand
GCGAGTTGCCAATGCGGAGGTTCACACGGCCTAATGTTGGCCTGCTTTCATTCTAGACCTGCACCGCATCCCGAGGCAAACCGCATTGCACTCAATCGAACCGCATCTCATCCGTGCTCATCCGTGGCCTCCTCATCCGGCAGCCGGCAATCGGCATCCGCTCACACCCTGTTCGCTCTCAGTTCCGCCAGCGGGTAATGCGTATCTCGCCAGCGAATTCCGCGGTTCCAGAGCGCCAGCAGCATGGACCGCCAGGAGATGTACACGAAGATGGCCGCGACGAGTGGAAATCCGAATCCGCACGACTTGCGGAGCTTGATGCCGGCGGCTGCGCTGCAGCTGAGCGAAAGGAGTATCGCGGCAACTGCGACATAGATCCACCGCGTTGCGCCGGTCGTGAACGCCGGCGCGATGAACGGCCAGATGTGAAAGACGCAGATCGCCATAGTGGCGGTGACGGTTGCCGTGACACTGTATTCGACACCTGCAAAGAGGTTCTTTTCCAAACCGACGATGGTCTCGCCGAGCGTGCTGTACCATTCGACTCGCAGCAGTTCCCCTCCGTGCAGCACGTCCTGCCGAAAACCTTTCTTCTTCAGTTGTTTGCCGAGTTTCAGATCGTCGTCGGGCCGCATCGCTATACCGACGTGTCCGCCAACTTCGCGGTACGCGGAGCTTCGAATCAGGTTGAAAGCGCCGATGCCGATATGGGCTGAACTGCGAGGGTCGCGGACCTTCCGCATCTGGGTAAACAGGCTGAAGTACATGGCGAACATCACGACGAACGACTGGAGCAGCCAGCCCGGCATGCACGGGTAAGGGGTGATGGCAAGGTGGTCGAGTTGGTTGCGCTGCAGATAAGTCATGGCCCTTTTCAGGGCGCTCGGATCGAACAGTACATCGGCATCGGTGAACAGCAGCCATTCTCCGTCCGCGTGTTCCGCGCCACGATGCAGCGCATAATTCTTGCCCAGCCATTTGGGAGGCAATTCGGTCAGATGGACGACTCGCAGCCTTGGGTCCGAAGCGGCCATTCGATCGAGTATCTCGCCGGTGCGGTCCGTGGAGCGATCATCGACGGCGATGATCTCCAATGGCCGGTAGTCGAGCGAAAGCAGCGACCTCATCGCGCTTTCCAAGTGCTTCTCTTCATTTCGAGCCGGGACGACGAGCGACACTTTGGGCAAATGCCCAGCGTCGTCCGGAAGCGGCGGCTGGTCGGCCAGTTTCCCGATGCTCCGGTGCGAGATGGACAACTGCACCGCGGTGGCGAGAACCACGGCCAGATTCAGGATCGCCAGGAGCAACAAGAGCAGATGCATATCAAACACGTCTCCGAATTGCTCGCCCACCGCTATGCGCAAATACCTTTGTCGACTTACCCACTATGGTCTGCCCGGAGTTCCAACCGGCTCTGAGATTATCGAAGGCACAGAGTCGGTCCGGTCGAAGTGGAAATCGACGGGCGCCGCAAAGAAATGCGGACGCACAACGGTCTGACGAAAGGGTAAAACGCCTCAGAGCGGCGAACCCAATAGAAAGAGGGGGTCCACTCGACGCCGAAAAGCGTAACACGAGAAACCGCAACGACTTGCGAAAACTCCCCCGGTAGGACTCGAACCTACGACCCAGCGGTTAACAGCCGCTTGCTCTACCGACTGAGCTACAGGGGAAAGTGTATTCCTCTTGAGACTTACGTCGATAGTCGTCAGGTGTTCTTCGTGTCCGGCCGAGTGGTAGCCCCTATTTGACACCGAAGTCGGCTTCGGCTTGTCTTCACCATTTTGGATACGCCGGAATCGTTTGGCAATAGGCCTAATCGCCAGTTTGCTCCAGCGTTCCTGGCAAAGGATACCATGTTGTCGGCATTTCCGGCAGCGGGGTTCAGAATTTTTGTGCGAAGTGGAGTGGAAGTAGGGGGCCACAATCGGTCTGCACAGCCCCCGAACGTACCGACAGAGCTTGTGCGGCAACTGCCTCCCGAGCCGGGTTGTCTGTGCCGCTTTGCCCGGCATGGCCGCGAGGGGCTCGAGCGGGATATGTGGCGTAACGACTGTTGCAATTGGCACTGAGCTAGGCGGCCTGTCGGTAGTAATGTTTGAGCAGGCCGCCGAGACGTTCCCTGCAGCAGATCGCGCCGTCGCCGGGCGACTCGTCTGCCGCCTGACCGGTGTCGGACAGCGGCTTGTTGCCCAGCGATTGATGCGGTCGTTCCGTGTGATAATAGGCAACGTATTCAGAGATCAGGTGATTGAAATGATCCTCGCCGAAAACGACGAAGTGGTCGAGGCATTCCTGCTGAATACTCTGAATCCAGCGTTCAATGAAGGCGTTCATATTGGCGGCGCACGGCCCGACTCGTTTTACTGTGACGTTGGCGATTGAGAGTGCGGTATCGAATTGAGTAACGAATGCGCAGTCGCAGTCATGGATCACCGTTTCGACCTTTAGTCCGGCGGACTGGGCGTGTTCCAGAAAGGTCTCGGCACGGTCTTTCATCCATGCGGAATCGGGTTTACAGGTTGTTTTAGTGACAAAGACCTTCCGGCTGGCAACATGCAGGAACGCCAGAACGAAGAACTGGCGCAGGCCGGTTGGGGTCCAGATCATCTTGGAGAAGAAGTCGCATTGCCAGAGCGTGGCTGCGTTGAGTTTCAGGAATTCGTCCCAGGTTCCCTTGCCGCGTCGAGGGCCTGGATCGTGTCCGTTGGCTTTGAGAGTATTAACCACGGTCGAGCGCGAAACGGAGATTCGCAGTTTCTTTAGTTCGCCGAGGATCCGCGTGTAGCCCCAGTTCGTTTCCCGCGCGATGCGGAGTATTGTCTCGGTGATGTTCTCCGGCTTGGGAGGTCGTCCCACTTTAGCGGGCGGTTTACCGTTGGCCTCATTTCGGATCCATCGCCGGTAGGTGGAATACGATACAATGGAGATGAGATGTCTCACGCCGGGGCCGACGGCCTGGCCGAGCTTGATAAGTTGTTTCTTTTCGTCGGCGGTAAGGTGGATATGTTTTTGGGGGACTCGTACTCGTAGGGTGGCATTTTCGTACCTGACCAATTCAAGCTGCCGGATCAGTTCGTTTTCGCGGCAGGTGGCCAGGAAGAACAGCAGTGGCTGAAAGATGCGTCGCATAGCATATCTCCTTGTAAGTTAAGGAACCGCGACGAGTGGCAAACTATTTGTACACCGATGCTGCCTTTAGAGCCGCGGGTGCGTTTTGCCTGTTAACCGCCGGGTCGCGCCTGCACCTCCTGCGCAGCATGATTGCCGCCGCCAGCGCGACCCTAAACTCGCTTCAGCCTCGCCCTCATTCTAGCGAGGCCTGCCCGGACTTGTGCAATTGATTTGCCACAAAAACGCACGTACGATGCGGGCCAACGCGTAGTTTTCGGGCTGAAAAAGCCGCTTTTGTTAACCGGCGGGTCGCAGGTTCGAGTCCTGTACAGGGAGGTTCCGGAGCGTTCGAAGCGAACGTTCTCGGCAAGCTGCAGCATCGCAACATCACACGCATCTATTCGGCACAGCGCGACCCGGCCACGGGGCTCTTCGTGATCTGCATGCCGTACCTGGGCCGCGCTACATTGCGGGATGTGATCGTGATGCGGCGGACGAACGGGCCGCCCCGTCGCATGGCGGCCGTGCTCGAGTCGATCTTCACCGCGAATCGGGGCCTGCCGGAACCGGATCTCGACGACGATTCGGGCGGCATGAATCCGTCCGCCTCGTACGTGGCCGGAGTGGCTTGGCTCGGCGCGCAGCTGGCCGATGCCCTGGGCGAAGCACACCGGCGGGGCATCCTGCACCTGGATTTGAAGCCGACCAATGTTCTGTTGACCAAGCGTGGCGTCCCGAAGCTGATCGACTTTAATCTGGCCGCCGATCTGCGCAACGACGCCCGGCGGCTGGGAGGCACCTGGAACTACATGTCCCCGGAGCAGGTGCGATGCACGATGGACGGTGCCGGCTCGACGCCGATTGACCACCGCTCGGACATTTTTTCGCTGGGAGTCGTCCTGCATGAACTGCTGACCGGCGAACTGCCGGATCGGCCTGAACGAAACCGCGTTGCTCACTCCCCGGATTCGTCGGCGAGTGCCCCGAAATCCGCTGCCGCAGCGGGCCGTCACGCGCATGATCGCCGGCTGCTGCGGATTGTGCAGCGGTGCCTCGCTCCAGACCCTCGCGACCGCTATCAGGACTGCGAGGAACTGCGGCGTGCGTTGGAGCACGAACTGTCGCCCACACGCCGGGCAGAACGCTGGCTTCGTCGGCATCCGCGACTGGCGGCGGCCTCGTGCCTCGCGGCAGTCGTCCTCGTTCTGCTGGTCGGGAGCTATTTCGCCACCAGGGCTCCGTATTGGCAGCGGCAATTCGAAAGCGGACGCAAAGCCTTTGAACACTCGCAATATGACGCTGCCATCGGCCACCTGAACATTGTGATCAAGGAGTCACCCTCTCACGCGGCGGCCTATTACCTACGCGGCGAAGCCTACGCCAACCTCGGTAAGTATGCGGTAGCCACTGAGGATTTAGTGGATGGCTGCCGATTGGCGCCCGACGCAGCGAAGATGGAGTTTATCGGGTACTGTTACAACAAGAGACGATCGCACACGGAAGCGACCTACTGGTACGATCTCGCTCGGCAGGCGGGCCGTAATTCGGTGTCGCTCTACAACAACCAGGGGTACAGCCTGGTGCAACTGGGACAAACGGAGGCCGCCCTGCCGTGGCTGAACAGGGCCCTTGAACTCGATGGACGCTGCCAGACCGCCCTGGTGAACCGGTCGCAAGCGTATCTCAACTTGGCGATGCAGCAGCGTCGGTTTCCCGCCGAAGCGATACCGGATGTGCAGTTGGCGCTGAAGCTGGGCCCGCCTTCGGGCCAGTTGTATCACCTGGCCGCCATGATTTTCGCGCGAGGCGCACGGTACGACAACGTCTGGCACGACTCGGCCTTGGCGTGCGTGGGCCATGCGATCGAGTACGGAGAGTCACTCCGCAGCCTGGAAAAAAATCCGGGACTCGCCGATCTCTTGCACGCATGGCAGAAAACGAACCCGGCTAAGGTAGCCGGTGGCAAGGGGCCTTATGAGGCGACACGGCTCATTGACCCGCGGCATCCGGCGGGGGCCTCGTCGCTCACGGTCGTGGAACCGCGGGCAGCCTCGCAGTCGGGCCGTACGCTGGCTCGCCGTTGAGCAGGTGTCATTACCGGTGCGTGGAGTCACTCGAACGCGTTTCGTCGCAGGCGTGACTGCCGCCGTGTCTTCTGGCCGCATGTTTCGTCAATTCAGCAGTCAGAGCCGTTACGAACGACTGTTTGGATCCAGGCCATTGTTCGAATCGGCGAACGGCTTGCAGCATTGCTTGCGGTGCATTCCGTCGGTCCGGAGGTTCCAGCACCAACGCGACGCGGACGAATCTTTCCACCAACGGGGACAGGCGGACTCGCAAGGCGTCGGCGGCTTCCGAACCCTTCTCGGTACGATCTAAGTCACCCATTGAACGACTCTCCCGGAGAGTATTCGCAGTCTTCCACGGGGGCCGGCAGTGGTCGCCCCGTTGCTCTACACAATACCAACCGGCGTATTGTCTCAAAGTTGGCGCACACGTAACTCGACGCGATCCGGGACTCCCTTCCGTGCCGATCAAAGACGCACGATGCGTCTTTGATCGGGGCGACGGTGCGTCTTTGAAAACTGCCAGAAAGCGACTCGCATTCATCGCCACAATGATCGCTGGCGTCGCAACTTCACGCCGGAAGACCACTTACGGCGTCCACGACCGGAAGAACGCGAACGCCGAGGCGCGCCCGGACAGCACCGGCGATCCGTGGAAAATCCCCGCCTTCTGCGATCAAAGACGCATCGTGCGTCTTTGAAACGCCTGCT
>CAIPEB010000429.1 GCA_903863885.1 uncultured Planctomycetaceae bacterium | reverse complement strand
TGAACTCGCCCCATTCCCAGGACTGCAGCAACGCAAAGGCAGGTTCACGGCTCAGGAAGTCGTTCCACGCGCCGCGCTGGCGATCCGTGAGATGGGTAACCCGCATCGGCCCCTCTGATTCGCCTGACGCCGCGGCCGGCGAGACCCCGCCTGTCCCGGCCGCACGCGGAGTCGTTAGGCGACTGTGATGCGCTCTGGATTTGGTCGCGTCCGTCAAGGTGGTGTAATTTTCTGAGTGGCCTGAGGTCATGATCAGGCGGCTTTTGTTGTGATGCTGCAGAGCGGATCGAGTTCCTCCTTGTCGATCTGCTCGAAGGCTTCGACCTGCATGTAGCGGTTTTGAATCAGCCATTCATCATTCTGCTCGAACAAGACCGCTCCGATGAGGCGAATGATTGCGGACTCGTTTGGGAAGATGCCGACGACGTCGGCGCGGCGCTTCACCTCTTTGTTCAAGCGCTCTATCGGGTTCGTTGAATGGAGTTTTGTGCGATGCTGACGGGGGAAAGCCATATAGGCCAGCACGTCATGTTCGCTTTCGTCCATGAGTTGAGCCAGCTTTGGCCAGCGTGACCGCAGTTGATTGGCGACATGTCGCCATGTCTCATCGGCGTGCAGCCGATCCGCCTGTTCGAATGCCTGACGAATGGCGGCGGCGACAACAGTATGCTGGCCCTTCGACACATGCGCCAATGCGTTGCGCATCCAGTGAACCCGGCAACGCTGCCAGGAAGCGTCGAAAACTCGTGATATCGCCGCCTTCAGTCCCGTATGTGCGTCGCTGATGACCAGCCTGACCCCATCGAGGCCGCGGGCTCGAAGGGATCGTAGAAAATCCGTCCAAAACGTTTCGGCCTCCGAGGGGCCGATACCCAGGCCGATGATTTCCCTGCGCCCTTCGGTGTTGGCGGCAACGGCGATTATGGCTGCCACCGATATGATCCGTCCGCCGTGCCGTTGCTTGAGATAGGTGGCGTCCAGCCAGACATAGGGCCATTCGCCGGTGAGCGGGCGGTTCAGGAACTCGCTCACGCGCTCGTCGATATCCTTGCACAGCTTGGAGACGGTGCTTTTCGAGATGCCGCTCAGCCCCATGGCCTGCACCAGGTCATCCACCCGCCGCGTGGACACACCGCTGATCCACGCCTCCTGAATGACGGCGACGAGAGCCTGCTCGGACATCTTTCTGGCCTCCAGGAAGCTCGGAAAGTAGCTGCCCTGTCTCAGCTTTGGGACTTTGAGATTCAACGTGCCCAGCCGGGTGTCGAGCGTGCGTTCGCGATAGCCGTTTCGCCACGTCGTCCGGTTCTCGGCTCGCTCGTGCCGCCCAGCGCCGATCAGGCCTTCGACGTCGGCCTCCATGATCAGCTGGAGAACCGCTTCCGCGATTGTCCGTAAAAAATCGCCTTCACCCTGCTTTTGCAGAAGCTCGGTTAGGTCCATGTTGGTCTTGGTCATCGGGGCTCCGTGTGGTCCGGGTTGAAGCTGCGAAACTCCACCTCGACCATACACCTCGATGGCCACCCAGATTACACCGGCAGCGCCGATGAAATTACACCACCACCGTGGACGCTACCCGCTTGATCAGCACCCATCACCCAAATTCGTCGTCCGTGAAGAACGCATCTCACGCGACGATGGGATGATTTTCTGACCTTTCGGCTAGACGGAAGACGCCCAGCAAGAAGGCGCACAAAAGCGCCAGCCATTTGAGCAGGCGCCGGAAGTTGTAGCCGGCGGCGGCGAGGACCGCGTTGGCGGCGTCACCGGCGGTATGGGCGAGGAAATTGCGGCCCATCCTGTGGTCGGATTTCAGATGCCCGATGACCGGCTCGACGGCGGCGCGGCGCCTCAGTTCACGCTTGATGGCCTCGGTGACACGCCGTTTTTGGCCCGAGATGAACAACCCTGAACTTGTGTTCTGCCGGTGCGTTGTGGCCGCGATAGCCGCGGTCGGCGACGAGACGTTTGATCGTGGCGCCGATCTGCAGCTCCATCTCGGGGATCACGACGGCCAGCGTGTGACCATCGTAAGGGGCTCCCGGGATGGCCTTCACATGCGTCACGAACTGGCCGCCCTTTGACGCATGCAGCGTCGTCGCCACCGACACCTTGACGCCGAACTCGTAGGGACGATGCGCCTTGCCCTTGCC
>CAIPEB010000428.1 GCA_903863885.1 uncultured Planctomycetaceae bacterium | reverse complement strand
TCACGGTCGACTACGAGGCTTACTATTATTTCCTTTCCAGCGTGGGACGCAATGCCCATCGCGTCGCCAGCCAGTTGCTGCTTCTGGTGCTGCGGCAAGGTCCCTTGCCGGAACGCGTGCTGCTGGTCATCGACGATACGCCTACGAAACGCTACGGACCTCACGTCGAAGGCGCAGACATCCATCACAATCCCACGCCGGGGCCCGCCGATCAGAAATACTTGTATGGGCATGTCTGGGTGACCCTCGCGCTGGCGGTACGTCGTCGGTTGTGGGGCGCGATGGCCTTGCCGCTGCAGGCCATGCTGTACGTGCGACAGCGCACGCTGGCTTCGATTCCGCCGCGACGCAGCTGGACCTTCCGCACCAAACTGGAATTGGCCGTCCAGCTGGTGCGCGAAGCGACTGCCGCGGTGCAGCGAGCGGAAAAACGCGTGTGGCTCGTCGTGGATGGCGGCGTGCCGATATCCGGCAGCTTCTGGACGAACTGGATGCCCAACTCTAATCGGATGCGCCGGCCCATATGCTGGTGGGTGCTGAATGTGATCGATCATTTCTCGCGGCGTTCGATGGGATGTGCCGTGTTTAAATGCCGCCCGACATCGGAAGAGGTCACTGCGGCACTGGATCGCATCATGTCCGCTGAGAACGTGCGGCCCAAACATCTGATTGTTGATCAAGGCTCTGAGTTCTAATGCGAGCACTTTGAAAACGATCGGTGTACGGCGAGGAATATCCGGCCGCGATTCGGAGCGGTTGGCCAACACGGAAGCATCGCCGTCGTTGAGCGGTTCCACAGAACGATGAAAGAGATTCTGCGACGGATCGTGCTCCCCGAAGATCAAGCCGACTTTGAACGCGAGGTCGGACTCGTCATTGAGTGGTATAACGAGCACCGTCCTCACCAGACGTTGGGCGGAAAGACGCCGAACGACGTTCATTTCTCACGCCCGGCAGCCCACGAACAGCCGCGCATCGAGCCTCGAAAGAACTGGCCGCGCGGTTCGCCATGCGCGAAGTCGCAGGTCGCGGTTGAAGGCCAACCTGGCCACGCGATGGTCCTCGAACTTGGCTGCCTCGAAAACCGTCGCCATCTGCCTGTGATTTGAGTCAGCCGCGCTGCGTGAGCGTTGCTAATCGCCGGCATGCTGCGCGATCGGTCTGCGCGCAGCGAGTGTCTTTGCCGGTTTGTCGATCGCACTGACGAGGATCACACCTCGTAACGCGATAGCTTCGCCGCTATGCACGTGCCATTACGGGCAGCATTCGGTGGACAAAAGGTCACTCCAAAAGTCCGTGGGCCCCTTCAGGGGTTGGGCGTCGCGGCAGCGACGCCCTTCAAGCCATTCAACGTGGGACCGAATCAGGCCGCATCAGCGAAACAAGGCTGATCGACGTTTCGTTGTCCACATACTGAATGTGAAGAGAAAAGCCGTTACGGTCATAACGATCCCATTTCGGGGCTTTCCCGAAAGGCTGAATCACCTTCCCTCCACCGTTCGCACTTGGTTGCCCCAGTCGCTGGTGAACAAAGCTTTGGGTATCTCCAAAGCCAATGCCTCCCGGCAACGCCCCGGCGAACTGTTTGTAGTCGTTCACTCGACCCGAATAAAAGAAAACGGTTGACACTCGCCCATCAAAGTCAGCAACAAACTCGATGCCGTGCAATGGCATTTGCAAGTGAAAGCGGTTGTCGATTAGATCAGTCTTTGATCCTGCCATGAGCGGCAGTACGGCTTCCGCCTTCGCAACGTCATCCAGACGCTTTCCCAGCAGTATCGTAAAATCACTCGGCATGGATTAGTACCTTCCCGCTTGTCGATTAAGGTCGTCCAAGAGCCGGAAGGCATCGTCAATCGCTTGGGGCGTATGCCCTTCGTCAAGTAGGCGTTGTTTACACGCTGTGCGCAGGTTGAATCCTATCCGCAACACACCGCCCGCAACCATTCTGCTGCTGTTGTTGGCGTGCTGAATGCGGGCCGACCACCGGCTTCCAGGCCCTGAATCTGAAAAAACTCAAAAAAAAGATTGACGCAGCGAATTAGCTCGCTAGACTCATGGAAATGGCGAATACACTCGCCGATATCCGCTGCCTTAATCGTCGTCGCAAATCAACCATCTTCGCCGTAGCCGACAGGAGTTGCACTTATGCCCCGACCAGTATCTGCACAGCCTACCGAGGTGGAAATTCAGATCCTGCGGATTCTGTGGGAGTTGGGGCCGAGTCCCGTCCGCGAGATTCACAAACGGCTGAACGCCGCGAAGGGGACCAATTACTCCACCACCGTCAAGATGCTGAGCGTGATGCTGCAGAAGGGACTCGTCAAGCGGGACGAGGACGCCCAACCTCACATCTATCGGCCGGCGGCGAGTCGAGCAAAAACGGGGAAGAAGATGCTCGACGATCTGATCGAGAGGGTCTATGACGGTTCGGCGATGAGTCTGGTGCTGCAGGCGTTGTCGTCAACCAGAGCCTCGAAAGAGGAATTGGACGAAGTTCGCCGCCTACTCGACCAAATAGAAAGCAAATAGCTGTGTTGGATTTCCTGGCACAATCGATGCGGGCTGACCGAATAGGCTGGCTGTTGATTCATTCACTCTGGCAGTTTGCGCTCCTCGCAGTGCTGTCAATGACGCTGCAACGGATGTTGCAACATCGCTCGGCCAACGCTCGGTATGTGGTGCTGCTCACCATCATGACGCTGATGATAACCGCACCCATTGCGACGTGGTTTTCGCCGTTGTCGGGGAAGGGAATACTTGCCGCTGTGGAGTTCGGTGCGGTCGAGAAGTCTGACAAGGGTATTGCGCTCGAGGGCGATACCCTACTGCCATTCATCCGGGGAAAAACGTTTCCGGATGATGTCAACGCCCCATTGCCTCACCAACCCGCGGTGTGTCAGGAGCGTAAGGCCCACCCGTGGGGAGACGTCGAGAGAGGCGTTGCCTTGCTGGGGCTGCGAGTCCACGAATGCATTGAACCCTGGTTATGTGCGATGGCGGTCGTCTGGTTTACCGGAGTTTTCGTGGCGGCGTTACGTCCGGTGTTTGGTTGGGCCGCGGTGCGCCAACTGCGAACAGCGGGAGTGTCAGCGGTTCCCGATGCTGTGCATGGACTGGCGGCCCGTGTGACCAAAAGGCTTGCGAGTGCGCACGTGGTTACCGTGTTGCAATCGACGCGGGTTAAAACCCCTATGGTGGTCGGTTACTTTCGCCCGGTCATTCTATTGCCGCTGTGTGTGGTCACCGATTTGCCGTTGTCGCAGTTAGAACTGATTTTGGCCCACGAACTGGCTCATGTTCGCCGCCACGATTACCTGGTCAATCTGCTGCAAACCGTGGCCGAGACGATCTACTTTTATCATCCAGCCGTTTGGTGGATCTCGCGTCAGATTCGCATCGAGCGGGAAAATTGCTGCGACGACGCAGCGATGGAAATGGCAGGCAATCGTGCGGAATACGGCCGCGCTCTGCTGGCCATCGAAGGACTGCGTGGTGCACCGACCGTTCTCTCGGTGGCGGCACACGGCGGATCGCTGTTGGCTAGGATTAGGCGAATCGCTGGCTTCGAACCAACGCCCCCCTTTGCTCCGGGTGCCACTACTTTGTGTTTTCTCGCGATCTCGTTATTTGCAGCAGCCGCCTCGATTTGGGGGGCAGTCCCTTCGACTGACCAGACACTGCAACCAGCGGCCGTGCCCTCCAACGTTGCACTTGCCGAGAACGACATGATTGCGGCCAATGGCGTTGCGACAACGGCTCCGCTGGGGACGCTGCTCACGCCGTCTGGAAAGGTTATTGATCCGGCCGGCAAGCCAGTTGAAGGCGCGACCGTCTATCCACACGACTGGCCGTCACTCCGGCTCAAATCTGAGCCAGTAAATGAACGGTCCTCAGATATTCAGGCAACTACGCGATCCGGCCCGAATGGCGAGTTTTCCTTTCAACGCGTCGATGCCCAGCCGTTTTCCTCAGCCCACTGGCTTCGCCAGAACCCCTGGGACAAATTCGTGGTCCC
>CAIPEB010000427.1 GCA_903863885.1 uncultured Planctomycetaceae bacterium | reverse complement strand
CTCCTTGCCGATGTCGAAGCGTGCGCCGTGGTCGTGCAGCAGCAGCACTGCGGGGAATGGCCCTTGGCCCTTCGGGATTGTCATCAGGCACAGCACGCGACTGTCGGCCGTGATGTTCAGCATGACTTTTCGAGCGATGTAGCTGCCCCGTTCCACTTCCGAGAGGATGACGGGATCGAAGGGGGCGGCGGGCGGAGGAGGCAGAAGACATTCCATCACTTTGGCCCGGGCCGCCTGTCGCCAGCTCGAAAAGTCCTGATATTTCCCCGAATTCCACGACAACGGGAACGACATTCGATTGAAGATCTTTTCGCGAAACACGGGCAGTCCGTCCTGGCTTCCGACCGTCTGGTAGGAGTCTCTGGACACGTCATCCGCTTGCTTCTCGCCTTCCTGCGGCGCGGACGGTTTCTCCGGCTTCGCGTCCGGCACTTGCGGAAAATCGGCCTTGACGCGCGCAAGCAGCGCATCCGGGTTGTTTTCCATCACGTAGATCTTGAGTCGCCACTGCTGTTGGTCCCGAGGCGCGCCAACGGGGATCCAGTTCGGGTTATTGTGCATGCAGTCGTGCCACGCCTGTGCCATGGTCGTCGCCGAATTGTTGGCGATCGCCGCAAGGTACTTATTGTCTTTCGAGACGGTTCCGACGACCGGGACAACGTATTGGTCGGTGCTGTAGTCGGACCAACTCGATTCGTTCACCGTTGGAATCGTCTGGCCTGCAGCCATGTACATTTGAACCCAAGGCGGATTGTTGTATGGATCATCCGGTTTGCGACAGGGGATTCTGCGACGATTCGTCTGGTCGAGAAACACTCGCCCCTTTTCCGTAAACAGGAAGCAGCGCTTCACGAACTCGGGAAAAGGATCGGGGCGGGAACAGAACAGCGGCGCCCGCTGCAGCTGCCAACAGAGGTTCGGCGCGGGCAGATTATCCGGCATCTTCCCCGCAGGAAACGCCCGGGTGTCCAGCACCGCCTGGACGTTGAATTCGACGGCCTGTGCCTGCGGAGTCACCATGGTCACGTAGATCACCGCCGGATGTTCACGCAGTCGGTGGCGCAGTTCCATGGATCCGCCCTCGAGCGGGCTGGCCGAGATGAAGTCCAGCGAACTTTCGTAACACCAGGCATCGCAGTTGAAATCCGGCACGTTCGGAAACGAAGCGGACACGAGCGTCAATTTATCCCGCTGCCAAAAGCCGAGCGTCGGCAATCGCGCGGGCTCGGGGTTAGCTGCTGACACATGAGCGGGCACTCGCAGCAGGACTTTGCCCAGGGGCTCGTCATCGCGAGGCGGAGCGAGCAGGCTTTCCGCCTTGCGGTGTTTGAGATAGTGGCGCAACACGTCGGTGAAGTACACGAGCCCTTCGGGCGGTGAGCTCCCGAATGTGATCTGACCCTCCGCGTAGTCGCGGTGGCTGTTTCGATCGGACGGGTACTTATAGAGGCCGTACAGTTCCGACGTCGCCTTGACCTTTCCCGTCGCGATTTCCCAGCCTCCGAGCCCGGAAAGAACGCGCCGCGTCTTTTGCCATCCGAGTATTCGCTGACGCAGAACTCGTTCGATGGCATCGAGGCGTTTTTCATCGGGGCCCAGCGCGCGGTCGGCCTGCACGATCTGCCAGGCGTGCTCGATGGCCTGACTGCACATTGTTGCGCTGGAGCGGGGATGAGGATAGCGCCAGCCGCCGAGCGGGTCCTGGCTCTCGCAAAGAAAATCCGCAACCGCTTTGACCACTTCCTTCAGCTTGGGCTCTTCCGGCCTGATGCCCAATAGATCCGGCAACCCGGCCAGCGCATAGCCGATGATGTAAGGCTTGGCGAACGGGTGTTTGTAACCGACTTGATCGTCCTCGATGAAGGGAGGGTTCGGCTCGAGCGGATGCCCGCTCTGGCTGAACAGGTCTCCCGTGGACAGTTTTGAGCGCACCTCGTCGAACAGCCGGAGCGACTCGTCGAGATACCTCTTTTCGCCGGTGTAACGATAAAGCCGGACGAAATCCCGCACATCGCCGATGTTGCGGGTTTCGAGGAGCGCGTGTACCGACTTGGCCGCATAGGCGGCCTGGGCGTTTGCGGCTTCGAGCATTCGCGGATCGCCTGTCTGCTCATAGGCCATCAACAGACTGTCGTAGCCTTTCGTGCAGAAGTTGACGGACGTATTCGACCGCCACATGTAGTTCTGGTCGTTGTCGGGCGGAGTGCCGCCGCTGGCGAGAATGTTGTTGTATCGCGTTCCGCCGGTATCGTTCGGTCCCCACCAGATGCTCTGGTCGTAAAAGTTGTCGCACCACAGGATGGCCGCATCGAGCAACCGGCGGTCGCCGGTCCGCCACGCCTCTTCAAAGATCGGCGGGCAGTGGTTGAGCCGGTTCATTCCGAACACGGATCCGCAGGGTGAGTCGTCTGCGAAGCTCGTGATATTGCCCCAGTCGTCTCCTTCGCAGACGCTGCGGACGATCGCGTTGTGATGATCGCGGACGATTTCGGCGCAGCCGGGAAAGGCGGCAACATCGAGCGGTTCGCCCGTGGCATAGA
Organism: uncultured Planctomycetaceae bacterium; assembly: GCA_903863885.1. Classification (GTDB taxonomy): domain Bacteria; phylum Planctomycetota; class Planctomycetia; order Pirellulales; family Pirellulaceae; genus CAIPEB01. The sequence goes on along the minus strand of CAIPEB010000427.1, from coordinate 16,440 downwards.
GTTCATCCCACAGTCGCCAGTCCATCTTGGGATCGTGCGGATACTCAAGCGCGGGTGTCAGTTGAGCCAGTCCGCAGGGGGCCACGACGAATTCTGCCTTGGTCCAGGCGGCTTGCTGCATCGGCACTTTCTCTTCGGAGCGGCATCGCCAATAGCGGTAGTTCATCTTGCCTTCCGAACAGGACGCTTCGATGCCACCTCGCCGTTTGTGGTGCGCGGTCGGATGGTACAGCGACAGGCGATCGGAATTCAACGTAACGGAACATGGCGTTCCGGACGCAAAGGGATGGGTCAGCGTCGCAGCGGCTATCGCGCGTCGCGTGCCACGGTCGCAGAGGCAGCAGTCCGCCGCATCGGCTTCGATCTGCCAACCGAAATCCGGCGCACGCCCGTTTCCCTCGAGCATCCGCTGCAGGTGCGCGACCACGCAGACGAGCCCAAGAGCGTCCGCGCGCACCTCGATCACGCGAGGCCATTGCGCATCGGGCAAGTGCACTCGCTGCCAGAGAAAGTACTCGTGCGACTCGACCGTCTCGACCCGCGGAGGTTCGCTGCTCGCACGCGGAGGGCCGAGCAGCGTTGCCTTGACACGCGGTCCGCCGTCGTACGCGATGGTCACCGTATCACCGTTCACTTCAACAGTCGCGGGAAAAACCGTCGGCTTCTCCGGTTGCCGGGCGGCGGGCTTCAAAACCACTTCAACCGGATTCGCGTCGGCAAAAGTGAAAGGGAAGGACAACAGCGCGCGACGCACGCTCTTTTCGGCCTGAGCTACCTGCGGATGCCACGTCAGAGGCCGCACGGCAGCCTGCGTTTCCTTGCCGCCGACAACGGCGATCATGGTCTGGCCTTCGACCAGCAGACCTCGCCCAACGGGCAGCGACACTCGCACGAGTTGTTGTCCCGCGGCGGCCGGAGTCAGCGTGACTTTCAATTCACCCGGCCCGGCGGCCGCTTGTTCGGCGGCCATGGCGGTGGTCCAGAGCCACATTCCCCCGGCGGCAACCAGGCATGCGAAACGGATCATCGGGTTGCTCCCTTCTCTATAATGCCTGCGCGATTTCGGCTGCCGTCGTCTGGTCGATGGAATGTGCCGGCTTCCGGGTAGCCAATCCGCCAATGGCAAAAATCATCTTCTCGGCTCCGATTGAAGCTCAGCCACGGGACGATTGACAGCGCGAACCCAGGGTGCGGCCAGTATCGGCAGGCGCCCGAGCAAAGCCACGACGGCGACGGCGAGTCGGGGATTTCGGCGGATCCATGCGGCTGCGAGACAGACACTGCGGCGGTCGTGAACGAACCGCTCATACTTGCATTGCCAAAGGTAAGCGTGCTCAAAACTCGGCCGCGGCAGCGATTCATAGAGCAGCGGAACGAGCATTACAGCCTGCTGCATTGCCCAGGAAATGCCCTCGCCGGTCATCGGTTCGATGTATCCGGCCACATCGCCCAGGACGAAGAGCCCTTCCGCAGCAACGTAACCGCGACGGCGAGTCAGCGGAGGCGTGCCTCGGAACGCAGCGCCCGGCAATTCGTCGGGACAAGGAAGTCCATTTCCACTGAGAATTGCTGCAACGCTCGCGGCCATCCGGCCCCGTCCGCGCACTTCGTGTGGATGAATGGCGGCAGCCACGTCGAGCCGCCCATCCTCCATTCGCACGGCGCCGACATAGCCCTCGCGGGCACACGACAAAAAGACAGCGCCCGGCTGATAGAACTCGGGCGAGTTGTCGAAGACCGCACCGACTCCGATGGGCGCGTACTGCGACACGACCGGCCTCATATCGGCGAATTCCCGCAGAAAACTGCCGGAAAGCCCATCCGCCGCCACGACGGCACGTGCCCTTGCAATGCTCCGTCTCGAAGCCTGGCGAAGTCGCACCGAACGCAAATCGGTTTTCTGCGGTGAAAGAATTGCTTCCGTTTCGGGCAGGAACTCAACGCCGACACGAACCGCAGCTTCAATCAAAGCTGCGTCCAGCGTTCGGCGCGAGAGCGAAACTCCGGCGGGCAGTTTCAGCGAGGCCTCGCGACCGCCGGCCCGCAATCGCAACTCGTGCAACGGCGTCGCGCCGAATTGCCGCGGCAGGTCGCCCAGTCCGGCGGCCCGCATCGCAGCCATCGCGCCGCCGTTCAGGCACGAGCCGCAGACTTTCGCCCGAGGATAAGCGGCTCTGTCCACCAGCAATACGGATACGCCGCGCCAAGCGAGTCCATGAGCCACCAGGGCACCCGCGGGGCCCGCGCCGGCGACGACCACATCCCAGATTCGCGACGATGCGGCTTCAATCGATAGCGTCGCCCGCAATTCGGGTTGAGGCAGTTCTCGTGTCACGGCCGTTTCCATTCCAACAGCAGGCGACATCGCTCAGCAAGGCTTCCCGCCCGTCGAAAAGTTGATCTTCCCCTCAACAGCAGCCACAACCGTCACTCGATCGACAGCTCGACCTGAAACTCCAACGCATCAATATCCTCGTCGCCTTCAGGACAGTTTATCCCAGGGAATCCAACCCGGAGAAGCGGCCTGCCGCACTACGATCTTTCTTTGGACGGACCACCCAATCGGTCCTGCGTGATCGAGCAAGTCTTCAACCGGGCGCCGGGCGTATCTTGATTTCCTTCTGATCCCGCGCTTCAAGCCGCGGGCTAGTAGCAGTTCGAAACAAATTGGAGGACAATCGTCGGCGGAATCGCGGAACGCGGAGTTGTCCTGCACACGAAGGAACACACCATGCGCCGACTTCACACCTGCTCGTTTTTCGCCTGCACTGCACTTGTTCTGGCCAATTGGATCGTTGACTCATCTGCACGCAGCGAGGCCGCCGAACAGCCCGCCGCCTCCGCGGGGCCGGTCATTTCGCTGGACGGCACCTGGCTGCTGGCGACCGACCCGAAAAACGTCGGACGCGAACAGGCCTGGTGGACCGCGCCGAGGCCCGATGCCAAGCCGACGAAGGTGCCATGGATCATTCAGGACGCGTTTCCCGGTTATCACGGGCTCGTGTGGTACTATCGGGACTTCACCGCGCCGGCAAACCCCTGCGCTCAGGGGCGCACGCTGCTCCGGTTCTGGCAGGTGGACTACAAGTGCGACGTGTGGCTGAACGATAAACTCATCGGTTCGCACGAAGGCGGCGAGTCGATGTTCATCTTCGACGTGACCGATGTGGTCAGGCCGGGCGAGAAGAACCGATTGGCCGTGCGGGTGTTGAATCCGACAAACGAACCGATCGACGGCATCGTGCTCGCCGAAACGCCGCATCGCAACAAGGCGCTTCCCTACAATTCGGGCAGCGCCTGGGATCAGGGCGGCATCTGGGATTCGGTCGAATTGCTGACCGTTCCGGGCATTCGCGTCGAGGATCTGTTCGTGCGTCCGGATATTGCGACCGGCCAGATCCGCGTGCAATTGAACGTGCGCAACGCCGGGCCGCAAGCCGTGCGAGGCAGCATCCAATTGTCAGCCGCACCGGCCGCATCCGGCGAAACGCTGGCGACCTCGGCTCTTGCGCAGGACCTGCCCGTCGGCGATACGCAGATTGAGACCACATTGAAGGTCGAGAAGCCTCATCTCTGGAATCTCGATGACCCGTTCCTGTACCGCGTGACGGCCAAAGTCCAGCCGGAACAACCGGCGCAGGACAAGCCGCAGTCGAATGTCCACGAGTACTCGGTGCGATGCGGATTCCGCGACTTCCGCTTCGAACAAGGCGCCTTCAGACTGAACGGCAAGCGAATCTACCTGCGGTGCTCGCACACCGGCAACTGCTGCCCGATTGGCCTGGAGATGCCGCACGATCCCGACTTCCTCCGCCGCGATCTGATCAACCAGAAGATGATGCGGTTCAACGCCATTCGTTTCATCGCAGGTGTGCCCAAGCGATACCAGCTGGATATGGCCGACGAAATCGGGCTGATGGTCTACCCCGAATCCTACGCAGGCTGGTGCCTTGGCGATTCGCCGAAGATGAAGGAGCGTTACAACGAGTCCGTGATCGGCATGATCCGCCGCGACCGAAATCACCCCTGCATTACGATGTGGGGTCTGCTGAACGAGACTTCGGATGGTCCCGTTTTCCGTCACGCCGTCGATTTCCTGGCCGAGGTGCGCAAGCTCGACGACACACGCGTCGTCATGCTCAACAGCGGACGATTCGACAACGCCGGAGGAACAACCGGTATCCGCATCTGGCGCAACAACGATCGCAACGATCCGTGCGTGACATTCAACGGGACGGATCACGTGATCAAGGCTCTTGGGATCACGTGGCAACCCGGACAGATTGCGTTTCATCCGGGGCGGGACGGCGAGTCGGCAGTGGTTCGCTGGACCTCGCCGGTCAGCGGCAAGATCCAGCTTTCGGCCGCTTTCTGGTCGATTGCCGAAGCCGCCACGACCGACCTCCATGTGCTGCACAACGGCAAACCGCTGTTCGACAAGGCGATCAACCTGGGCGGAACGGGCGCTCGAGTGGAATTCGCGTCTGCTATCGACGTGAAAGAAGGGGATACGATCGATTCGGTCTGCGGCTGGGGAAACGGGAACTACGGCGCAGACACGACGGCCCTATCCGTGAAGATCGAGTCGGCGTCCGGTCAGACCTGGGATGCCCAACGGGATTTCGACATCAAGCAGAATCCGCAACGCGGCTGGAGCTACGGTATGCTGAAGCCCGGCCAGAAGCCCGATAGCGGGACCTTCTCGATCTTTCCGTTGCCGATATCCGAGAACACCATCGGCAGCATCAGCAACCCGGGCTCGGTGGTGTGGCAAGACGTCCTCAGCGATCAGCATCCGTACCAGCGTGTGCCGCACACGGCTGAAGTCATCAAGACGCTGCGCACGCTCAGCGGAAACGGCAACCCGGTCTGGCTGTCCGAATACGGCATCGGCAGCGCCATCGACCTGATGCGCACCGTGCGATGGTACGAACAGGCCGGCAAGCCCGAAGTGGAAGACGCACAACTGTATCGCAGTTGGCGCGATCAATACCTGGCCGATTGGGGCCGATATCGATTAAGCGAAGTCTTCGCGCGGCCGGAAGATTTCTTCAGCCAGTCGTTGGCCCGCATGGGCGGTCAGCGACTGCTGGGCATCAACGCCATCCGCTCAAATCCAAACGTCATCGGACACAGCCTGACCGGAACGCTGGATCAGGGCATGACGGCCGAGGGCGTGTGGACGACGTTCCGCGAGTTGAAGCCCGGCGCGACGGACGCACTGTTCGACGCCTGGGCCCCCTTGCGATGGTGTCTGTTTGCCGAACCGCTGAATGTCTATCGCCAGAAACCCGTGCACCTGGAGGCAGTGCTCGCAAACGAGGACGTGCTGGCTCCCGGACCCTATGCGGTTCGTCTGCAGGTCGTCGGCCCGAACCTCACTCGCGTCCTCGAAAAGACGATCACGGTCAAGATCCCCGACCCCAAGGCCAAGCCCGAACCGCCGATGGTGATGCCCGTATTTGCCGAGGACGTTGTCGTGGATGGCCCGCCGGGCGTCTACCGCTTTATCGTGACTTTCGAGAAAGGTGCCGCCGCATGCGGCGAAGAGATCCGCTTCTTTGTTTATCCGACAGCGGCCGAGATGCCCAAGGTTGAAAACAAGGTCGTAATTCGCGGCGATGATGCGGGCCTGGCGGAATGGCTCGCCGGTCACGGCGTTCAAGTGCAGGCGAATCCAACGGGCGAGCCGGCTTCGCGCGAAGTGATTCTCGTGTCCGGCAAGCCCGTCGGTGACGCGGCCGCTATGTTCAACGACCTCGCTCGGCAAACCGCCCGCGGTTCCACGGTCATCTATCTGACTCCGGGCACTCTGGCCAAAGGCAGCGAATCGACCGGATGGCTGCCGCTCAAGAACAAGGGCAAGTACTCGTCGATTGCACGCTGGCTGTATCACAGCGATGAATGGTCCAAGTGCCATCCGATCTTCGATGGACTTCAGACCGGTGGACTGATGGACTACGCCGTCTATCGCGAGTTGATTCCCGACAACGTATTTATGGGTATCGAACCCGCGTCCGATGCGGTCGCGGGCGGAATCAACGCTTCCTGGGGCTACCAGTCCGGCCTGACCGTCGGCGTCTACAAACTGGGAGCCGGCCGGTTCATCATCAATGCGTTGCCGATTCGCGATCATATCGGAACGCAGCCGGTGGCCGACCGCCTTCTGTTGAACATGCTCCGCTTCGCCAGCCAGGATGCGGGCAAGCCGCTGGCCGATCTCCCGGCGGACTTTGACAAGCAACTGAAGGATGTCGGGTACTGAGAATTCTGCGTAGGGAAGAGAGCAACGGTCAATCCCGAAGCAGGCAAACTGCACCGACGTGTGATATCGCGAGCGGTCCTGCGTCGGTATGCGCTGCAGTATAAGCGTAACTGTTCACGGGGCAGACCGGTTTTCGAGGGTGCCGCGCGGCAGAAGCCAGTCGAGTGATGGAAATCCAGTCGCGAGGCGACGGCCCTAGCGCCGTCCCTTCGAGGCTGCCGTTCGGGAGGCGGTCTGACGTCCCGAGGTTGCGCCAAGGCTCGCAGGGCGGCAGGACCGCCAGCCAAAGCGGTGTTGCCGCGCCGGGTAAGTAACCCGCTTCCGTTGGTCGCCGGACTTTGCGCGAAAAACAAACATCCTGTTCGGGACGGAGGTTCTTCTGTCACCGCTGGCTATGGACGACCACCGGGTTCACCCTGTGAACGGCTATGGCCGCGTCAGTTATGCGTGACGGCCCCGGACCGAGTCTTCGCCGCCACTTCGCACACCAGTTGCCTCAGTCGATCGCTTGATCCCCGGCCACTCTCGCCATCGACGAGCGCGGCATTCAGTCGGTGATCACCGCCGGGAATCTCAATCAACGTTGCGCCCGACTTTGAGGCGAGCGACCTGCTGTCGGCTATCGACACCGTCTCGTCCGCGTCCCCGTGAACGATCACGGTGCATTGCGCGGAACTGGTCTTTATGCCGTTGCACAAAGCTGACCATCGACTTCCCGAGAAATCGCCGAGATACCAGAGGACCTTTTTCGGAACGGGGGCAAGCGCCAACAGGGGACCGGTGTAGATCCCCCGCGCTGCGCAGGTCAGCGCCACGGCGCCTCCCCAACTCGAGCCCACCACAATGTCAGGCTGAAACTCCTTGATCGCCTTCGTTTGTATCTCGATGCAGCGTTCAAGCGAAGTGGAAAAAGCGTGCCGGAAAAGCAACCACAGCGTGGTAACAGCCATTGCCAGCCATGCGAACCACGCCATCGGCCCGCAAGAGATCATGGCGTAAAGCAACGTGGCAGGGGCGAGTGCGACCCAACACCAGAAAAGCGGGTGGCGGCGCATGTTATTCACCACGCTATTCGCGCGATCCCGCCGAAACACTGACATCTGCATATCGGGGGTCAAGACTTCGAAGTGCTGACGAAGGTAGCAATCTTTGCTTCCGCCCACGCCGGACTCCAGCCCGTGCATGAACAGCACACGCAGTCGGTTGCCGCAAGTCTCCATCAGCTTCCTCGAAATCAATGACGGCCGACCACTCGAACCGCGACACCGTTCACGTTCCGGACGGCCCGCCCTTAGAGCGACAAACGGCCTGAAGTCGGATCAGTCATCGCCCGACATGCCGATCGCTGCAACGTCGAAGATGGCCGTATTGGTGACGTATGGCCCTCGCACGGGATCCGTGCCGACCACCCGCTTCGAGAACTCATCCGCTCCCGCGCCGCGAGCAAACAGGGGCACGAGCGAATTGGTATGGCTCGTGTGATTGTAGCCGAGTCCCGGCATCTGCCCCTGTCCTTTGTCAACGACGGGGTCGAAAGCTTTCATCTTGGAATCAGGCCCCCACAACAGACCTGTCTCGTGATCCGCCGTGACGATCAGCAGGGTTTCCTGCCAGTTGCTGTGAGAATCAACCCATGCCACAACGGCCTCGACCGTCCGATTGAACTCGCTCAACTCTTCAATCATGCGTCCCGGTTGGTTGTTGTGGTTCGCCCAGTCCACCGCGCCGCCCTCGACCATGAGAAACAATCCCTTCGGGTTGTTCTCCAGCACATGCAACGCGCCCTTCGCCATGGTCGAAAGGGAAGGTACGGTCGCAATGACAGGTCGCGTGTACGGCGGCTCCAGCTTGGCGGCAGCTTCGGCGGCAGCACGCTGTTCCTTCTCGTTTTCTGCAGCCCCGGGCGCGACTCGGCTCCGAGCCTGCTGCAGGGTCTGGGCCACCTGTGCCGTGCCCAGGACTCGTGACGGAGTCGCCCCCGTCAGCAACGACTCGAATTCGGACTTGGTGGAAACCGGGCGGAATCCGTGGTAGGTCCCTTCAGCGGTCGAACGGGCCATTTCTATGGCTTTCCAGGCTTCCTCGCCGCCAACGTATTTGTAGCTCTTATTGCGTTGGGGCTCGCCGTTGTCGTCGAAGTCCGGATTGCCGCAACCCATGACGACATCCAACGCGTCTCCCGAAAGCATCTGCTTTGCGATCTCTTCATAGCTGTTGCGGTCGGCTACATGCGCGTTGCTGAACCCGGCCGGCGTTGCGTGCGACCACTGCACGCTGGTGACAATGCCGACTGACTTGCCGCGGGACTTGGCCAGTTCGCTGAGCGTTGGCCCCTGCGACGCGTCAAGGTCGCTCCAATTAATCGCCACATTGTATGTCTTCTTGCCCGTCGACATCGCCGTTGCCGCGGCCGCAGAGTCCGTGCACTCGCTCTTCAATGCCTTGTATGCGGCGGGCACTCCGTCCTTGTCCAGCGACTTGTCCCATGCCTTCTGCGGATCGTAGACCAACTCAGGGTCTTGAACGTTCTTCTTCGACGGTTTTGTCAGGATCGTCAGCGGATACGTGCTGTTTGCCAGGTTGATCCACTCCGCCCCGTTGTACACCTGGTTGCACTTCTGCGCAGCGGCGTCCCATCGGCCTTCGTACATGCTGGTCGCGAGCCAGCAATTGAACCCCGCACCGTCGCCGATCATCACGATTACGTTCTTGACTTCGGCGCCCGAAAGACCCGCGCCGCCAGACCAGGCCCACGCCGCGACGATCGCCCAGACAATACACCAATTCCTTACCCTGCTCACGATCCACCTCCTGCAATCTAGGAGTGTCACGGCGATCCGGGCCTCGGAATTCGAGAACAGCAACGCCATGTCCTCTTGCATCCCGATTGTATCATCGGGCAACCTGATAGGCGTGAGGCGCAGGCCCCGGAAGGAACGCTTGCTTCCTTGTATTCCCATATCGCCCGACACTTCGCTTGTGGAGTTCGAGATATGCTCTGGTTGCGGATGACATGCGTAATGCTCGTGGCCGCGAGTGCGACAGCGGCTGAGCCCGACTCGAACCGATCAATCCGCGCGATCGGCTCGGAGAAGATGCTGTTCGTCGACAGCGAATTCATCGAGAAGCTCGACGGAGCTCAACTGAGACTGCATCCTCCGCGCAAAACCGGCGAGCGGCTGATCGAGTCCGAGTACCCGTGGGAAAGCGCAACGATCAACTGGTTCAGCGTATTGAAGGACGGCGACAAGTACCGGATGTGGTACGAATGCTATGACATCGATGGATGGCCCACGGCAGACGATACGTCGTTCTGTTACGCGGAATCGACAGATGGCGTGCACTGGATCAAGCCCAAGCTCGGACTCGTCTCGTACCAGGGCAGCAAGGACAATAACATCCTCTTTCGCATGGTCGGCGCGGATCGATACCGGTCTCGAGTTCACGGCAGTTGCGTCTTCGTCGATCCGTCGGCTCCCGCAGAAGCCCGCTACAAGTGCGTCTCTCAGGGATTGTTCCAGGGGATCGGCGAGCGCCCCCACTACGTCGCCGGCATGACCTCTCCCGACGGACTGAATTGGACTCGCCATGCCGAACCGATTTGCCTGACATTCGCGGACAGCCAGTACTCGGCGTTCTGGGATGAATCTCAACGGAAATATTCGCTGTACGGACGCGTGGGCGGACGGGGCGGACGGGCCATCGGCCGTTCGACGAGCGACCGATTCGACCGCTTCACTCCGCTGACCGAATCCTGCGTGCTTCAGGTCGAAGCAAACGATCCTCCGGAAGCGGATCTGTACAATCCGGCCTGCCAGCAATACCCGGGAGCGTCAGGACTCTACCTGATGTTTCCCAGCCTGTTTCGCCACCGCGAGGATACGCTCGAAGTGCGTCTGGCCGTAAGTCGCGACGGCGCTCGATGGACGTGGCCCGAACGCGAGAAGCCGTTTATTCCCCTGGGATCGACAGGAGATTTCGACAGCGGCTCCGTGTATATGGCCAACGGGGCATGCGTGCCGACGGGAGATGAATTCTCGTTCTACTTCAGCGGATCTCCGCTCAAGCACGCGGAGGTTGAATTGCCGCAGTTGAAACAAGCCAAGAACCAGCGTGTGATCACGCGCGCCGTGGCTCCAAAGGACCGACTGGTTTCGGTATCTGCCGCTGCGGTTGATGCGAGTATTGAGACGCGACTGCTGCAGTTCACAGGCAACCGACTCGTCGTCAACGCAACGGCCCGCACCGCCGGTCGGGTGCGAGTTGGACTGCTCGACGCCGAAGGCAAACCAATCGCCAGTCGAAGTGCCGCAGATTGTCAGGCGTTGACCGAAGACAAGATCTCGTGGACTGTCTCGTGGTCGGACGGTCAGGACGTCGCACCCTGGTCAGGCAAGCCTGTTCGCCTGCGGATCGAGTTTCGCGACGCAGACATTTTCGGATTCCAATTCGTCAACCGATCGAATTGACTCGCCGCGTCGGGTACAGGGAATTCGTCGGGCCGAAAGTGCTTACGCGGAATCGCTCGCAGTTGTACGATTATTTCCATGCAGAGAACGAGTTCATTTTCGTGGCCTCAAGCGGTGGTCTTCCTGGCGGGCGTTTTGGTCTGGAAGGTGTCGATCAGCGTACTCCTCCAATATCGCCATTACATACCGCCTGATTTCGACTCGGACTTTCTCTTCGGACGGGAAGAGTATTTCTGGGGCGTGTACAGTTGGGCTTTCTACGCTCACCTCGCATTCGGCCCCCCTTCGCTCATTCTCGGCACGCTGCTGGTCAGCGATCGGTTCCGGAAGCGGACGCCGAAATGGCACCGATGGCTGGGGCGAGTGCAGGTCGCCGGCGTATTGCTGCTGGTGGCACCAAGCGGACTCTGCATGTCCTGGCACGCGGAAACCGGGGCGATCGCCGCTGCCGGACTCGGCTCGCTGGCGATCGTTACGGCGGTTTGTACCGCGATCGGATGGAGAACGGCCGTCCGCCGGGACTTCGCAAGTCACCGTCGCTGGATGTGGCGCACGTTCACGCTCTTGTGTTCGGCCGTCGTGATCCGCTCGGTCGGCGGACTGGCGAGCGTGACACATTTCGAGGCGGAGTGGCTCTATCCGCTGACATGCTGGGCAAGTTGGCTCATGCCGCTGCTGGCGTTTGAGTCCATCGAGAGGCTCGGCAAATCCGGTCTTCTTGTTGCGACGACCGGTCGATAAGCCCTATCGATAAAGATCCTGCCGCTGGCCGTGGAACCACGGATTCTTTTCGCGGGCTGCCGGCACGCTGCCCGGGTCCACATCGGCGTAGATGATGCCTTCTTTGTCCCAACTTCTCAACTATCGGCCAGTCTGGTCGATCCACTTCGCAATGTCATCGATGACTCCAACCGCGACGTTGCCCGGCTTCGCGTATTCCTCCGGCCTGCTCTTGCCTTCGCCTTCCATGAACAGGTGGTTCAGGTTCGGATACGATTGCAGCTTAACGTCCTTTCTCGAAGCGAGTGACTTTTTCCAGTTCGCGAAATCCTCCATCGTCACCTGATAGTCGCGCTCGCCCTGCAGCACGAGCATCGGCTTCCGCAGCGATTCAGCTTCGATCGCGGGCTGGTATCCGCGGAGATCGAGCCAGTATTTCGGAGGTGCGCCGAACGGGAGTTCCGTGCCCGGCGTTGATTCCGACAACTCCGAGGACTTTACGCGCGCAACCTGCTGCTCGAGTTCGCGGATCTTCTTCTGATCTTCTTCCGACAGCGCACCCGCGAGCGATGCGATGTATTTGGTCTGCTCCAGCACCAGGTCCTCAAGGGGCCTCGTAGATCCCGCCAGAACAACAAATCCCGCAATACAGTTACTGGCCTTGCCGATCCGAGGGATCAGCATCCCTCCGAGACTATGCCCCAAAAGAAAGACTCGTTTGGGATCGATCTTCTCGTGGCCGGCCAGTGTCTCTACCGCCGAGACCGCATCGTCGATCGTCTCTTCCTTGACGGTAATACCGGACCCGGCCATTGCCATGAGAACCTGATGCTGTTTGGTCCGTTTCTCGTATCGCAGCACCGCCACGCCTCGCGACGCCAGTCCCTCCGCCAGATCGCGGAACGGCTTGTTGGGGCCGATGCTCTCATCCCGATCGTTCGGACCGGACCCGTGAACGAGCACAATCGCCGGGAAAGGACCGCTGCCCTTGGGAAGCGACAAGGTGCCATCCAGTTTCAGCAGCCCTTTTCCGATGCTCACATTCTCTTCGTCGAATTTCGCGGCATCGACGTACGGTGGCCGCTTGTACTTCCCGGAGGGCGCGAAGAACAGCCCGGTGATCTTGCCTTCGGGGCTGAAGACCACTTTCACATCCAGCGGTCCGTTCTGGAATTCACACGTTACAAATACGGCCTTGTACTGCCGGATCGCCTCCGTCCTGTCCTCGGTGGCTTTCTGAAAAGGTCCCACCTGCTTCGTCACACCATCCCAGACTTCCTTCAACTTGGTCGCCGGAATCACCCGCTTCATGGTGTCGTCAAACGATTCCGTTGCCTTGTCGAAATCACCTGACGCCATGTCGCTGACCATTTTTCTGGCAATCTCGGTCCGCTTGTCGGTTTCGGGTTTCGCGGGCGCCGCGCTCTCGGGTTCCTTCGGCGCCGCGGTCATTGCCACGACCGACGATGCTCGCGCGAGAAACTGACCGAGTGGAAAGTTGCGGACGTCGCGGTTGCTCGATTCCGGAGCACCATCGTCATGGCCACTAATCGAAACCATGGCGCGCCACTTCGCCGGCGCCAAACTTGAACTCAGGAATTGCACGCTGCAATCGGCGAACGCGGCATGAATGCCTCCGGCATGCGGCAGACCGCGAACCTTTGCGAGACTCAATAGCCATTGTTCGCTCACATCGACCGGCGACATCCACGGCACACAGTGTTGTTCGTCGACATCGACAACCATCAGCGTCGTATTCTGACCGTCGGTGATGTCCGAGAGTTTTCGAGGCTCACCCGGGCGCAGGCAACTGTCGGGAGCTGAGACCGCAAGATAAGACGTGTGGTTCGGCGGGCAAGTCACTGAGGGACACTGATAAACGGTGACCTTGGTTTCGAATGCCTGCTTGTTTGCGGGATCATCCCACGACTTTGAAAGGTCGATCGTGTTGTACAGTGCCTGCTCGTCCAGATAGGGCAGGATCAGCGTGCGCCAACTGTGAAGAGGCTTGCCGCTGGCATCGACCGTATATGCCGGTGGCAGACTGTGGTGGTCCGACTGGTAGTTACGCAGAGCCAGCGAGATCTGCTTGAGGTTATTCCAGCATACCATCCGCCGCGCGGCTCCCGTCGAAGTGCGTGTCGCTGGAAGCAGCAGGGCGGTCAGAAGTCCGAGTCCGGCCAAGACAGCGAGTACGGTGACAATCCATCGAATCGCAGATCCAGGCGGTCGCAACGGTGCATCCCCCGTCGAGTGCGGGCTTTCGTAAGGATCGTTCCCCATGGCTTCACATCCAATCTACCTGTGATCCAAAAACCGCAACGAGAACCGTTTGAACTTAGATATCCACAGCCTTCAATGGACGTATGGTCCGTTCAGCGGACCGCATTCGCCGGGCGTTGGCACGGCGCTATCGCCGCAGTCGACGTACGAAGCCTCCTGCAGGCAGTACGTCAGCTCACTTATTCTTCCTCAAGGTAATTGCGAAGGCTATCGGGCATCGGGTGATCCAGTTGGACGTGTTGCACGCGCAGAGCTTCGCGCAGCGTCTCGACCGGCACGTCGGGCAGGTCCACTTTTTGTCTTTTCGCCAGTGCGACGGCAGTCCCTGCAGCCTGGCCCAACTGCAGCATCGTGCGAGAAAGTCGGCAACTGGAGGCGGCCAGCGAACTGAAGCTCGCGGCGCGGCATGCAACCAGCAGGTTCCGCCGGCCTTTGGGTATCAGGCAGCGATAGGGAATGCCGTAGGGTTCGTGCATTTCGCCGCCTCTTGCGTGAATGCCGTGAGTGTCCATCGAGTGGTCTGCCAGCGCGATGATGTCTGCGTGCTTCTGTCCGCTGAATCCGGCTCTCAGGTCGTTTTCCGTCAGCACGTATTCTCCGACGACGCGGCGCGACTCGCGCACGCCCAAAGCGGGAGCGATCCAGCACAGCCGATAATTACGAAACTCCGCGTAAGTGGTCTGCCAGAAATGCCAGTGCGCATGCACACGGCGACGGCATTCCTGCATTGCCGCGTCGTAGCCCACTCGCAGGAATTCGTCTCCCTCCATCGTAGGCAGGATGTTGATGTTCAGGTCGCCGTTGGGATAGTGGTTCACCTGCGCCCAGGGAAACGACTTGCGCCACCAGCACTCGCTCGGAACACCGTCGGGCAGCGGTTCGACAGCCGCCTCCGTCACCGGGGTTGCGCGGTAAATCAACGACACGCCATTTACGCGGCCGGTCGCCTCGGGCGGCGCGCTCGGCTCGCCGAACCGCTCGCGAGACTCCTGGCCCTGCATCGTCTCGCATCCCGCCGACACGCTGAGCAGCGCGTCGCCCGTTGCATCGATGAAGTGGTCGGCGGACAACACGGCCCCATCGGACAGAGACACGGAGGCGATGCGCCCTTCCACGGACTCGGCTTTCACAAACGCAGTGTTCAACAGCACGCGGCAATGGCCCGTTTCGTTGAGCATATCCCGCATGATGCGGGACATCGCATCGGGCTCAAAAGGAAGGCCGTGCCACACGCGGCGCGAGAACGCCTCACTCCGAGTTTCTCCGGGCGGGACGTAGCGCTGGAGCGAATCGAGATAATGCAGCGCGGGGTCGATAATCGTCTCTCCCCCGGGATATTGATACGGCTCGGAATCGCGGTTGTACCAAGACCCATGCCGCCCGAAGGAGTAAATGCCGATTGCAAGCGGCTGTTTCTTGAGTCGCTTGTACAGATCAAAAGGTATGCCCGTTGCACCCGCCCCCGGTTCCCAGCAATTCACGCCGCTGCGGACCGACGTTCCGCCGAGACGATCGCTTTTCTCGACAAGGACCACGTCGACGCCCAGCCTCGCCGCGGAAAGCGCAGATCCGAACCCGCCGCTGCCTCCGCCGACAACCGCCAGTTCGCAGCGAACCGATCGAGGCTCGTCGGCCGCACTGGCCGGGCCGGCAAGCCGCAGGCAAGTGATAATCGCGACAGCGAGACTTGTGAAATACCGCGAGGTTGGCAGGCTTTGTTTCAAGGGACACCTGTCCACAATTGTGCATCTCGCCGCGGTGCTGTATTCCCGGCACTCGGCCAGACGTGTTTTGGAAGCATGCGAGCCTACGAAGGCAAACTGGTGCATTCGCAGGCAAGACGTCACGGTTCCGTCACCAGATCTTCGATGCCTTCCGGTTCCGGAGGTTCATGTCCGCGCGAGACTTCCGGCAGCAGCATTTTCAGGAGCGGCGGAGCAAGAAAGGTTGTGACCATGACCATCAAGGTCACAGCGCTGAACAGTCCCGGAGTGAAGATGCCGGTAGCCAGCCCCATCTGAGCGAAAATCAGCCCGACCTCGCCGCGAGGTATCATGCCGACGCCGATGACTTTCTTGTTGCCCGAGAACCAGAACGGTGCGTAGCCCGCGAGGAACTTGCCTACAACGGCCGCGACGATCAGCAACCCGGCGATGAGCAGTGTGCTGTGGTTTGCGGTTTGGAGAGGATTCAGCACTCGCACATCCACAGCGGCTCCAACCGTAACGAAGAACAGCGGCACAAAGAAATGTCCGAGATGGGCGACCCCGCGTTCGATTTCACGAGCGCTCGGTGTATCGCGGAGCAGCAGGCCGGCGGCGAAAGCCCCGATGATCAACGCGGAACCAGACACCGATGCCAGCC
Source organism: uncultured Planctomycetaceae bacterium (assembly GCA_903863885.1). Lineage (GTDB taxonomy): Bacteria > Planctomycetota > Planctomycetia > Pirellulales > Pirellulaceae > CAIPEB01. The sequence continues at coordinate 339 of CAIPEB010000427.1, read as the reverse complement.
AGGCAAGCCCGAACGCGAGCATGACGGCAAGCATGGTCGGGGTGCCCGGCAAATCGCCGCGGTTTGCAAAGCGAAACAGAGTCGGCACCACGAACCGGCCGATGAGGACGGTGCCGAAAAGAAATCCGAAGGCGATGCCTGCCGTAGCGGCTGTGCCGGCGATCGTCACCTCCCGGCCCTCGGTCAACCCGCCGACCACAGCGAGAATTACCAGACCGACCACGTCGTCGATCACTGCGGCGCCCAGGACAATCTGGCTCTCGGGATCCTGCAGCCGATTCAGATCCGACAGAACACGTGCCGTAATCCCGACGCTCGTGGCGGTGAGCGTGGCTCCGG
>CAIPEB010000426.1 GCA_903863885.1 uncultured Planctomycetaceae bacterium | reverse complement strand
TCGGGGATGTGCATCTTGCGATACATACCGCACAGCGTCCCGTCCGCATCCAGCACGACCGCCGTGTTGTGGTACAAGCCCGCGGCACGACGCTCAAACAGCGAGCCGACGACGACGATCCCGTGTTTTCGTGCCGCGTCGGCCAGCGCTTCCGTGGTCGGGCCGGGGATCGGTTCGGCTTCGGCAAACCTCGCGTGATCCTCGCTCTGGCAGGGATATTGGCCGTGGAACAGTTCCTGCAGGCAGACGATGTCCGCGTCTTGCGCTGCGGCCTCGGCAATGCGGGCAAGGGCCTTGGCCACATTGTCCTGCTTGGAAGTTCCGCAGTTCATCTGCACCAGCGCCAATCGGAGGTTCCGGCCTGCTTTTTCGGTTTTGTTCATGAGTTCGCTTTGCCTGATTCGGCCGAGGTGTGGCCCGTGTCCGGCGGATTGCATCGCGAGGCGATGTGCGCAACGCGTGTTGACCGTTCAGCCCACGATGTTAATGTATCGACCATGGCTGACAAGAACCCGCCGGGGCTGTTCATTACGGGCACGGGCACGGGCGTAGGCAAGACCTACGTTGCCGCCCGGATCGCCGCGTCGCTGCATGCGGCCGGTCTGCGAGTCGGCGTCTACAAGCCGGCGCTCAGCGGCTGTTCGTCGCCGGGCGAGGCTCGCGAGCAGGACGACGACTATCAGTTGTGGGCGGCAGCGGGGAAGCCGGGGCTGCTCGAGCGAGTCTGTCCGCAGCGGTTCGCCGCGCCGCTTGCGCCGCATCTGGCCGCCGAGGCCGAGGGCCGAACGATCGATGCGTCGCTGCTGCGGGCCGGCTTGAAGTACTGGCAGTCACGCAGCGACGTAATTCTCGTCGAAGGGGCGGGAGGCCTGATGGCCCCGATCACGCCGGACGAGTACGTTGCCGACCTCGCGTATGACTTTCAATATCCGCTGGTCGTCGTGGCGCTCAACACGCTCGGCGTGATCAACCACACGCTCCAGACGCTGATCGTTGCCGCCGCATTCCGCGAAGGACTTCCCGTCGCCGGCATCGTGCTGAACGAAGGGCCGGCCCCGGCGGCCGATTCGCAGGACCCGAGCCGGCTCTGCAACCGGCGCGAACTGGAGTCGCGCAGCTTGGCGCCGATCCTCGCGCACCTGGGCACCGGCGCCCGCGAGTTCGATTGCCGGATCGACTGGCGGCAGTACGCGAAATAGCGGCGAATCGAAGAATGCCTCTTCTCGAATAGAAAGTCGACGTGACTGACGACGTGCGTGTCGTGCAGTCCGACTGGCTTTTTCGCTCGTGTCGCCTTTCGCGGCGCGAAAGACGACTGAAACAAACCGCCAAGGCTCCGCTCATCGCGGAGGCGTCTTGGCGGTCGAGTTGTCTGCGATTCGGGCTCTCAGAGCACTGCAGCCAGTGCGTCGCAGAGCACGGGCATGTTGCCGGGCGTCATGCCGGCGACGTTGATGCGTCCGCCGCCTGCGACGACGTAGACGCCGAACTTGGTCCGCAGTTCATCGACCTGGACCGCCGAGAGTCCGGTGAACGAGAACATGCCGCGCTGGCGGGCGATAAACGAGAAATCGCGGTCGCAGCGCTGCTTCATGCTTTCGACGAACAGCTTCCGCATCGAGTTGATGCGGTCGCGCATTTCCGTGACTTCCGCTTCCCACTGCTTCCGCAATTCGGCGTCGGCGAGAATCGTCGAGACGATCGCGCCGCCGTGCTTGGGCGGATTGGAGTAGTTGACTCGCACGCAGACCTTGGCCTGGCTCATCACGACCTGCGCCAGGTCGGCCGAGCCGGCGACGATGGACAGGATGCCGACGCGTTCGCAGTACAGGCCGAAGTTTTTGGAGAATGAGCTGCAGACCATGAGTTCGGCTCCGGGCCGGCAGAGTTCCCGCAGTCCGCGAGCGTCCTCGTCCAGACCCTCGGCAAACCCCTGGTAGGCGAAGTCCACCAGCGGCAGCAGCTTCTTCTCGTAAAGCAGGTCGCCGATCTTGCGCCACTGGTCGGGGGTCGGGTCGATTCCGGTCGGGTTGTGGCAGCCTGCGTGCAGCAGCACCGCATCGCCCGGAGAGCACTTGCTCAGCGCTGCGAGCATGCCGTCCAGGTCCAGGCCGGTGCCGGCTGCGTCGATGTACGGATAGGTTTCGATCTGGCGACCGGCCGCCTCGAAGATCTTGGGATGGTTGGGCCACGTCGGCTTGCTGACCCAGACTCGCGACTTGGGCAGCGTCGTCTTCAGCAGGTCTCCTGCAACTCGCAGCGCGCCCGTGCCGCCCGGCGTCTGCAGCGATACGCAGCGTCGCGATCCGATGATCTCGTGCCCGGCGCCGAACACAAGCTGCTGAGTCAGCGTACCAAGTTCGGGCGAACCGCTGATCGGCAGATAACCCTTGGCCTTCTCGGATTCGAGCAGGCGTCGTTCGGCTTCCTTCACCGTTTTGAGGATCGGCGTCTTTCCGTCGGAATCCTGAAACACTCCAACGCTCAGATTGATTTTGCGGGGATTCGTATCCTTGTTGAAAGCTTCGGTCAGTCCAAGGATCGCATCGGGCGGAGCCATTTCCAGTGATTCAAACATGGGTCGCCTCATTTCGTTCAAGAGACAATTTCGCGGGGTCGTAACGCGCGCTCGCCGCTTAAACCGTCGTCATCCGACCTGCAATCTGCGTCGCTTGACGGTTCGTGCGCGCGTGGGACAATCATAGTGGTTTTCCGGCTCGTTTCCAGGGCCAATGTTACGCGAGGATCACCAATGACGCAGGCAAGAACGGGCCTCTGGATCGTCGGAGCATTCGGGGGCGTGGCGACCACAACCATACTCGGGCTGATTGCGCTGCGCAAGGGACTGATCGACCAGTGCGGGCTGGCCAGCGAATTGCCGCAGTTCGAGCCCCTGGGCCTGCTCCGCTGGGACGATTGGGTGATCGGCGGACACGATATCCGCCGCTCGTCACTGGTCTGTGAAGCCCGGAAGCTGGCGCGCACGAGCCGCGCTTTCGACGAGTCGCTGGTCGAGAATTGCCGAGCCGAACTGGAACAGATCGACCAGTCCATTCGGATGGGCGTCCTCTGGAATGTCGGTCCCACGATCCGGGCTCTGGCCGATGCCGAGTGCCAGACGAAAGCCGAGCATCCGTGGGAGTCGATCGGCCGTCTGCAGCAGGATCTGCACGAGTTTCGGACCGCAAACCGCCTGGATCGAGTTGTCGTGGTGAACCTCGCATCGACCGAGCCGCCCGTCGATGCGGCCAAGTTGCCCGCCGCCTGGACCGGAATGGCTCGACTGCTGCGTGACAGCGCGGAAACGACGCTGCCGGCCAGCACCTTTTACGCCATCGCGGCGATGGATCTCGGCCTGCCGTATGTCAACTTCACTCCGTCACTCGGATCGACCCCCCCGGCGGTATGCCAGTTGGCCGAGCAGCGCGGCACATGCCACATGGGCCAGGATGGAAAAACCGGGGAAACGCTGCTGAAAAGCGTTCTGGCGCCGATGTTCGCCCATCGCAACCTGCAGGTCATGAGTTGGGTGGGACACAACATCTTCGGCAATCTCGACGGCAGGGTGCTGAACGACCCGGTCAACAAGCAGAGCAAGGTGGTCTCGAAGGACAATGTCCTGCGGCATGCCCTGGGATACTCGCCCCAGACGCTGGTCAGCATCGAGTACATCGAAAGCCTCGGCGATTGGAAGACGGCCTGGGACCACATTCATTTTCGAGGCTTTCTCGGCACGCCGATGGTCATGCAGTTTACCTGGCAGGGCTGCGATTCGGTGCTGGCGGCCCCGCTGGTGCTTGATCTGGCCCGATTCGTGGAGCGTGCCCACCGTGCGGGAGAAACCGGCCTGCTCACTTTTCTCGCCCCGTTTTTCAAGAGTCCAATCGGCGTCGACGAACACAATTTTGAACGTCAATTCCAGATGCTGGAAAGCTGGGTCGAACGAACCTCGCAGGCGCAGAAATCCCCGTGAAGACGAACGCGGCGCGACAACTCGACAGCCAGGGCATTGCTTACGAACTCCGTGAGTACGACGTTGATCCGGACGACCTGTCCGCGGAGACGGTCGCCGCAAAGATCGGATTGCCGCCGGAGCAGGTCTTCAAGACGCTCGTCGTGCGGGGCGACCGGCACGGCCTGCAAATGGCCGTTGTGCCCGGCGACTGCGAACTGGATCTCAAGTCCATGGCGCGTGTGACGGGCGATCGAAAGATCGAGCCCGTGCCGCTGAAGGAACTCCAGCCTCTGACCGGCTATGTCCGCGGAGGCGTCACGGCCATCGGGGGCCGCAAGCAATATCCGGTCGTGCTGGACGAGACTGCGATCCTGTTCGACGTGATTTCGGTCTCCGCCGGCGTGCGGGGAACTCAGATCCTCCTTTCGCCGGACGACTATCTGCGGACGACCCGCGCCACGCTCGCGGCCATCGCCAAACCGAAAAGTGCGTCGTAGGAGATGAGTCTGAAGCAATACAAATCCGAATACCGGCTACCAAACGCATGCTGGTGTGCCCGCGCTCGCGGTCGTGCGTTGGCACACTTCAAGCCACGGCTTCGCGAGCTTAACACCCTGCAATGGGTGCACGGCTGCCGAATTCTGACCAAGGAGTGACTGACCATGTCCGCGTCGAAATACTGCACGCACTGCGGTTGCTTGATCCCATCCGACTCGACGCGGGATATCTGTCCCCGATGTGCGTTTGTGAGCGAAGGGGGGGCCGACGAGCTGAAGGGAATGATCCGTCAAGTGCTCGCCGAGCAGGGAATGGGCAGGATGATGGGCTACGAATACCGCTCGCCTCGCCAGATCTTCGGCTGGCCCCTCCTGCATGTGGCCAAGGGGTTTGATCCGCTCACAGGACGCAAGCGAATTGCCCGAGGAATCGTCGCGGTCGGCGATGTGGCGATCGGTGGACTGCTGGCGATTGGCGGCGCGGCTGCGGGACCGATTGCGATCGGGGGATGTGCCGTCGGTCTGTTCACACTCGGTGGCCTGAGTATCGGCCTGCTGGCCGCGCTGGGCGGCGCGGCGATCGGACTCGGCTTGTCGGCCGGCGGAGGTGCCTTGGGTGCGATCGCCGCGGGGGGCGGCGCTGTCGGCCTGTTCGCGTACGGCGGTGGTGCCGTTGGACTGCATGCCTATGGCGGTGTCGTCCGCGATCCGGCTGCGCTGAGCTTCTGGACGGACCGAGTCGGACTGCTGCCCGCCGGCTTGTGGTGCGTTCTCGCGCTGCTTGCGCCCCTTGCGCTGATTCTGGTCTTGTTGATGGTTGCCGCTGCGGTGGCCCGGCCTGACGAATCGTCCATCGACCTGCGATCGGGCAAGCCGTCGAAGGCGGATCCGTTTGCGGATCTCGATTCCTCAAGGCAAAGGTCTTCGTTTCCGATGGCCGGCGGTTGCATCATCGGAGCGATTCTTCTGTTGCTTATCGGATTGTGTGGATTTGGGAGCCTCGCCGCGGGCTTGTTCACGATCCGGAGTTCTCATCGCGTCGAGGAATCACGAGATACTGCCGCGGTGAAAGAAGTCGAGCGGAATTCAAGTGACCGGCCCCTCGCTCTGCCAGACGGTCCCCGCGAGAACCGCTGAGATGCCAATGCAGTGCGGCGGTTCGACGCCGCTTTGGTTCTCAAGGGGTGCTGTTGCAGCACAGCGTTTTGCGCTGCATCGGTCGGGCGAATGAAGTGCATCGTGCCGTGAGGTCGCCGGTCGCTCGTCCTTCGCAAAGCGAAAGCGGACCGTATTGCCTAAGCCGTTTCGGTCTTCGGTGCCTCAGCGGCCGGGGCGGCGGGCTTTTCTTCAACTGCTTTTTCAGCGGCCGGTTTTTCCGCAGCTGGCTTTTCGGCTGCCGGTTTGGGTGCGGCTTTGGCGGCCGATTTGCGTTCCTTGGGTTCCTCGACTTTCGGCGGCGGCGCATCGACGATTCGCAGGAAATCGACCGAAATGTCGTGCCAGGCGGCGTCGTTGTACAAATCGAACTGCACCAGCGCGCGGCCGTTCATGTTCACGGTCTTGATGCGCCCCGTCGCTCCGCGGAATCGGCGCAACTCGGGTCGGCTCTCGTCAACCATTACATACTGATCGGTGTATTGCTGCCGAAGTTGTTCGATCTGCTCGAAAGACATGGCGTTCAGCTACCAGGCGGTGAGGGCGAATCGTACCCGAATCTCAAGCCTCGAATTGTCTCTGCGATGGCTCTGCAAATCAAGGCGACACTGCGGGCCGCGCGGGGAGGGAGAGCCGTTTTTCGGGTGAAAAGCGAAGTCGTCCGGCGGGCCGCTAGTCTGCGCCGGTCAATCGAATCCGAAAATCCCATCGCATGGTGGCGGGCCGGTCAGGGGTTGGCCCGTCCGTGTCGGTTCCCCCGGTTCCTGGCCTGCCGGAGGCTCCCGTGCAGCACGCGATAGTCGTTCGGCCGCCCGAGGTGATGAGTTGCGACGAGCCGCCCGGGTGAAGGAGGCTCACGGTCAGTTCACTTTGGCCGTCGAACAAGCGAAAGCCCGCCGAGTTCGCATCCTGCCGCTGGCGGGCGACCATTTCGCAGTATTCGCTGCAAAGCCTCTCGGGCCGTTGGTTGACGCGGCAGGCTGTCTCGAAAACGAGTTCATCGGGCCCCGATGTGACGCTCAGCGACCAGTGGCTCTGGCCCGCCATGCCGACCAGCAGCGCGGCCCGGCGGTTGTCCGGCAGATCCAGGAAACTCAGTTGCTGCAGGGGCGGACTGGGAGGCCAGTTCTGCTGCGACGTGCCTTCGGCGGACTTCAGCACAACGACCGATCGGTCCCCGCAATGGACCAGCACGCAATGCGCGTAGCGATCGCCTACCCAGTCGAATCGAACCTGCAATCGTTCACCGAGTATGCGGCTGTCCATCAATCGGGGATCTCAACTCGTCCGGCGTCGTTTCCGTGCAACGCGATTCGACGCGCGGGTCAATTCTGATCCTGAGAGACTCGCCATCTCAAGTAAACGTCGAGGAATTCTTGGATGTCGCCGTCCATGACGTGGTGGAAGTTGGTGGCGCTGACTCCGGTTCGAGAGTCCTTGACCCGCTGGTCCGGATGCAGGAAGTAATTGCGGATCTGTGAGCCGAAGCCCGTGCGGGGCTTGCTCTTGTACTTCTCCGCTTCTTCCGCCTCGCGTTTTTCCTCTTCGATCCGAGCCATTCGCGCACGCAGCATCTTCCACGCAGTCGAGCGGTTCTTGTGCTGGCTGCGTTCGTTCTGGCACTGCACGACAATCCCGGTCGGTTCGTGCGTCAGTCGGATCGCGCTGCTGGTCTTGTTGACGTGCTGGCCGCCCGCGCCGCTGGCTCGGAACGTGTCCTCGCGGACATCGGCCTCGTTGATCTCGATTTCGAAATCGTCCGAGATTTCGGGCGATACGTCGACTGCGGCGAAGCTGGTCTGCCGTTTGCCTTCGGCGTTGTACGGGCTGATCCGCACGAGTCGATGGATGCCGGTTTCTCCCTTGAGGTAACCGTAGGCCATCGGTCCGCGGATCGCCACCGAGGCGCTTTGGATGCCGGCAACTTCGTCGTCCTGGCGATCAAGCAGCTCGACCGAGTAGTCGTTCTTCGCCGCCCACTGCGAATACATGCGGAGCAGCATCTCGGCCCAGTCGTTTGCGTCGGTGCCGCCATCGCGGGCGTAAATGCTGATGATCGCTCCGGCCGAATCGTGCGGGCCGTTGAGCAGCGACTTCAGCTCGAGGTCCTCTACGAGACGCTCGAGACGCGAAACTTCCTTGACCACTTCCTCGGCAAACGACGGATCCTCGTCCGCCATTTCCGACAGCGCCGTAAGATCATCCGCAGCGCGCACGGCCTCGTCCAGAGGCTTGAGCACCGCTTTCAGCGATTTCAGCTGCGCCACGGTCTGCTGGGCTTTTTCCTGCTTGTCCCAGAATCCGGGCGAACCCATCAGCTCTTCAATTCGACCGACCTCAGCTAACTTGCCGGCGTAGTCAAAGACTGTCTCGCAAATGCAGGATGCGCTTCTGAATCGATTCGGACCGATCACGCAATTCAGCGTCCATAAGCTCCCTCTTTTGTTAATGCAATCTTACGGACTGCCGCTCCACGGAAAAGGGGACGTCCGCAAGACGTCCCCCTCGGATGTGCGTTTCCAGAGCTGATCAACCGCGGTCCATCGGCCGCGGACGCATTCGATGCGGATCCGTTTCTAACGCCGGATCACGATCGCCGAACCCTTCGAGAGGATGCCGTACAGGTCGTTGGCGTCTGCAGGGCTCAGGCTGATGCAGCCCAGCCGCGCGTCGGCGTCGGCGTTCGGGCTGCCGTGGATGCACACGTCGCCGCCCAGGTCGATCCAGATCTGGCCATACGGATTTCGCGGGTCTTCGACGGGAATCGTCCGACCATCCGCGGCGTAGTACGTTCGTCCGGGCTGTTTGTCGTTCACTCGGTACTCGCCCGCCGCCGGCGACGGATCGCTGCCGACCGAAATCGGGAACCGACCGGCGTACAGACGGCCGAGGAACAGGGTCAATTCGCGTCCGTTGACGTCCACTTCGGCCCGGAACGGCCCAGGAATCACCTTCAGTTGCATGCCCTGTGCAAGAGCTTCCGGGTCGGTCAGGCCATTGACGTTGGCCAGGAGCTGCCACGGCACAT
>CAIPEB010000425.1 GCA_903863885.1 uncultured Planctomycetaceae bacterium | reverse complement strand
GACTCACGGGCGTAACGCTGAAGCTGTTCGCCCGGGGCGTGGACACCCTGGTCAACGGATCCGGGGACACGCTGGTCGAGCAGACCAATCGCCAGGGTGTCTACCGTGCCACCGTGGATGAGTTGCTGACGGGATTGCACGAGGTCTACATGGTCGATAGCAACGGCAACGTGCTGTACGCGGGGTTTGTCGACCTGCGAGATACAGTCGGCGTGCAGACCGTAGCCGAACTGTGTCATGCGATCAGCGATTCGGCGGGAGGAGTTGGCGCCCGCACTGTCGTCATCTCGGTGAACGATGGCGAAAACCGACAGCAGGCGGCCAGCGTCCGACTTGCTCGAGGCGCGGAGAGCTACGTCAGGAAAACCGATGCCAGCGGTCAATGCGTGTTCAATGTGGACGACGGAACGTGGACTGTCGCTATCACGCTGCCGGGATACGCATTCGACGGAGCGACCCTGGTGGTCAACAGCGACGAGACCCAGACGTACTCGATGACGCGCTACGCGATCGCACCGGCTGCTGCACCGAATCTGACGACGGGCTATGTACTGTGCCTGGGCACCGACGGATTACCGGAAGCCGGCGTGACGATCAGTGCGCAGATGACGGCCGGACCGGGTGTGGAGGGTTACGCGCTGGATACCGAAACGACCGCGATGATTTCGGACTCGGATGGCATCGCTCAGCACACCGGCTTCGTTCGCGGCGCCGCATACAAGTTCCGGCGAGGTACGTCGGCGTGGTGGACCGCAGCGCAAGTGGCGCCGAATGCGACTACGTGGAATTTACGCGAGATCCTGGGAACGCCGTGAATCACGGAACCAGCAAAAAAGCGGACGCGACCCAGCAGCGTGTGTTTCCAAGTCTTACCAGGCCGCGTCCAACGTCGCATCAGACATTGGAAAGCATAGCGGAAAACAGGGACGGCCGCACTTGGAGGGGCGAAGTCGTGGAAAGATCACCTGCCAAATTGTATTTAGCCGGGGCGGCGGACTTCATCGGCGAGTGAGGAGCAGTAACACACCATGGCGGGCAAGGAAGTCAGGGCGGGCAAGGCCTTTGTGGAGATTGTGCTGCGGGATCGACTCGCGGCCGGCTTGAATCGTGCCGCAGCCCAACTGCGCGGATTCGCCACGATGACCAGTGCCATCGGCGCCGGCCTGACTGCTACCAGCGGCGCGATTCTCGGTCCGCTGGCGGCTGCCGTGTCGCAATTCTCATCGATCGGCAGTGCGGTCGCGGACATGGGCGCCCGCACCGGTATGAGTGCCGAAGGACTCACGGCGCTGGGTTACGCGGCCAGCATGACCGGATCCAGCATGGAGGACGTCGAGAAGGGCGTCCGCAAAATGCAGCAGGCCGTCGTGGACGCCTCCAACGGTTCCGAGTCCGCAACGAAAGCGCTGGCTGCACTCGGATTGTCCGCGGCAGACCTGGCCGGCTTGTCGCCGGAACAACAGATGCAAAAGATCGCCGACGGACTGTCGCGGATCAGTGACCCGGCTGCGAGAACCGCGGCGGCCATGGACCTTTTCGGCAAGTCGGGCACGGCGCTGATTCCCATGATGGCCAATGGCTCGGCGGGTTTGGCGGCTTACGCGGAACAGGCGCGACGCCTCGGTCTGATCATGTCGACCGAGGACGCTGCAGCCGCCGATGCGTTGGGTGATGCGACCGACCGCATGTGGGGCTCGCTGCGGGGAGTCACGTTGCAGATCGGCGCAGCCCTGGCGCCGGCCGCCACGGAACTGGCCGACCGGATTGCAGCCTGCGTGGCCAACGTCACGAAGTTCATTTCGGAGAACCGCGGACTGGTCGTCACGGTGGCCAAGACGGCCGTGGGCATCGGCATCGCGGGCGGCGCATTCTTCGGCGTCGGCATGGCGTCATTGATCGCGTCCTATGCGCTGCAGGGTTTTGCGATGATTTCTACCACCATGACCACGATTGTCGGGCGACTGGCGGGGCGATTGATCTCGGCCATGAGTTCGGTGGCGGGACTCGGTCGGGCGTTTTCCGCAGCGGCAGGCCGCGTGCTCGCGTTCTCGCGCCAGGGCGCACAAGCCGGTTGGGCCATCGGTGCCGCATTTGGCAACCTGCTTACCTCGGGCGTCGGCTCGGTGCTCACACTGACCAATAGCCTCGTGCGTTTGGGATTCAGCGCTACTTCCTCGGCCGCTCGGATCGCAGTGTCACTGGGCCCATCGCTGTGGAATGGCTTCACGGCAGCGGCGTCCGCTTCGGTGGCCGGAGTGCGCAGCACACTGTCCGCGGGTTCCGCAGCGGTGAGTGCCTTGATGCGTGGCTGGAACGGCGACATCGGCCTCTTTACCAACCGCGTGAATACGGCCTTCTGGACGATCGGAGCCAAGACACGCGAGTACGTCACCACGCTCAAGTCGGGCGGTCTGTCACAGGCATTGGCCCTGGCCCGATCTGATTTCCGGCAACTGCTGTCCGCGGCGATTGCATCGTTCCGGGGCATCCAGCGCACGGTGTTTTCCACCGCGTCCACGCTGCGCACGGCGTTTGTCACGCGATTGCCGCAGGCCTGGCGGGTGGTGCAGGCGGCAGGCATTTCGGCTTTCTCCCGGATTCGGCAGGTCGGCGTCAGCACGGCCTCGGTAGTGGGTCGCGCGCTGCGCGGCATGACGGTCGGCATGGGGCGCAGCCTGAGTCAGGGCATCGGCGGCATTACCTCATCGCTGGGCGCGCTCGGAGGCTTGATGGGCGGCACCGGACTGGGAGCCGTGCTGACCACGATCCCGCTGGTGACCACGGTGATCGGCGGATTGGCCACGGCCGTCGCTTCGCTCTTGTCTCCGTTCGGACTGGTGGTCGCAGCCATTGCCGGCGGCATCTATGCCTGGACGCAGTGGAGTCAGTCTGGAAAAGCGGTCTTGGCGACGGTCACCGCCGCCTTCCAGCAGATCTATGCCACGGTGAAACAGGTCATCGGCGGCATCTCGAATGCATTGGCCGCTGGCGACATTAAGCTGGCGGCTCAAATCCTGTGGGCCGGATTGAAGGTCATCTTCTACCAGGGCGCCCAGGCGATTCAAACCATCTGGCCCTTAATTGCTCAGGGATGCGGCCAGGCCTGGACGTGGATCAAAGACTCGGCCGGCAGCCTGATGACCTGGCTGGCCGGCCTGTGGGCACAGTTGCCCGCGTGGATTACGGGTCCGCTTGGTGCCGTGGCCTCGTCGTTCGGCTCGCTGCTGGGTCCGGCCTTTTCCTATATCGGTCAGCAGTTCTCGCAACTCACGGCCTGGGCCGGCGAAACATTCGGCGGCATCGCTGATGCCATCGCGGCCGGCGATTGGGGACTGGCTTTCGAGATTGCCTGGGCTTCGATCAAAGTCGCTTGGGCCAAGGGCATTGCCTGGATCACGCAAACGTGGAGCGAGGTGACGACCGGCATCGCCATGATGTTCGATAGCGCCGTGACGGCCATCCGACAAATCTGGGGCAATGTGATCACCTGGATCGCAACGAAACTGGTTCAAATGTACGACGGTGCGATGCAGATTCTGGGCGCTATCGCGGAATGGGATCCCACTGGACTCGCGCAGCGACTGCATGACGCGATGGCGATCGACACTCAGGGCGTGCTCCGCACCCTGCAGCAGGACAATCAGCAAAACAATCGCGGCCTGGAGCAGGGACTACAGCAGCGTAACGATGCTCGCGGCCAGGCTCTGCTCGACCAGCAGAAAGCAGCGGAAGCGGAACTCGAGCAATTGCGTCAGCAGCGACGTGACAAGCTGGATCAGGCTCAAACTGCGGCCGAAGCGAAAGGCCCCGTGGATTGGGCTGCCCAAACGGCCGCCGCTCAGGCCGACCTGCAGAAGTCGCTGGATGCGGCGGCCGCATTGCCCAAACTGTTCGACACGAATCTGGCCAACGACACCCTGCAGCCGGCCGCCGAGAACACCAGCGACTTGGCGATGGCCGACACGTCCAAGGGATTCTCGTCTCAAGGCACGTTCAGTGCCGCCGCCGTGTGGGGCCTGTCGGCCGGCGGCGTAAATGAGCGGGCAGCTAAGGCGGCGGAATCCACAGCCGCCAACACGCGGCAACTGGTCGATCACGCCAGGCGAGGACGGCTGGTGTTTGGATAGGCGAATTGCGCCACGTGACACATTGGGCCCAGGAGTCAGCAAACCGAGTCGCCGCTTTTCATGATCTCACCAATGACTCGTTCAGCCGCCGCGTGGATTTCCGGATACCTGGCCACACAATCGGCGACGTGCAATCTCAGCGAGAGATCACTCAAGTCTCTACAGGGAGCGTCATCCGCATCGTCGACAGCATCTTCATCAAAAAGGACCCTTGACAGTGCACGGTGAGCCTCGGAGTCCTCCTCCAACTGGGACCAAATCAGCATGAAAAACATGCCGGGGATCCTGTCGTCCAACAGTAATTGACGGAGGCGGGAAGGCTCGATGTGAGACATGTTTTGCCTTTCCGGTCGGAAGCTCTTCAGACAATTCCAGGTCGGACCCAAGGTAGCTTGGCCGACAGTCAAACGAAAGCTGACATCACAACATGCCTGCCCAAATCACCGAACTCTACAAAAGCGGCGAGGGCGTCGAGAGCCTCGACAATCCGTCTGCGGTGCTACTCTTTGTCGTCACCGGCACCAGCGACGACGTGGAAGTCCGCTCGACCATTGAAGCCCATGTGCCGGGCACGTACGTCGGCCTGCCGATCCAGGACTACGACTTCCGTCCGCTGGGCAATGGCATCTGGGAAGTCGCGGTCCACTACGGACTCAAGAAGCAGACCAACCAGTCGTCCTTCTCCTTCGATACCGGGGGCGGCATGGCGCATGTGAGCAACAGCATTTCCACAGTCGCTCGCTATCCGTCAAATGCTCCCGACTGCCAGGGAGCCATCGGCATCTCGGGCGATTCAGTGGAAGGCGTGGACATCACGGTGCCGGTCTACAACTTCTCCGAGACACACTATCTGCCGGCCGCCTCCATCAGCGGCGCTTACAAGGCCACGCTGTTCAATTTGACCGGCAAGGTGAACGGCGG
>CAIPEB010000424.1 GCA_903863885.1 uncultured Planctomycetaceae bacterium | reverse complement strand
TTGTCGCTGGTGTCCTTTGCGGATCACGTGATCACGCACATGGAACCGACCCGTCTGAACCGCGATGCGCGGAACCGGTTGCTGCAGGCCGTGGCGGAATTGGGGACCCGCGGTTGCACGAATCTCTGTGCGGGTTGGCTGGAGGGCGCCGAGTGGTCGGCCATCGCCGCCGGGCACTGTCGCTACGCGACGCACGGCTCGTCTGACGACAACCGCAACAACCATCCCCATCACGCCGGTCGGGAATGGATCGTAAAGAGCGGTGAGAACTGTGCCTGATACGGTCAGAACATACAGCGGCTTCGACGAGAGTGCGCGATGAGGAATCCTCTGGCAAAGGGACAACGACAAGTCCGGTCATTTTCTGGGGATCACCGGCAGCACGATATGCGAAGGATGCTCCTGGTCGTGATAGACGGTCTGGTTCGCTTTCCTTAGCTCCGCGTCCACCCCAAACGCATGCCCCGTATTTGGATTGCGGTCAAAGCGAGGAAAGTTGCTGCTGGAGACCTCGACGCGAATCCGATGTCCTGGCAGGAATTCGTTGCTGGTAGCCCAGAGGTCGATCTCGTAGCGATAGACCTTTGTTGGCTCAAGAAGTTTCGCCTTCGCAAACGATTCGCGGTACCGAGCGCGGATGATCCCATCGCACAGGTTGAAGGCCCGGCCATCGGGGTGGACGTCCACGAGCTTTGCGGTCCAGTCGGTATCCGTTGCGTCGCTGGCGGCGTACAGGACAACCTTGACCGGGCCCGTTACTTCTAAAGGTTCCACAAGCTCTTCGCTCGTGTAGACCAGCACGTCATCGCGAGACTCGACGTGTCGCTGATCGACAGGTCCACATGGGCGCAGAAAGCCCCACTCACCGCCGCAACTCGGCACAGGGTCTTCTGGATCGTAGATGTAGCGATCCGCGTTTTCTGCGAGTGGCTTCACCTTCGTCAGGCTGCCATTTCCATTGAGTGTCTTAGCCGAACTGTCGCTGTGGAAGAAATAGGACGTGAATTGAGTACGGGCAAGAGGCCACTGGTCTTCATTGCGCCACCGGTTAGCACCCATGACGAAGATTCGCAGAAACGGCCATTTGTCGACACCTGTGTCTTCTCCGTTGAGCCATCGGCCGTACCACTGCTTGTGAACTCCGTCCAGGTCGATTTTCGCTTCGCGGCCGAAATCCAAATCTCCCACAGGTACGTTCGGGGCATGCCCCCACGGCCCGATGATCAAGTGCTGATGACGCTGAGATGTCTCGCTCGCTCCTTCTTTGCCAAGCATCGGCACGTAACAGAACGCTTGGTTCAGGAATAAGTCGTACCAGCCAGTGCAGATGAGTTGGGGTGCGGAAATCTGGTGAAGTCGGTCGGTCGACCCACGACTTGCCCAGTACTCGTCCGGCTCAGGTCGCGTCAGAGTGTCATTGACCCAGGGGATTCGGACCCCGTGTTCTTGATCCCAGGTTCGCAACGGCAAGTGACGGAAGACATTACTCCATTGCCCCCGCTTCAACTTGATGCTCCACGGCAAACTCGTGAGGTTGACCTCGGCGAGGGATTCATCACCCAGATGGGGCCGACACATCAACGTGTTCCAGACCGCATTAGTCTCCAATCGCAGCGCGCCACCAACATAATTTACGTCGTGCCAACTGAAAGTAGGGGCATCGCAACACATCGCCGCAAGCCGATCGCCCGCCTCAGATGCGGCGGCCAGTTGCGTGAAGCCGCAGTAGGAACCGCCGAACGTCGCGACCTTGCCGTTGCACCAGGGTTGCGTGCGGACCCACTTCTGCAAATCCACCCCGTCGTCTCGTTCGCGAGCGTACGGATCCCAGCAACCCTGGGAACGGCCTGTGCCTCGGCAGTCTTGGAGAACGAATGCGAAACCCAGGGCGACGAATTTCCGACCGAACTCGCGGCCCGCTCGGTTGCCGTTGTCGGAGAGTTCCCCGAGCGCAGTCGTATACGGAGTGCGGCAGAGAATGGTGGGGAACGGTCCTTTGCCCTTGGGCAGCGAGACGTCGGCGGCAAGCAGAACGCCGTCCCGCATGGGAACTTGGACGTTGCCGCTGAATTCCACGATTTCCGCTGCGCCGGCCGGAGCTGCGGCCTCTGCGGCCACTGCAGCAGGCGAAGCTGTTATGCTTAACGCGACGCCAAAAGCAACCATCACGCAACCGGTCTTGAGCGAATGCAACATGACGGTTCTCTCCTTGTTCGGACGTTCTGACAATTGTCGAAACGCCACAATCGAGAAGCAACACGGGAAAGCCAAAAGCTATGTTTAGCACGAACAGCGCGCAGGTTGCGGAAGGCCGACTCGTAACTCTCGGCGTGTGATGGAACCCTCACACGACTGGTCATCGTGCGCAACGGAACCCCGTTGTGGTTCGGAGAAACTTGCGACGGCGTTTACTTCGGGAGTCTGGCAGTCGAGTTGCCGGCGCGCGTGCATGAAGTTGCCGGGCCGGTAGATGCGTGTGCTGGTCTCCAGCGAGAGTGGACTACAGCACATTCGCGTCCGGAAACACATTTAGCTGCGATTCATTGATTCAGCCTGACGTAAGTGTCATGAAGCTTCAGCAACGGCTTGCCGCCTAGCGTGACATCCGCCTCGACAACGTAGGATTTCCCTCCGTCTGTGAACAGAAGGTGCCCCGTGCCCTCCATTTTGGTTCCGTCGGCCAAGCCGCCACTCGTGACCTTGAAACCCCACCTAGCCGAGTCCTCTTTCCAGGCAATCGCGTCAATACTACCACCTGCTGAATCGACCGCCCGCTGCCGGATCTGTTTGGCGATGGGATCGAAGATCCACAGGCTAATTCCCGTTGTTTCGCCACCGACAACCGTATCAGTAAAAGCTTTTCCGTCGGCCGCCCATTGCGCCGTTCTGTAGTTAATGAGCTTTTCTCCAGCCTTCTTCTTCATCCCTGGCCAATCTGCGATCAACGTGATGTCGCCAGACCACCGACCGACCATCAACTTTCCGAGTTCTTGAAAGTCCTGCGGGGTAGAATGCATGTCGCTTTGCCCGCAGACCATCGCCAGAACCATCACGGTGCCGTACGTCATGGCAGACTCCTTCACAATGCGGATAAAGACGGAACGAGATTGACGCTGACGCCAATATCTTAACGAACCATTCGTGTTTCAATACGCCGCATATCAACGGTTCGGACCTGAACCAGTTTTGTGTAAGGGATTCCCTTACACGACTGTAACAGTTTCTGTTAGGCCTGCTGTATGCACCCATCGTATCTGGCACAATAGCGGCGTCACATTGCTGTGTTTCCAACCCTTCTCTTCGGGAGACGCATCATGCTCACAGTTGCTGGTCTTGCTTTGGCGGCGTCGATGGTGGTGGGACAAAACTCCGACGTCAACGTTCCACCGGAAGCTCAATCGGAATTCGAGTATCTCGTCGGTGACTGGACCACCTCGGGCGAAAGCGTGGACGGTGCGGTGACGGGGGAGTTCTCGGCGAAATGGTCGCCCGGAAAGCATGTACTCGTGATTCACTCCACTTGGACCGATTCAAAGCACACCGCAAAAGGAACTGGAATCGACGGATGGGATGTGGGGGATCGGACGATCACGACGCTGGAGTTCTGGAGCGACGGATGGAGCCACTTTCGGAAGTACACGATCAAGGCCCCCGGAGTTTGGCGAGCGGACGAATGTCGGGGAGTCACCAGTGAGGGCAAGCCGGTCAGCGGCACCGCTGTCGTCGAACGGAAAAGTCAGAATGAATTCATTTGGCGATCAGAGAACATGAAAATAGCCGGCGAAGCTGTGAAAGACACAAAAGTCGTGTTTACGCGGAAGACAAAATAGCGGGTGCAGGCAGAGACAGTCCCCCCCGCGGGGCAACTAGCAAGATGAGCGTCAAATTGAACTAACTCTTGGAAGGAAAGGTGTCAAATCATGCTTTCTGCATCGCTTATTTTGGCGGCGTCGATATTGGTCGGGCAGGCGGAGAAACCATCGCCTAGTTACGAGCACCTGAAATCTCTTGAGTTCCTGGTTGGGGATTGGGAAGTAAAAGGAGCCCTGTGGGTAGACGTTCCCGGCGTTATTCCCAAGGGATCGCAATTCGTGGGACACGGACACTACGAATGGACTTGGAACAAGAGCGCCATCCAATGGAAGTGGACGATCGATTACGGGAAGGGAGTTGTGTTGTACGCCGGCGGAACGATCATATGGAATCCGGGAAAAAGACAAATCACATCCGTGTCCACCAACTCGCTTGGCGCATACGGACAGGGCGTGTGGACGTTTGATGCCCAAGGAAAGGACTGGATCGTCACGGACAAACAGATTGATGCGGAGGGCAAGGAGACCTCGAGTTGCGTGCACAATGTTCGGCAGGACGAAAATACCATCGTGTGGCAACTGACGAACCAGAAGGCCGACGGCAAAGAGCTTCCGGATACGCCGAAATACAGCTTCACTCGCATGAAAGCGAAATAGCGGTCTTCGATCGCCGCCCGGTTTTTCGTAAACGCTCGCTTGATCGCATGTGTTTCCAAAAATGGTAGGGGCGAAGCATCCTGATCGGGTAAGCGATCAACTTGTTTTTCTGCTTGAAGCCTCACCATTGCCGTTGTGAATCGTTGACTGAATAGTCTGGACCGAATTCTGTCGTTCCTTCACATCGTAATCGAAAGGAATTGCCATGATTGGTGGACTTCTTGTAATTGCAGGGGCATTGCTGATGGCGGAAACGGCGGCTACCCCCCCCACGAAGCCCGAATACAATCCGAAGCTCGAACCAATCGCGTGGACGATCGGCAAATGGGAGGCGCAGACAACGACTGGAACCGGCGATGTGCGGGAAACCATCACCGACACCTGGAGTTGGATCATCGACAAGCAGGCAATCTTACTGGACGTCCAGTGGACCAAGGCGGATGGCACGCCCAATGGTTCGGGACATGTCGTTTTCTATTGGGACTCGGCGGAGCAGAAGATAGCCTTCCACGGGACGTTCTCAGCAGGAATCTCTGAAGGTAGCTGTCCATTTTCCCCGTCGCCCCGGAAGGGGCGACGGTGGAAGAATTGATCTT
>CAIPEB010000423.1 GCA_903863885.1 uncultured Planctomycetaceae bacterium | reverse complement strand
GATGAGCAGCGCGTTGTACACGAACAACGCCGGGATGCCGTTCTGCGGATGCTTGTAGCTCGTGAGGTTCTCGTCGAACGCCGCGCGCGCGGGCACGCCGGGCTTCTTCAACTCCATGACCACCAGCGGCAGGCCGTTGACGAAGCCCACCAAATCCGGCCGGCAGGTGTAGAGCGCGCCCGTGACGCTGAACTGGCTGACCAGCAGGAATTCATTGTTCGCCGGCTGCTCCCAATCCACCACGCGCAACCGCTCCGGCTTCTCCTCGCCGCACGCGTGTTCGTGACACTTTTCCAAACCAACGAACGGTTTTCCGGACGATGAAGATTCCTCACTCGCGATCGCTCTCGTGCGCGGCATCTATCGTCGAGGCGAGTGACAGGTCCTGACAAGTTTCAATCACACATTTCGCGATGGCGCAAGCCTCCGGCCACACTCGGACTGAATCAGGAATCGCCGACGGCACTGACGCAAGCAATTCGTAGCGAAACACATCAATGCATTTAGGGCCGTCGGCATGAGTTTCCATTAGCAAGCGAGGATGCAGCGTTGTCGGTATGTAGCCGCGACGTTCTAACTCCGTAAGCAGTGTCACCTCATCGGCACGAACGTCCAGCACAAGGGTGGGAGGGTGGACGCCGCTCATACCTCGCGAATCGCGCCACTCCTCGATCTTGCTCAATAGCGCAGTTGTTACCGAAGTTCCTAAAGATGCCGCTTCGAGGACACGGATGCGTCCGTCAAGACAGTCGAAACTCGCGACCAAGCCTCCAACATTGTTGCCCCTTGCCGTCGCCACAAACGCTACCTCGACGAAACGATCGGCCGCTTTTGCGAGACCTCCAATCCCAATTAAGTGCACGAGCGGCTGGGAAAACCCGGATCGGCCCTGCATCGTCTGAATCAAGGATACGGTCGCCTCCACGGACTCCATCCCACGCACTCTGATAATCGAGGGGGGTATCATTTCGTGTGGTTCGACGGGCGTTGGGAGCGGCAGAGAAACCAACCCCGGTTCTCCCGAGAAAGCGAAAGAGCGGTTCGCCTCGAAACACCTCCTGAGTGCGAGCGCCCTCGGCGGTAACACAATCTCATCCCTCCGTGGTGCATCCTTCTTTGGCAAGACCCACGCGCAGTAGAGCATCGCTTCCATCCCGCCTGGCGTGCGGTGACCCCAAGGCACAAATCCAACCGGCTCGAAGCCTGCCGCCCGTACGATCGCGATTCCACCCGCCTCTCTCGTTCGTGTGTCCGAGAGAATCACTCTTGCGCCAGTTGCTTTCAAAGCCTCGAGGATCTCCTGGAAGAGCCTCGCTCCCACGCCTTGCCTCCGTGCCCGAGCGTCCACAACCAACCCAAAAGGCTCGGCTACGTTCACAAACGGGGGTTGGCAACTGAAGACGGAACCGAACGAGCCGACTACACCCTGCGGCCCCTCCGCGACTCGCCACAAGACGTTCGCGCGGCTCATCAGGGCGCGCACGCCGGGCGGCGAAAGGAGCTGCGGGTAGGGATAAGCGATGTCTGAGTCTGTCGCAGACGCATAGGACTTCCGAAACAACTCGGCAATGGCCGAAGCGTCGTCAAGACGTGCTGGGCGAAACACGCAGGAATTCATACATCAGTCAGCCACAGTGCGGCTTCACGACGGTTTTACGGCAACAATAGTCGCGCAGTTGTTGAAGTG
>CAIPEB010000422.1 GCA_903863885.1 uncultured Planctomycetaceae bacterium | reverse complement strand
CTCGACGAACGACGCCGGCTCAAAAAGACGCAAAAAACGCCGAAAAATCGACCCCTGCAATGAGGAAACATCCCAGCCGCATCAGAGACGCCGGGCCACCACGCCCCGGCGAGGAATCGCCGCAATACGCAGCACGCGGAGAGCCGTCAACGGCCGGGATCGGCCGGTTCCAGCGCGACGGCCAGTTCGCCCTGTGCAGCCGCATTAAACGTCAACGTCCCTTTACTCGATACGACCGCCACCCCCGCGGCCTGGCCGTTCACGGAAATCCGATACGACTGTCCCGCGGGCAGGTCGACCAGGAAGTGCTGCGTCGAACGGCCACCCGCCGCCAGGTATCGAATGTTCGTTCGAGCATCGACGGGCCCCTTGGCTCCGAACAGTGCCACAGTCCCGCCGATCTGCGCGCCTTCCATGCCGGC
Organism: uncultured Planctomycetaceae bacterium; assembly: GCA_903863885.1. Classification (GTDB taxonomy): domain Bacteria; phylum Planctomycetota; class Planctomycetia; order Pirellulales; family Pirellulaceae; genus CAIPEB01. The sequence goes on along the minus strand of CAIPEB010000422.1, from coordinate 2,682 downwards.
CTCCTGTGCCAGAACCTGTTGCGTGGCGCTCATGGCAGTCGCCTTGGCTCCGGTCACTTCAAACACCGTCGTATACCGCACGGCTTCCGTTGGAGAAGAATTCTGCGTGATCAATTGATGCACCTTGGCGTCGCCCGCCTCGACCTCGCTGGCCGTCGTGAGGATCGGTACTGAGCCGAACGTGCTGCCGAACAACTGACTGGTGCCCGCGACCGCTCGAAACGAGTTCCGGGACAGTTCGGGAGCCCGCAGGAAGTGCCACCGCTGCTGCTTGGCATACTCGGCTTTCGTGGTCTGAACGCGATCGTGCACGAACACGAAGCTGGGGCGGCGATAGAGCACCTGCCGCGTCAGTTCGCGGGCCGGCCCCCCGCCGCCGGGCTGTGTGTTCAAGGAATACGCGGCGCGGTAGTCGCCGGCCGCGTAGACATGATCTTGCGAGTGCTCGCAGACCAGCCAGCGAACTCCCGGCGTGCCGTACCAGCCGCCCATGCCCCAACGATAGTTCTGGACTCCATCGCCTCCATCATCGATCATCACGAGGTTGCCGAAAGTGCTCTTGGTCGATGGGTGCCCCTGGTGCGATCCCGGTGCGTTGCCGTTGATCAGCAGATCGTCGCCTCCGCGGCGGATCTGCAGTTGGCCGGGCGTATGGGATTGATGGTCTGCCATCAGCAGGTTTCCCAGCTGCATGGCGACCCAGGTGGGAGTCGCTCCCCAATCCGATCGCGCGGTCAGCAATCCTGTGCCGTCGGCGAGATTCTGCAACGGCAGCTTCGACCAGAACGCCGCCGGCGCGTCCGGATTCCGGTAAAGCAGATCCACGCTGTCGACCTCGGGGCGACCGGGGTATTTCTGCAGGACGTAGTTCGCATACGCGCGATCGTCCGGATCGACCGCCGCCGCAGACAGCACGCTGAACAACGTCTTGGAGGGCGTCTTGGCCGGATAGGAGTACCAGTCGCCTCCGTCATACACCGACTCAGGCGACGATTGGGCGCTGACCAGGTTCCGCATGACATCGCCCGCCCAGTGACGTTCCGCAGCCGCTTCTTTGATCAGCCCCCGTTGTTCAAAAGCAAGGCCCGCCAGGATCAGGTTCTCGGCGGCCAACTCTCCGTACCCCCAGCCCTCTGCCCAATAACCGCCCCGCAGACTCGGTGCGGGGCCTTCCAGCGTCGGACGGACATTCTGCTCGCGATACGCCAGTAGTTCCCGAACAAGGCGAGGTCCGGCCGGATGTCGCTCCGCCAGCGCCAGGGCCGTGAAAACCCGGCTGACGTAACTCCCCGCTCCGTAATTGCTGGCCGGATGGGCGGTGCGATATCCCTTGTCGGGCAGGTGATCCGACCAACGCACGAGCATGTCCATCGCCTCTTGCTTCAATTCGGGGGTCAGTCCCGAATAGCCGTCGAGCCAGTCGATCCCTGTCGCGATGTGCTTGCCCAGAAAGCGACCGGTGTAGCCGCTGTCGATCAGGATCGAGTTGAAGCCCCCGCCGCCCGCACTGGTCTGCTGGTACATGAGCGTCCCCGGCAGACGACGCCACCCGCGGACATATTGGACGAGTACAGCCTCGTCGGCTGGAGGCGGGACCTTGAGAACAATCAACCGGCCGAGTGTCTTGCACGTCGCGCGTTCGACGTCGATCAGCGATGTGGAAGTCACGAAGTAGGTCGCACCGGGCGCGGGTTTCCGCTTGGCTCGGGACCAGTCCAGCATGTTGTTGGGCAAGTCGCCGTTTCGACGCCAATCTTCGCCTTCCAGGTAATCTGTCGGGCCGTCTGCCGAATTGCTGACCTTCAGGTAACAGCGATAGTAATCGACCGCATCCGCGTCTGCCGTCGCGCTGCGGATCACCGCCTGCGTCTTGATTTCCCCGAGAAACACCTGGCAGCTGGCGTTCAGGACATCATCGTGGGGCAGCGTGAACTGCCGGGTCCGGCCGTCGCCGCGAACGAGGAACTGGCGGGCAGACCAGCCGCCGTGCTGGTAATCTCGCAATCCCGATTGGATCATCGCGATCGCCTTGTCGGCATACTGCGCAGCCGTCACGGGTTCCCTGTCTTTCAGAATCAGGTAACCCAACGCATACTCGCTGATCCAGCGTAGGGAGGCCCCTTGGTACGAGCTTGAATTGAGCACGACGGGCAGGTTGGCATCGAGGTTCTTCTGGAATTCTCGCCACTGGGGTGTTTTCGAGGCCGCGACCGATCGCAGTCGAGCCAGGGTCGCCGGCGGGATCAGGATGTAATCGCCTCGGCCGGTCGCCTCGGGCCTGGATTCCCCAGCCGAGACCATCGATTGCCCGAACCACGCCAACGAGACGACCAGGAGTACCCGAAGCGAATTCTGCCGCACTTCTGCAACCGCCTCCATGAAGATAAGGAACCGATATCTGATCGCCCCGTCGAGAACCGCGGAACGGAGATCAAATGCAACGCCTTCCAGTCAGGCATTCTACACTTCCGCCCCTGCGGCAGATGCACACCGCAAGCCCGGCCTTTTGGCAAACGCCGCGACTCCCGTTGACCGCTGGGCGGAACGGGCTAAGATAAGGCCTTTGAAAGTCACGGGGCGTGGCTCAGCCTGGCTAGAGCGCTTGGTTCGGGACCAAGAGGTCGGAGGTTCAAATCCTCTCGCCCCGACTTAGACGTAAAACCCGCCGGTTCCTAGACTTAG
>CAIPEB010000421.1 GCA_903863885.1 uncultured Planctomycetaceae bacterium | reverse complement strand
GTTTCCTTCGCAGCCTTGCCGAGTTTGATGGCCGACACGATGACTATGACTATTCCGATCGGACAGGCGATCCAGCCTGCCGCCGTGGCGCACAGCGCCAGACTGATGTTGCTGGCGAGTGCCTCAGCCTGTGGTTGTGGTTGCCCGAGATTGCCGAAGGCCAGGATCATGCCAAACACCGTTCCGATCATTCCCCAGATCGGTCCCAATGCGAGGATGATGCCTGCAACCAGCCAAAGAATCAGTTTCGTTGAGCTTTTCATCTTCGATCCCCAACTTCGCAAATCAGGCTGAGCCGCGCTCAACGGCGATAGCCTGCATTTGCTTGTGTACGCCCAGCATGGGCACAAACTTATGGGGTTCAAGTCCCCTACAGGAGGTCAGAGTATATGAACTGTTAGCGAAGGACAAGGTTGGAACCGCGAGGTTCCGGCTGAAGGAAGTCTGGAGCAAATCCGCGAACTCACGAACAGAAATGCCATACAAGGCTCAGCCCGAGGACGAGCAGGCACAACACGAGCGAAGTCCGACTGATCTAGGGCAGGGTAAATGGCGGGGTTGTGCGGAGGAAGTTTGTGCACCTTATCTGGGGAGACCTGCCCGGCATTGGCTGGGGGCGAACGCTTGCGTAGCCGCCGGCGCGGCGGATGGAAACATCTGCCGGTCTTCGGGCAGGAGTCAGCGGAGGCCGTAGTAGCGTAGAAGTTCCTGTAATGGGGATGGAGCGAAGGGCCGAACGGAAGGAAGAGGAAGGAACCTATGACCGCAGACGCAGTGAAGAAGCCGAAGGGTGGAGCCAGCGGCTGTCTGGACAGGGAGAAGCCTGCCTCCAAGGCGGACCTCATGGCGCAGGTTCTCACGCGGGAGAACCTGCAACGCGCATGGGAACAAGTCCGGGCGAACCGCGGAGCGCCGGGAATCGACGGGATGAGCGTCGAAGCGTTTCCCGACTTCGTGCGTTCGCCGCAGTGGGTGAGGGTGAAGGAATCGCTCAAACGGGGAACGTACCAGCCAAACCCGGTTCGACGGGTGTATATCCCGAAGGCCAGCGGCGGCCAACGTCCCCTGGGCATCCCAACCGTCATTGACCGCGTGATACAGCAGGCACTGGCGCAAATGCTGGGGCCATTGTTTGAGCCGGGATTCTCTCGGTTCAGCTATGGTTTCCGGCCCCGACGCGGTGCGCATGATGCCGTGCGGCAGGCACGGGCATACCTGAAAGAGGGATACACGGTGGCAGTGGACTGCGATTTGACCAAGTTCTTTGACACGGTCAACTTCGATGTCCTCCTGTGCCGGGTTTCCGCCAAGGTGCCCGACCGGCAAGTACGGCGGTTGATCTGGCGTTATTTGCGCGCCGGAGTGGTGGAGAATGGGCAGAAGAGACCCACGGAACAGGGAGTCCCGCAAGGGGGGCCACTGTCGCCGTTGCTGGCCAATATCCTGTTGCACGATCTGGACATGGAATTGGAAAAGCGCGGCCACAAGTTCGTCCGTTACGCGGATGACTTCCTGGTATTGGTCAAGAGCGAGCGGGCCGGGCAACGGGTGATGGCAAGTCTGACGCGGTTCCTGAACAAGGTGTTGCGGCTGACGGTCAACCCGGTGAAGAGCAAGGTCGCCAAGCTGGGCCAATGCCGATTTCTGGGTTTCACGTTCCGGAGCAAGAAGATTGTCTGGTCGGAGAAATCGCTGGCGCAATTCAAGCGGCGAGTCAAGGAATTGACAGGCCGCAGTTGGGGCGTCTCGATGGAATACCGGCTACGGAAACTCTCGGAGTATCTCCGTGGGTGGATGGCGTACTTCGCGCTTTCGGAATACTACCAACCCGTTCCGGACCTCGATGAGTGGATTCGCCGCCGGGTGCGGATGTGCTACTGGAAACAGTGGCGACGGTGCCGCACGCGCGTGCGCGAACTGCTCAAACTGGGTGTCGCGGCCAACTGTGCCATCCCTACGGCGCTGAGCCGTAAGAGCTACTGGCACATGGCCCGTACCTTGGCTACGCAAAGCGGTATGACCAACGCATGGCTGGCATCACAAGGCTTGGTCTCGGTGCGAGACCTGTGGATCGCCTATCACTACCCGGCAGCGAGTCAGTCCGGGTGACCCGTCCCGACGGGGAAACCTTCTGAACCGCCGGATGCGGTCCCGCAAGTCCGGTGGTGTGGGAGCGGGGAGCTAATCACTCCCCGCGACCCGCTTCGGTGGCTTCTTGTCCAATTTCGATTTTGCCTGATCCTACCTTGAGTACCTTCGCTTGTTCCGGAGGTGCATTTCTGATGGCATCAAGAAGTGATCGTTTGCGTTCTTGCCATTGCTTGTCGGGCATGATTGCAATCGAATGGCGTTTCTTGTCCGTGATTGCGCTGCGCCATTCCTTCTGACCTTGATCATTCTCGGTCAGGTGCTCCAGAGACCGGACCGGTATCGTGGCCCAAATGACAACTCCCCCT
>CAIPEB010000420.1 GCA_903863885.1 uncultured Planctomycetaceae bacterium | reverse complement strand
GGTGCTGCGGATTCCGCCGACGAGTTCAGTTCTTGATGCGGCGGCACAATGTCGTAGAGGTTGTCGCGAACGTTGGGATTGAATCCCGACCGGCAATAGGGCAGGTACTCACAGGGGCGCTGGTAGGAGAAGCAGTTGGCGGTGTTCATCAGCCACTTGTCGCGGCGACGCGCGGCCAGATACTGCTGAGTCACCTCCCAGACTTCTTCCTGAAGCATGGCCAGCCGTTCTTCGGATAGATAAATGTGCTCACGGTGGAAGGCTTCGTCGCGCGAGTACCAGGCGGCGAGTCTCGCCTGGAACTCGTCGTCCGATTCGGGCAGTTGGCGTTGGGCCGTGGAGCGGCCACTCTTGTTCTTGGCGGCCAGTTCCATGCGGCGGAGTTCGAATTCGGCTTCCGTCTCGCCCGTTTTCTGCTGCAGTCGTGACTTGAGCAGCACGTTGTAGATCACGCCGATGATCGGATAGCCGAGTTCGCGCAGTTGGTGGGCGTAGAGCGCAATCTGGGTATCGGTCCAGAGCCGATCGAGGTAGGCCGAGTCGATCGTGGAGGCGGTTTTGTGTTCCAGCAAGTACAGCCCGTCGCTGCGTTTCACGATGCCGTCGACCTTGCCCGCCATGCTGAAGGTCTTGCTCAGGTGTCCCGTGTCCGGATTGCGGATTTCCCCCGTGAACGGCATCTCCACAGCGACGATCTCGAAGTCTTCCGACGGGTAGCGGGCGGCATAACCCGTGAGCATGGCTCGAGCTAGTTGCCACTGGGCTTTCTGGACGGGATCACCGGTTCTCAGCGGAAACTGCCGGTCGATGTAGTCCAGCACGGTCCACAGGCGGTTGGGATCGTCGCTGGAGAGATACCACCGTTCGAGGCCACCGTGGGTGACAGTGCCGAAACCCAGCGCCTCGGCTCTCTCACGCGGCTGCAGAAAATCGAGGAAACGGTGTTTGTATTTCCGCGGGCAACCACGGTACGTGTTGAACGCGGAAAAGGTCATGATGAATTTGATCAGCGAGGCGAGTGCGGATTCGGTCATTGGGGGTGCGTCCTGTGGGGAAAGGCTGGGTCGGTTCCGCGAGCGTTTGGGGTGTCACGGTTCCATCAGTTCGCCGTTGTGCCATTTGGCGCCGCGCTGTTTCTGCATCTGCTCTTCCGAGAATCGCGGCAGTCGGTCGTTGACCTGCTGACATCGCCGGCAGATCCGATTGAACGGGCCGGCGGAATCGAAGAGCCGGTTGCATTTCAGACACGTGCGTTTGGTCGTTTCCATCGGGGGTATCTCCGCTCGCCGGATCTCGGGATCCGGACGTCATCGCGTCTCGAAGGGGTCGGCCCGCGTCAGGCGGCCGTGGTCAGCGTGATGCGCTGCGTCAGAAACGCGTCCGGGCCCGCGACTTCGCTGAGGAAGCCGATGAACAGGCGATTGAGATCGCGACCGACCGGCGTGCTCGCGTCTATTACGCAGACCCGCAGGGCAGGAGCGACGAAGATGGCTGCATCCAATCGGGTCTGCGATGCGCCGTGCAGGCTCTCCGTAGCCACGTAAGCCAAGACCAGAGCGGCCGCGAAATCCTTGACCGACAGGTCGGCGGCCAGTGAGTAGCTATACCAGTGCGACATGTTATCCCTCCCTTAGTTATGTATGACGTTTGAACTGCTACCTGCGCGCTGTTGTTTAAATTTCT
>CAIPEB010000419.1 GCA_903863885.1 uncultured Planctomycetaceae bacterium | reverse complement strand
TGAGGGGAGGGCGGCCTGATTGGTGCTTAGGTGAGTAGGGAATCGAATCGTCCTTCTGGAGCAGCCGAAATGCCTCGACCGCCGCGCAGCGAAGTCTTTGATGAGCAAAACGTGGGCATCTACCACTGTGTGAATCGTTGCGTCAGGCAGTCGTTCCTGCTTGGCTACGATGCGACGACCGGCAAGTCGTACGAGCATCGCAAGGACTGGGTGCGCGAACGTCTCGAATTCCTGGCTGGGATCTTCGCCATCGATGTCATTGGTTACGGGTTTCTGGACAATCATCTGCACGTGGTGCTGCGAAACCGGCCAGATCTTGTACGGCAATGGTCCAATGACGAGGTAGCGCGCCGATGGTGGAATTTATGTCCCAAACGGCGCGAGAAGAACGGTCATCCTGCAGACCCAAAGCCTAATGAGCTGCGAATGCTGACCACCAATCGCAAGAAGCTGTCTGAGGCGAGGTCACGTCTTTCGCACATCTCCTGGCTCATGCGTTTTTTAACGGAACCAATTGCCAGAAGGGCTAATAAAGAGGATCAAGTCACTGGCCGCTTCTGGGCTGGCCGGTACAAGATGACTCGCATCCTCGACGAGGCAGCACTGCTGGCCGTCGTGATTTACGTGGACCTTAATCCGATTCGAGCCGGTATTGCCGCTACGCCTGAAGCAAGCCGCTACACATCTGCTTACGATCGAATCCGAAGTCGCAACGGACAGCGGCGCGGCCCGGCCTCCTCGACATCCACAGAAAATGCAGCGCCCGATCGGTGGCTCAGCCCCGTGCCACTGGACAGAGATCTTCCGAAGAACTCGAAACCTCGTTTTCGCGCATCGAACCTGGGCTTCCTGGAGATGACGACCGACGAATACTTGACTCTGTTGGACTGGACCGGTCGGCAAGTGCGCCGCGACAAACGAGGCCACATCCCCCAGGAATTGGCGCCGATCCTGGACCGATTGAACATTGTGCCTGAAAACTGGCTCGACACGGTGACAGACTTCGGCCAGACCTTTCGCACAGCCGCAGGACGGTATGAGAGTCTCGCCGCCGAAGCAGATCGCCGCGGCCGAAACTGGCTGCATGGCATGACCGCCAGTCGCCAGCGGTTTTTCTGACGAGTTTCTCCACTCGTTCCCGCATCGGACATTGCTCCTCGCAATGACTGTCGGCATCGCGCACCGAATGCCGCATTCTCCTCGTCCGTCTCTGCCGCGTCAGCGCGAACCCCACATCATTACGCGACGCGCTGAGTCCAGTGCAACTCGCCTCTGGAACGTCGCGGCATGCCGCCATCCGCAACACCGAAGAAGCCAAGAGATAACCGTCTCGCCAACGAAACACACTTACCGGAGGTGGGTGGCACTTAACCGGAGGTGGCTGGCACCGGTGGCTGCAGCTGGAGGTGGGTGGCACCCCGGGAGAGTTCGATGCAATGGCAGCGGTGACAGAGAACGCAAGGCGACAGTTGGCACTGTGCCTTGCCCCATTCACTTTTTCGTCTGAACCGACCAGTGTTCGATCCGGCACGAGGGAAGTGCAGCGACGAGTCGCTGGGCGCCGTCGTTGGTGATTCCTGTCTGGTCGATATGCAGTTCGCGCAGACTCGAGAATTTCGAGAGCACGTCGATGCTCTTGTCGGTGATTCCCTGGTTCATCGTCAGCACGAGCGAGCGCAGGGAGGTGAGCGGCGCGAGTTTCTGCAAGCCCTCGTCGCTGATACCGCAATCCTCGATGTCGAGATAGTTCAGCTTGCTGAGCGGGGCGAGTGCGGCGAGGCCGGCATCGCCGACAAGCGTCTTGCGGAGCTCAAGGCGAGTCAGACCGCTGAGCTTGTTCACCTGATCCACTCCGGCTGCGTCAATCATTGTCTCGCTGAGCTGGAGCTGCGTGAGGTCCTTATTGCCGGCGATGTGCGTCAGTCCCGATCCGTTGACGGGAGTACCGCGAAGGGCCAGTCGCTTGAGCGTCCGCATCCTGGCCAGGGGGGCGAGTCCCGCGTCGGTGATGTTGAAGCACCGCATCATCGTCAGGTCCTCCAGCGGCAGACCTCGGATGCCGTCCAGCCCCTTGTCCGTGACGGCGGCGTCCTCCACGGTCAGGCTGGTAATGGATGGAAACGTCCCGATTCGCGCAAGCGCCGCGTCGGTATACCCGTACCCGGACACTCGCAGCGTCTGGAGCCTCGCGTTGGACGACAAGGGCGGAAGGGCTGCGTCGCCGAGTTGACTGCAGCCGCGCAAGTCCAGGAGACGCAGGCTTCGCAGTGCCGTCAGTTTCTCCACTCCCGCGCTGGTGACGCTGGTGTTGAGCAGCATCAACTCTTCGAGATTCGCCGCGCCCGCAACTTCAGATAACGAACGATCGGTCAGCCAGACGCTGCGCGACAGGTCAAGCGATTTCAATTTCTCCAGCGAGCAGACCTGCTGCAGCCCTGCGTCATTCATCGCCGTTGACTGCAGTGCCAGGTGAGTCAGACGCGGCATGCTCCGCAGATGCGGAACACTCGCATTGGTGATCTTGTCACCGTAAAGTCGCACGCTGGTCAGGTGGGGCAACGCTGCGAGCAGAGCGACGTCGGCATCGATGGCCATTTTGCGGTCGAGTCGATCGCCCGCCAAATCGACTCCGGTAAGATTCCCGTTCGCGTCGAAGTTGAGTTGTCCGCCGAGCAACTCCACCCGCTGAACGGCCGCTGCGAATCGAGGGTCGATGCCCTCACCACCCGTCTTGGTACGAACGCTGGCCGCCTGCTCCCGCTCGCTCGGCGCATCGCGAGCGGGAGTCGGGTCCGGTGCGGCAGCATCGCCGCGTTTTGGCGGCGGACCGGGTTCGTTGGAAGGAACGGTGCGTTCCACCGGTTGGCAACCGACCAGAAGAAGCACCGTCACTATCGCCAGCAACCGTCGTGGTGTCACGGCCAATCCTTTGAAATGCGGGCTGCTTCGTGTCAGATCTTCCAGGGTTCCCGCATGGGCCGCATTTTCGCGAGCTTGGCGGCCTCGGGATCACCGACGATTTCGGCCTTCTTCCAGTCCCAGGTGATCTTGCGACCGGTTCGCACGGCGATGTCGCACAGCAGGCTGATCACATCGGACCGCACCGCATGTTCGACCGGGCTGATCGCCGGCTTGCGGGACTTGATCGAGTCGATGAAGTTCTGGTCCTGACGGGCGCTCTGCAGCAAATGTAGATTCTGAGTGTCCAGTTTCGTCTGCAGCAGGGACGCGGGCTCGGCTTCAATGCCGCCTCGCCGCACCTGGATCCAGCCTTCCGTGCCGATGAAGCGAGTGGAATCGCTGCCGGGCAGAAAACTGAATTCGACGTCTCCGAGTTTGCCTTTGATGTCCCAGTTATAGACCGTGTCGTACAGCCCTTCCTTGGGGATGACGCCGGTGCCTTGGACTTCGATGTTTCCTGACAGGTCGGCGTCGCAACCGAACACCATGATGTCGAGCGGGTGCGCGCCCCAACCGCCCAGGTAACCGATTGAATAATCGTAGATGAAGTAGGTGCCCGGTGCCTTGCAGCGGTCGGGCGTGTAGGGCTTCATCGGGGCGGGGCCGATCCACATGTTCAGATCCAGATCAGGCGGAACGGGCGCTTCGGTCGTGGAGCCACCGGGCTCGCCGTTGGGGGCGATCACTTCGATCCGCTTCAGCTTGCCGATCTTGCCGCTGCGGACCAACTCGCAACCGAAATGGCAGTGCGACATGCTGCGCTGCTGTGTTCCGTACTGGAAGATCCGCTTCTTTTCGGTGAACGTCTGCTGGCAGAGCAGATCTTCTTCGATGGAGACGCCCAGCGGCTTTTCGACGTATGCGTCCTTCCCGGCGCGGGCCGCCAGGATGGCGAGTTTGACGTGCCAGTGATCCGGAGTTGCAATGACGACGGCGTCAATGTCGTCCCTCGCGAGGAGTTCGCGAAAATCGGCGTATGCCTTGCCCTTCATCATCGCCGCGGCGTTGTTGCGCCGGCTGGCGTAAGCGTCCGCTGCCGCCACGCTCTGGCAGTCCTTGCATTGCAGGAAACCGCGGAGCAGATCCGTGCCTCGACCGCCGACTCCAATATGTCCTAGCGTGATGCGGTCGCTCGCGGGCGGGGTATCCGCGTTGCCGAGCGCCGTGGACGTGATCACATAGGGTGCGGCGGCGGCCGCTGATGCATACTTTAGAAAACTGCGACGGGATACGCTGGTCATTTCGAAGTCCCTTGTTTCAAATCGCGACACGCGTCCGCCCAGGTGGCCATGGCCGGGACCACCGAATAACGCCCGGTGATCATGTGGGCAAAGTCAATTTATGATACGCACATTGCCACGCCAAGCAACACTTCCGAAGATTCGTGGCCGATTGCGAAAGGCCGCGCATGAACAGCTGCCGCGCGGTGGTCCGCGTCAAGAATCACTGTGCGGCGGAAAGGTCGGCTCTTTCGGAATAACCGTCCGCCGAAAGAACCGATCGAGCGCGGCTTTCATGTCCTTCTCCGCCACCAGCACAACGTCGTTGTGATCGGCGCCGAAAATGGCGACCCATTCCTTGGCCGTCCCGTTGGCTGCAGTCGGAGGCGCCGCCTCAAAGAGCCGTCGAGCCAGTCTGATGGGCACGATCGTGTCGTCGCTGCCATGGATCTGAAGAACAGGGCATGTGACATGAGCGATACGCTGCTCGGACGGGTATCGCTCAATCAGCGCCCAGCGCACGGGCAGCCACGGATAGTGATAGGAGGCGACGTCGACAAGCGAATTGAAGGTCGATCGCAGCACGATGCCGGCGGGCGGCGAACCCTCCCGGCAACATTGTTCAGCCAGTCGAACTGCCACGGCGCCGCCGAGGGATTCGCCGTAGAGCACGAGCCGATACGCCGGCACATTGCGTTGCTTTGTCATGTATTCCCAGACCGAGTGCGCGTCGCGTGCCAGGTCCTCTTCGCTCGGCTTCCCGGGGTTGTCGCCATAGCCCCGGTAATCGACCAGGCAGACGTTCACACCGCGACCGGTAAGCAGGCCGACTTCCGGCCCGCGGTATACCCGATTGCCCGCGTTGCCGGAAAAGTAGACGACCGTCAAACGCTCACCGCCCAGTTGCCGGTCACACTCGCCCTGGTCCGCGGCGCGAAGTCCGTCCGCCAGAACGATCCAGCCGTTGAGCTTCAAGCCGTCGTGCGCCGTCACCTGCACCCTGTGGACCTGGCCTCGCGGAAAATCCAGATCTTCCGGTTCAATGCGGCAGGGTCCCATCGGATGATAGATCAGGGCTCTTTGAAACGCGGCGAGCATGATGATTAAAACCAGGTAGGCGAGCAGAACGGCCAGGAGTCCGCGAAATATCTTCGATCGAATCATGATGATATCCATATCCACTATACTGCGGACCGGGAAAGCTGTTCCGGTTCGGCGATGCAGGAGGAACGTATGCGAAGATATTTTCGATCCCGGCATATTGTAGCGACGTTCTCGTCCCGATGGATTGCGGCAATTGCGATCGCCGCAGCTTCAGCGGGCGCCGACTGGCCGACGTATCGTCACGATGCCGCGCGCAGCGGGATCACATCGGAACCGCTGGCCGTTCCGCTGATCGAGAGCTGGGTGTTTCAAAACCGGTTTGCTCCTCAGCCGGCGTGGGGCGATCCCAAGCCGGTGCCGATCGAAGACATCCTTGAGTTGCGGCGGGCGCACTTCGACGACGTATTCCAGGTGATCGGTGTCGGCGACTCGCTTTATTTCGGCTCCTCGGCCGATCATAAACTGTACTGTCTCGATCGTGATTCGGGCGTCGTGCGCTGGACGAAGGCCACGGGCGGGCCGATACGGCTTGCGCCGACCTTCTCCGAAGGGCGTCTCTATTTCGGGTCCGATGACGGTTTCGTTTACTGCGTGAACGCGAAAGACGGGAGCGACGTCTGGACCTTTTGCGCGGCTCCCGAATCGCGGCGCGCGCTGGGGCACGGCAAGATGATCTCGCTGTGGCCGTCCAGGACCGGGGTTCTGATTGACGGCGGTGTCGCCTATGTCGGGGCGGGCATCTTTCCGGCCGAAGGCGTCTTTCTCTTTGCGCTCGATGCCGCTACGGGCAAAGTCCAGTGGTGCAACGACTCGACGGGCGAGAACCCGCAGAGCCGCGTGTCGCCCCAGGGTTATCTGGTTGCTTCGCCGTCGACGCTCTACGCGCCGATGGGGCGGGTCTCACCCGCGGCGTTCCGGCGCGACAACGGCCAGCTGCTGTACGAGACGTCGTTCG
>CAIPEB010000418.1 GCA_903863885.1 uncultured Planctomycetaceae bacterium | reverse complement strand
CCCTGCATGTGTTTCGGCGGTTCGATCCCGCACAGACTCAGCAATGTCGGCGCGAAATCGACGAAAGCCACCAGGCGGTCGCACCGGCCCCCCGGCGTGAAAGGTTCCGGACGCAACGAGGCAAACTTCGGCGGCACGTAGATCAGCAGCGGCGCATGCAGGCCGGAATCATACGGCCAGCGTTTGCAGCGAGGCATTCCCGGGCCGTGGTCGCCGTAGAAGAAAACAATCGTATCTTCCTCGAGTCCCGCCGCCCGCAACTCGTCGAGCCGCCGGCCGGCCTGTTCGTCCATCTCCGCGATCTTGTCGTAGTACTGAGCCCAGTCCCGGCGCACTTCGGGCGAGTCGGGGTGATAGGCCGGAACGCGGACTTTGGCCGGGTCGTGCACGGGCGTGTGCGGCCGCGCCCGCACCTGGCTCTCGTGCGTCACTACGAAATTGAACACTGCGAAGAAGGGCTGGCCGGCAGACCGGTTCTTCCAATGCGCCTTGCCGCTCGACTCGTCCCAGACCTTGCCCGGTTTCTCGAGGTTGTAGTCTTCCTTGTTGTTGTTCGTGCAGTAATATCCGGCCTCGCGCAGGTACTGCGGGTACATCTTCATTCCGTCCGGCAGCGTCGCTGTGCTTCGCATGTGCTCCGCGCCGGTGCACGTCGGGTACATCCCCGAAATCAGCGTCGTCCGTGCCGGCGCACAGACCGGGGCGTTGGACCAGCAAGTCGTGTAAATCGTGCCCCTGGCAGCCACCACATCCAGATTCAACGTGGTTGAGTACGCATCGCCGTAACAGCCGAGATGCGGACCCGTATCCTCGCAGGTTAACCAGAGGATGTTCGGCCGCTGCTGGGGCGATTCGGCATGCGCGGAACCGAAGGCGGCCGCCAGAAACAAATGGAATACGACAACGACCTTTGCGACCTTGATCATGGCCATCTCCTCTGCCGCACTGGATGATTGCCCCGCACGCCGCAAGGCAGTATAAGCTTCATTGACTCATTCGATCAGGCAAAGCAGAAGAAAAACCCCCAATCGTTCGCATGATTGTCACGAGCCGGAAAGGGCATTCCATGCAGATCAGTTTTCACACCGATGCGTTCAACTCCGCGTACTGGAATTTCGAGCAGTGCCTGAAATGGGCCCAGGCCAATGGCGTCGAATTCATCGAATGCGGACTAATCGACGGCGTAAGCTGGATTCACGGGCTGGGGTACCAGCCGCACGTGGCGCTTCACGAAGACCCGGTGCTGCTGCGGCGCAAGATGGACCGTTACGGCGTGCGGTTCTCGCAGGTGGACGCCGCCTATCCGCTGTCCGGAAAGGACGGGCCGCTGTACGGAGTCCCCTACGTACTGCGCAGTCTCCAATGGGCCAAGCTGGCCGGCTGCGATCGCATCGCAACCACCGACGGATTGCACCGGCCCGAAGGACTTGACGACGAAGAAGCCATGCGGCTGATGAAGCAGAGTTACCAGCAGATCGTCGAAGTCGCGGAGGCCTACGAGATCTCAATCAACATCGAAGTGCACGGGTACTTCACCACGAACCCGGACCGCATGGCCGAGATGCTGGCTTTCTGCGACAGCCCGTTCCTGAACATGAACATGGACACAGGCAACACGTTTATCGCGGGACGGGATCCCGTGGAGTTCCTGAAACGGTTCGTCCCGAAGGTCTCGCACGTTCACGTCAAGGACGTGAGCCAATCGCTGGCCGCGTCGCTCCGCGGCGAAACGACCGGCATCGCGGTGAGTTCCTGCTCGCTCGGCGAAGGCGTGAACGCCGACAATATCCGACAGTGCATTACCGTGCTGCGCGATCACGGCTACACGGGAACGCTGAGCATGGAGTGCGAAGGCCAGGGTGGTCCGATGATCGAACGGTCGCTGGCGTGGCTGCGCGGGACGCTGGCCGAGTTGAAGATCCCCGAGGAGAAACGCTGAGAACGTGTTTGAAGAATCAACTTCACCCTCCCGCGTGCGGGAGGGTCGGCCGCGCAGCGGTCGGGGAGGGACTTCCGAACCAGCAGTG
>CAIPEB010000417.1 GCA_903863885.1 uncultured Planctomycetaceae bacterium | reverse complement strand
ATCCGCTTCCAATAAATTATTCCAATTATTCCACCGCGTCATGAAGGGTGTCACCGCCGCCGTTCGGCACAGACGCGCCGTCACACTCCCTCACACTGCGCTCGTTGCAGCCTTCGTCAGAGCGGTCCCTCTTGCCGCGGCTTCCAGCGCAGGGATTACGGTGCTGGCCGTTGGTCTTGCCATCCTTCATGGTCTCGCGGGACGGATTGCAATCGCTTCTGCATGCCAAGCTTTTGGTGCTCTTGCTTGGTTGGCAACATATGAGTTTTGCAACCGAGGCAACGGGGACCTAGTGTACTGAGTCTAACGCTTCTTTACATTTGGCGATTTTGTCCATGATGCGTTCGACGGGCGCACTCCAGACGAAGATGCGCGGATTCTGGTTATGGTTATTGACGTAGTCCATGATGGCCTCGATCAGTTGCGGGACGCTGGTGAAGCTGCCGCGACGGATGCGCTTGTCCGTGAGATCGCGGAACCAGCGCTCGACCAGATTGAGCCAGGAACTCGATGTTGGGATGAAGTGCAAATGGACACGCGGATGACGAGCCAACCACGATTTGACCCGAGGGTGCTTGTGCGTGCTGTAGTTGTCCACGATCAGATGGAGTTCGCGCCCCCGCGGTGTGTGGAGTTCGATTCGTTTCAGGAAGCGGATGAACTCCTGATGCCGGTGACGTTGCATGCACTCGCCGATGACTTTGCCATCCAGCATCGAGAGGGCGGCGAACAACGTGGTGGTTCCGTGCCGAACGTAGTCGTGCGTGAAGGTGCCACAGCGGCCGGGGGTCATTGGCAGGCCGGGTTGTGTACGATCGAGGGCTTGGATCTGACTCTTCTCGTCCACGCACAGCACCAAGGCTCGGTCCGGAGGATTCAGGTACAACCCGACCACGTCGTACAGCTTCTCGACGAAGTGCTTGTCTCGACTCAACTTGAATGTGCTCGTGCGATGCGGTTTCAGGTTGTGTCGGGCCCAGATGCGCTGCACGGCCGACTGGCTCAGGTGTTGCGCTTCCGCCATGCTGCGCGTACTCCAGTGCGTAGCATTCGCCGGCGTAGTGTGCAGCGTCGCTTCGACCACCCTTCGTACCTTGGCCTCCGAAAGCCTGGGCCTTCGTCCGGGACGTGGCGCATCCTTCTCCAAGCCCGCAAGTCGAAGAGCCAGGAAACGTTCGCGCCACAGTTGCACCGTCGGACGCGAAATACGCAGTTCGCGGGCAATGTCTTGGCTGAACGCTCCCTCCGCTGCCATCGTGATCACGCGCGCCCGCATCACCTGCCGGTACGGCAACTGTCGCGACCGCGCCCATCCCTCCAGCATCGTGCGCTCCTCGGGCGTCAAGGCAATCGCTTCTGTTGTTCGCATGCAACATACGGTATCACGCCACGGCGATATATGTAAAGCTATTTATGAATCATACCACTAGCGAATCGCATCATGAGGATTGATCCTTTGGCAGGGAGACAACTGCGCACGCTTTGCTCCACCTTCCGTCCCTGGTTGGTCCTTAACATGTGCCGTTCCAACTCGGACGAACTGGCCGCCAGTCTCCAGGCGATTTCGCGCAGGTTCCTGAGCGTCAACGTCGGGTTTCTTGGCGCCATCGTTCTCGACGCCGCCGTGCGCCGCTCCATATTGGAAACGACGCCGTTGACTGTTAAATATCCATTTGCGGAAGCGACGATGAACCTGCGGGCCATGGCCGGACGCTTGCT
>CAIPEB010000416.1 GCA_903863885.1 uncultured Planctomycetaceae bacterium | reverse complement strand
GCTCGGCAGCAGCGATTGAAGGCGGCCCCGTTCGCTCCACAGCACCAGCAGCAAGCCCCCCACGACCGCCGCCACCGGGATATAGCCCAGCAGTTGCTCAAACAGCATGGTTCTGAGCCTCCAACTTGCGCACGGCTTCGTCGTACAGCCGCCCGACCAGCGGACGAATCGTCGATCGCAGCACCGGGTCGATGATCGGATCCGGTCCCGGCACATCCAGCGGTTCGACCAACTTGTCGAAGTACGACTCGCAGCGCTGAATCAGGTGTTCCCGCTTGTCGGCCGCGTTCAGAAACGCCGATAGTTCGTTGCTCGCAATCAACAAGGCATCCTGCATGACCATGGCTCCTGTAGACGATTACCTTCAGGCAACTTGCTTCGTGTGCACCCGCAACAGTTGGCGATGAGGATCGCTGAAGCGCCAGCAGGGCTGCGTGCCCAGCGACAGGACCTCGTACACCAGCGTCACGTTTCCATCCGTCTCGTAGATGCGATCTCCCGGCTTGGGCAATGTCGGGCTGCCTCCCAGCACCAGCTGCGGGGCTTTGATCAGGTAGTCCCGCGTCTGGACCCGTTCGATCAGGCCTGCCCCGTTCTCGATCTCGAACTCCGTCTTTCCGATCGTGGCTCGGACAAGAGCCTGCTCCAGACCGCGCACATATTGCACCTCCGTGGCAGCGTGCGCCAGCAACTGGTCACCCAGCCATTGGGATCCGGTCTGGAGCAGGTTGGTCATGAGGCTCAGCTCGGCAGGAGCGGAATCGTGTACCAGGTCGTGGCGTCAAACGCGACGAACACGGCCGACGTTTTGGCCGCCATCGACAAAGCCGCATTGGCACCCAGCGCGTTGATGGCGTCACCCGTATCCGGATAGACCTTGAGAATCGCGTTGGCTGCATCCGCGTTCTTCACGATGCACAACCCACCGGCGGCTGCGGCCGGCAGTTTCACACCCTTGGTTCCGTCGGCCGCCGAGACGAGCGTGAACCCGTCCGCGATGGCGGCTGCGTCACCCTGGGCCGAGCCCGTGGCCGCGACCGTGGCAGCGTCGAGCGATACCAGACCGGCACCCGACAGATTGAACGGTCCCGTGACCGGTACGTCCTCGTAACTGTCCCCGTCCGCTACCAGGATCCGGCCCGCGGTGTAGGCCACCGGCCCCACATCGGTCAGATCCCCGAGGCCCAGGGTCTCCGCATTCGCGTCCTCCATGGACCTGAGCAACACGCGGACCGTCGTGTCACTGGCGCCAGCGTCCGCGATCGCGTAGCCCATGAACTTGCCGTTCGCCGGAGTCTTGGTGGCTGCGCCACTACCGGCCGTTCCCCCCACGGGATTGCCGTCGTTATCCCAGTACAGACCGTCCCCGGCGCTGATAGCGCCCGTGACTTTCACCACGTCGAAGATGCCGCGCGTGGCCAGCGCGCCGAGCGTGCCGGCCGGGATATCCCGTTTGGAAACCAGCACGCGGTTCCCCACTTCGACCACCGCACCGGCCGCCACATTGGCGACCGGCGTATGGTCGAT
>CAIPEB010000415.1 GCA_903863885.1 uncultured Planctomycetaceae bacterium | reverse complement strand
GGACTTTAGGAAGAAGGAAAGGAATTCACGATGCGTCGTCGCGAAGTCAAATCCCGCACCAGGATAAACGCGGCCTTGTTGCTGGTCGTAATCGGATTGCCCCTGAGCGGGTGTGCGCTGGGAAGGGATGCCGGCAAAGGGAAGTTCTCCGAGGCCTCGCGAGCGGACAAGTCTTCAGCACTCGAAAGGGCACAGGTTTCTACTGCGGCCACGGCGACTGCGGCAAACGGTGTCGGCAAGGAGAACTGGCCTGCGGCAGCCAGTTCCGGGCAGCCCTACAATGCGCAATCGGGTTCGACCGCGGACTTGCGACTGCCGATGCAACTTCCGGCCATCGCCGCGTCGACCAATGCAACATCACTGGCCGCCGATCAAGAGGTTCCGATTTCATCCGGCAGTCCGGCCATCGTGGCTTCGCACGCTGCTCCGGCAGTCGTCAGGCCGTCGGTACTCCACGTAAATGAGAGCAACTTCGAGCAGCAGGTGCTTCAGTCGGACGTTCCGGTGCTGGTGGACTTCTACGCGGAGTGGTGCGGGCCCTGCAAGAAGCTTGGGCCGGTTCTGGACGAACTGGCAGCCGAGTCACCTCAGGCCAAAGTGGTGAAGGTAAACATCGACGACTGCCGCCAGTTGGCCGCACGCTACCGTGTCTCGTCGGTACCCAATCTGCAGGTATTCAAAGGCGGTCGCGCCGTTGCCCGCCAGGAAGGTCTGGCGAGTAAGTCGCGGCTGAAGTCGATGCTCGAGCTATGAAGTCTCGACTGTCAGGGAATCTTGATTGCCACGACGGACTTTTCGAGGTCCTTCGAGAATTCCTGCTTACAGTCATCGCTGCAGAACAGCAGCGTGAACTCGCCGACCTTCAGCGCGTGTTCTTTCGAGCCGTCCATCCCCAAATCGCAGGACGCGCATTTCGACACGGTCTTGTCTTCGGTGCCATCGACCTTGTCGGCTTTTAACAGCACGTCAGTCATCTGGGTTGTGACGGTAACAGCTACGGCGTCTTCCGGAGCTTTGGCTGCTTCAGCGGGTGCCGGTGTGGAACTGGCAGCGGGCTTTTGGTTGCACGCGCCGCACGTCAAAGCCGCGAGGATGATCACGCTGCGAATCAGGACACTGTTCTTGGACATAGTGTGAATCCTTCCTTCTGAATTTCGCCCGTCACCGTGCGGTTGAATTGCGACGGCGCAGAGCACTTGGTGGCTTCGATCAACGAATTGTATCGCGCGGAGAACGATTGCGGCACGGGGAGAGTTCGCGAGCGAAGATGTTCGAAGTTCCGTCCGCTGCTTCGTCTTCTCCCACGGAGACACGGGGACCACCGAGAGCGTTTGCCAGGCGCAAACCCTCTCGGTGTGCTTTGCGGCTCTGTGAGAGGCAGTTCCTCCGAACCCATACGGTGCCTTGCCCCGGTTGCCGCTTCCGGCTCGACATGCTTGTTCCGCGCCGAAATGATCGCAATACTTTCGCACAGAACTTCGGCAGGAGAAATAGACATGTCCGAACCGCAGTCTGAAAACCTGGGCCCGCATGTGCGGACCCTGCAGATCATTGTTGCGTCGCTGGTGATGGGCGTAATTCTCTTTGGCGGCTACGTGGTGCTGTTTGCACCGGCCCAGGCGAAGCCGGGGGCGAACGGGCAAATATTGACGTTGCTTTCGATGGTCGTGGGAGCGAGTGGCCTGGTGCTGTCGCCGCTCATCGCCGGCATCATGGCTCGTGCTCAAATCCGAGGCATTGCCAGCGGCACATGGCAGCCGTCGCAACCGGGTCGTCCCGCGCCGGACACAGATGCCGGGCGACTTGCCATCGTGTATTCGACGAAGACGATCGTTGGCGCCGCGCTGTGTGAAGGGCCGTGTCTTCTCGCTCTCGTGGCCTATATGGTCGAGCGGCAGTGGCCGGCGCTGCTGGCGGCCGGTGTGCTGGTCGCCGCACTGCTGTGGCATCTGCCGACGTACGACCGCGTCTCGAACTGGATCGAAGACGGATTGAGACAGGTTGCCGAGGCTCGGCGATTTCGATGATGAGATAAACGCAAAACTAAGAAGCTCTACGCTCTGCGAGGGAGTCTGCTGCAATGAAGACAGTCATCGCTCTCACGGCTGCTTTCCTGGTTGCGCTCGCCGGCCCGCACTCGTGGGCCGAAGAAGCGAAGCCATCCGACGCGAAGGCCGTTAAGGCGCCGCCGCGCCGCGGCCCCGGCGAACCGACTGGATTTGGCCGGCAGATCACGCTCGGGCCGGACGACAAGCAGGTTTATCCCGATCCGCCGGAGGGCTTCAACGCCAAGAAAGAGGGAGTTGCCCGGGGAAAGACCGAGATGATCGAGTACGACTCGAAAACGGTCGGAACTCGCCGAAAAATGCAGGTCTACACGCCGCCGGGGTACTCGCCGGACAAGAAGTACCCCGTGCTCTATCTGCTTCACGGCATCGGCGGCGATGAAACCGAGTGGGAGCGATTCGCCACGCCGGGCATTCTGGTCGACAACCTGCTGGCCGAAGGCAAGGCGGTGCCGATGATCATCGTTATGCCCAACGGCCGCGCGCAGCGGAACGACCGGGCGGAAGGGGACGTCTTCAAGTCGGCACCTGCGTTTGCCGTGTTCGAGGACGATCTGCTGAAGGACGTGATCCCCACCATCGAGTCGCGATATTCCGTCTTGAGCGACCGCGAACACCGCGCGCTTGCCGGTCTGTCGATGGGAGGCGGCCAATCGTTGAACTTCGGATTAACGCACCTCGACAAGTTCGCATGGATCGGCGGATTCTCGTCGGCCCCCAACACGAAGCGGCCCGCGGAGTTGCTGCCCGATCCGAGCGGTGCAAGGCGGCAGATCAAGTTGCTTTGGCTTGCGTGCGGAAACAAAGACGGCCTGATCGGCATCAGTCAGGGCCTGCATGCGTATCTCAAGGAACACGAAGTGCCGCACGTGTGGACCGTGGACTCCAACGGCCACGACGCGACGGAGTGGCGCAACAACCTGTACCATTTCCTGCAGGCCATTTTCACCGGCAGGGTCGCGGGTGAAGCAGAGCCGCCATCGGAACCGCTTAGTCTCTGGTATCGCCGGGCCGCTAATGCCTGGACGAGTGCTTTGCCCGTCGGAAACGGCAGGCAGGGGGCGATGATGTTCGGCGGCATTGATACCGAGATCCTCTGTCTGAACGAAGACACACTCTGGGCCGGAGGTCCTTACGTTCCTGACAATCCCGATGCGCTGGCTGCGTTGCCCGAGGTTCGCCAGCTGATCTGGGATGGAAAGTACAACGAAGCTTCGCGCCTGATCTCAGACAAGATGATGGCCAAGCCGCTTCGTCAACTTCCGTATCAGCCTGTCGGCGATCTCGTGTTGGAGTTTCCCGACTTTTCGGAAGTCGGGAATTACCGGCGCGACTTGAACCTCCGCACGGCTACGGCCAGTGTGCAGTTCGAATCGCAGGGCGCAGTATTCACCCGCGAACTGTTTGCCAGCGCGCCGGACAACGTCCTGGTCATGCGACTGAAGGCAAGCAAACCGGGCCAGATCAATTTCAAACTGTCGATGCGAACGGATCAGATCGTGGTCGGCGAGCAGGTTAGCGGAAGGGACGACACGATTGTCGTGAACGGCACAAATCAAGCCGCGGAAGGCATTGACGGCGCGCTGAAGTTCCAGTGCCGCGCCAGGATCCTCCACAGCGGCGGCACGCTCGCTCGGACGACGCGGCCGATCAAGCGGATCGGCAACACCACTCAGAGCGCGGACGAGTGTTCGCTGACCGGCGCGGACAGCGCCACGATCCTGATCGCCTCCGCGACGAGCTACAAGAACTTCCACGACGTATCGGGCGATCCGAACCAGTTGGCCGGTGAATTAATCGACAAGGCCGCAGCGAAGGGTGTCGACGCGCTGCGAAACGACCAACTCGCCGATTACCGGAAACTGTTCGACCGTGTGTCGCTCGATCTCGGTGCGGCGGACGACGCTGCGGAAAGCGGCGCAGCGCTTCCGACCGACGAGCGGATCCGCAATTTCCAGCGCAGCAACGATCCCTCGCTGGTTTCGCTGTATTTCCAGTACGGCCGCTACTTGCTGATTGCCTGTTCGCGGCTAGGGGGACAGGCAGCGAATCTGCAGGGGCTTTGGAACCACCTGACCTCGCCGCCTTGGGGTTGCAAGTACACGATCAACATCAACACCGAGATGAACTACTGGCCCGCGAACAATACCAATCTGGGCGAATGCATCGAGCCGCTGATGTCGTTGGTGGAGGACCTGCAGATTACGGGGGCCAGAACTGCAAAGACCATGTACAACGCGCGGGGCTGGGTCACGCATCACAACACGGATCTCTGGCGAGCGTCAGCGCCTATCGACGGCCCGCAATGGGGCATGTGGCCATCGGGCGGCGCGTGGCTGTGCAACACGCTGTTCGATCATTATGAATTCACGCGGGACAAGGCCTTTCTGCAGCGGCTCTACGGGCCGATGAAAGGCGCCGCCGAGTTCTTCCTCGACTCGCTCGTTGAAGACCCGAAGCACAAGTGGCTGGTCACCAGTCCGAGCCTTTCGCCGGAGAACGGGCACCCTCACGGCGGAGCCAATGCGGCCGGTCCGACGATGGACATGCAGATCATCCGCGACCTTTTCTCGCACTGCATCGAAGCCGCCGCGACGCTGGGCGTTGACGAGGACTTCCGCAAGCAACTTGCCGCCACGCGCGAGCGTCTCGCGCCCAATCAGATCGGCGCGGCCGGCCAGCTTCAGGAGTGGCTCGAAGACTGGGACATGCAGGCCCCTGAGCCGCATCACCGCCACGTCTCGCATCTGTACGGATTCTATCCCGGCGAGGACATTTCGTTTGACGACAAGCCGCTGGCCGCCGCCGTGAAGAAGTCGCTCGAACTCCGCGGCGACGACGCGACCGGTTGGGGTTTGGGCTGGCGCTTGAATCTGTGGGCTCGTCTCCACGATGGCCCGCATGCCTACAAGATCGTGCAGAAACTGCTGGCTCCCGCTAAACCGCAACCCGATTCTCCGGAGCGGTCCGGCGTCTATAACAACCTCTTCGATGCGCATCCGCCGTTTCAGATCGACGGCAATTTCGGCGGCAGTGCAGGCATCGCCGAGATGCTTGTCCAATCCGCGGCTCCCCGCGCCGACCAACCCGCCCGCATCGAACTACTGCCCGCCCTGGCGCCCCAATGGCCGTCGGGCAGGGTCACGGGACTGCTTGCTCGCGGCGGATTTGAAGTGTCGCTTCAATGGCGAGACGGAAAACTCGCTGGTGCGGAGATTCGCAATAACGGGCCGCGCGCATCCGTGGAGATAGTGTGCGGTGACAAGCAGACGCGACTGACGCTTGAGCAGGGCACCGCTCAAGCACTCGACGAAAAGCTGTCGAATGCCGGCGGCACACAATAGGCTGGTGTCGCGGAGTGGTCCCGCGGCAGCACGTCGCTGAGCGTGCGTCTGCCTCCGTCGGAACACGATGGGTCAAGACGCGGATGGGACAGAATCGAGTTCATTTCGAGTCGAAGCGTTCCCTTCACCCGAGGGCAATCCAATGATCGGCTCAACCTTCGGCCGTCTGATCGCCGCATGTGCTGCAGCGGCTCTTGCGTTCATCTCGATGCCGATGACGGCCGCCGAGCTGTTTCCAACGGAAACGGCTGGAAAGACTTGGCGTGAATTTTCCGCGGAAGGGTACAGCGAACCGGTTTGCGGAGTGATCTATCGTTCCGCGGATACGGTGACCAACGGCATGCCGCTTGGCACCATCGATACGGGGTGCCTGGATCTGGAAAGCAACGGCACATTCGGTTTCTCCACGATCTTCAACACACACACGCCGCAGCGGGGCGGATCGCGAGTTCGCACGCCGGCCCTCGCGCTGTCCGTGGGCGGAAAGACATGGGCGCTGTGTCGCTCGACCGCGTCCGCTCCGGAGACCATTCCCTTGGCGCACGTGGCGGAGTGGTTGCCGGCGGATCTGGGACCCGGGCAGCCGGCGTGGGCTGTCCATGCGACCGGCGTGCCCGGTTGGGCCAAGAGCATTGGCTGCAAAGTCTGCGATATCCCCGCCGGGCGCGTGTTCTGCCACAACCCGACCGTGCTGCGCTGGACCAGTCCGGTGCGCGACGAGATCGAGATTCAGGGCGGCATGTGGGTGTGCCGGAATATCGGCCGTGTTCAGAAATGGGAATTGAGACACAACGGCGTGCGAATGACGGATGGCCGTCTGGCTTGGGGACCCACATCTGCCGCTCCGCAACCCTACTCGTCGGGCAGCGGCGGGGACGCCGGGCTGCGAGCCGCCGTCGAACCGGGCGACCGGATTGAACTCGTGCTGGAGCGTGCCGAGGTCTGCGAGGATTTTGTCGGAGTCGACTTCTCCATTGTCGCCAAAGCCGCCGGCAAGAAATGGGACGCGGCGGCCGAATGGAGCGACGCGCAGAACCCGAACGGGCCGTGGACTTACGACGACGCGAGAAAGAGACAGTTCGATCTGTTCGCATCCGGAGCCATGCCGAATGTGCATCGCGCCGACGAGGTGCATTATTGGGGGCACTATCCCGTCGTCGACATCGAATACCGCACCGGTTCTCCGGTCCAGGTTGGCTTGCGTGCGTGGAGTTCCTTCCTGCCGGGGTCGCTTGTCGAATCGATGATCCCCGGCGCCGTTTTCGAGACGCATTTGCGGAACACGTCTGCGGCGTCCCAGTCCGGTTCGATCGTATTGAATTTCCCGGGATGGTCGAACGAAGAAGCCGGAGCAAATCGCTTCGAACGCAGGCAGATCAGCGGCGAGGTTCGTGGAGTTGAGGTAGTTTCGCCCTTGGCGAGCTATGCGGTCGGCGCGCTCGGAGGCGAAGTTCGCGTCGGCAGCGACCTCGGGTTGGCGGAAGCGAATTGGACGTCGATCAGTACGCAATTGCCCGCGGCATCCGAATCGTCGGCCGGCACGAGCGTAGCCGTCGATTTCTCGCTCGCCGCAGGCGAGGAGAAGGTGGTGAGGTTCGTGCTCGCGTGGTGCGCCACGCAATGGAAGGGCGGCGGTGCTCCGACGGCAGGCGGGGCGAATACGTTCAGCCACATGTACGCCAGACACTATCCGAGCGCGGCGAAGACGGCCGAGTTGCTGGCCGCGCGCCATGCCGATCTGCTCTCGCGAATTCTCGCGTGGCAGCAGGTGGTTTACTCTGAAAAGAAACTGCCTGTGTGGCTGCGCGATGCGCTGATCAACAACCTTTACATGATTACCGAAACGGGATTGTGGGCCCAGGCAAAGGCGCCGCTGGGCGAGTGGTGCCGAGCGGAGGACGGGCTGTTCGGCATGATCGAATGTCCACGCGAGTGCCCGCAGATCGAGTGCATTCCATGCAGCTTCTACGGGAACCTGCCGCTGGTCTATTTCTTTCCGCAACTGGCGCTATCGACGATGCGCGGATACAAGGCCATGCAATATCCCGACGGTTGCGTGGTGTGGGTCTTCGGTCCCCAATGTGACTTTGCCACGCCGGCGCGGCCCTATCAGCTCTGCAGCAGCGATGTCTGCATGGTGGAAATGATCGACAAGCTGTGGTTGTGCAGCGGCGATGACGCAATTCTGCGGGAATTCTACGACGGGGCGAAGCGGGCGACGATTCACGCGATGAACATGCGTCCGGAGTATGGAGCGAAGCAGGTAATAGCCATGCCCAGCGGCGACAAGGACACCGAGTGGATCGAGTTCGTGCCGCTGCAGGGACTCGTGTCGCACGTCGGCGGAGTGCACCTGGCGCAGCTCCGCATGGCGAAACGCATGGCGGACAAGATGGGCGACGAGGAGTTCTCAAAGCAGTGCGATCAGTGGCTGGCGGCTGGCAGTGAATCGCTGGAGAAAGATCTTTGGGCGGGCACGCACTACCTGCTCTACCACGAACTCAACAGCGGCAAGAAGTCCGACGTGCTGATGTCGTGCCAACTCGACGGCGAGTGGATCTCGCGATTTCACGGACTGCCCGGCGTGTTCCCTGCGGACCGCGTGAAGACGACGCTGGCGACGATGGCCAAGGTGAGCGCCGACCCGAAACTCTTTCCATTCGGCATGAAAGTGTTTGCCCGGGCCGACGGCAAACCGCTGGAAGGAGATTTCAGTTACTGGCGTCAAACCGGCACGCATTCGCCGAGCAGCTTCATGCTCGGCATGACTTACATGTACGACGGGCAGCGGGAGTTCGGCGAGGACCTTGTGCGGCGGACGGTGGATTACGTGTTCGCCAAAGGCAACGCGTGGGACTTTCCGTTGGTGTGGGATGTCGTGGATGGCACTCGGTACTACGGTTCGGACTACTACCAGAACATGATGCTCTGGTCGATGCCGGCCGTATTGGACAACCAGGATCTGGCGGGTCCCTGCCAGTCCGGCGGACTTGTTCGGCGAGTGCTTCAGGCCGCCCAGCCGCGCTGAGCATGAAGTGTGACCGCCGCCCTGCGGCAATCGCTTATCCCGACACCCAGACGAAGTGGTCGTTGCTCAGCTTCCGTTCGCCCTGCCAGCGATACGCGCAGAGCAACCCGCCTTTGGCAACGCTGAAGTCGAGACACGCGACGTTTTCCGCCAGAACCTCGGGCCGCTGGGCCGAGAGCCAGTAGTGGCCGACGAAGACGGGCTTCTCGTCCGGCGAATAAGGCGATGCACTGGCGGCCGCGGCTTCGTCGATTGTCTTGTCGCAGTCGATCTTCTCGGCCTGCAGGGCGTACGAGCAGTAAGTGTGCCCATCCGGCCGCAGATACCATCTCGTTCGGATTTCCCTGCGCTCCGTTCCGTTCTTGTCGCAGAACACTGTGCCGTCGGGCAGCGGGATTTCCTTGCCTTTCAGGACGATCTCCACCTGCTTGTACAGCGCCCCGGTCTTCCGGCAGGCCGATATCAGGAATTCGTCCGAGATTCCGTCCGAGAGGCTGTGAGCCCCACGGATTGTCGTCATCGATTCGTTGTCCCAGCAAGCGTGCACCGCGCGCAGCCCGTCCAGTTCCAGCCAGAGCGGCAGCGAGCGGAACCACTTCAGGTATTCCTGAAGCAGCACGCCGTCCAATTGCTCGACCGTTGCGCGGTGTTGCCTGACATTTTTCTCGTTGTGCGGTCGCAGATATTCGCCCTGAGCATCCTGCGTGTGGTACGCGAGTGCGTTCAGTTCATGGTTCCCCATTACGGCCAGTGCGTGGCCACTGTCGACCATCCTGCGCACGATATCAAGCACCTGCGGAATCTGCGGCCCCCGGTCAATCAGATCGCCGAGAAAAACGG
The DNA here is from genome assembly GCA_903863885.1 of uncultured Planctomycetaceae bacterium. Classification (GTDB taxonomy): domain Bacteria; phylum Planctomycetota; class Planctomycetia; order Pirellulales; family Pirellulaceae; genus CAIPEB01. Next base: position 30,951 of record CAIPEB010000415.1, on the reverse strand, counting down.
CCTTGCTCTCCGAGTGCTGATACACACCGGCTTTGGCCCGATAGCCGAGCATGTCGAGCAATCGCCCGAGTTGATCCGCATGCCCGTGTATATCGCCGATAATGTCGTACATGAATCGCTCCCCCGCGGATCGAACCAGGTGCTGGTCGATCGTTCGTCGCTTATCAGCCGGTTGATGTTCGCCGTTAAGAGTGACGGTCGTAAAGCACGAGCTGACAACGACCATAATGTCTAATACCGGAGACATCTTATCGCCAGACGAGGGACCGTCAAACGACCGCTCGCGTCCCGGCGCGAGATCCGCAAACTGACATTTGCAGTGCGGAAGCACATGTGCCAGACTTTCGGAGTCGCGGCCCCTGCTCAGCTCCGGTGGTGATTGAGATATTGCCTGAGGCAGAGCGTATTCTGTTCCGGGCGTGCCGGGATGGCTTTGTCGTCGGGGGACGCGACCGCAAACCGTGAGTTGAGAACACACTTTCCGGATGGAGGCAGAACGTGGCGTGGATTTACCTCGTACTGGCGGGAATCTGTGAGATCGGTTGGCCCGTGGGACTCAAACTCGGGTGGACCGAGGCCGGGGCGCGGCCCATCTGGATTTTCTTCGCAATCGCCTGCATGGCGACGAGCGGAGTGTTCCTCTTGTTGGCCCAGCGAGTGATCCCGATGGGTACGGCCTACGCCGTATGGACCGGAATCGGCGCGGTGGGTACGTTTGCGGTTGGGATTGTGGCCTTCGGCGACGCGACTACTGCCCTGCGGATTGCATCGGCCGGCCTGATCGTGGCAGGGGTGATCGGGCTGAAGTTCGCCTGACTTTGATCCGGGAATTCCAATGCGGCTGTTCTGCGGCGTGCGCGGCTGAGGAGTTGAACTCGGGGCTGTGCAGTCCAAAAGCAGTCTCGATCGCCGCGATATCCCGGCGTACAGCCACGCGCCGATGAAAGGACATCCGGCCTTCGTCGATTCTGCGTGCAAATCACCAGCGAGCTGAGTACTTCCACGGAAGATCTCTTTGTGGAGCATTTCAGCAAGCCAACAATCAGGGAGCGGCTCGTGGACGCAATCGAATCACGGGCCGTCGTGTGGAGCGATACGATGAAACAAGTACTCGCAGCAGCAGGATTCCTTTGCGCATCGCTGTTCGTCAGCGCGGCTGCCGGTGAGGTCGTTGCGTCTGCCGAGAGCGACAGGCCGGTTGCGGAACAAGGTGCCGCATCGCAGTCCGGGCCCGCCGGGACGCCGCTATTCGTCAGCGGGCAAGACGGCTACGACACTTATCGCATCCCCGCACTGGCCGTTTCGAAACGAGGCACCGTATTGGCCTTCTGCGAGGGACGCCGCCTCGGCCGAGGTGACAGTGGCGATATCGATCTGCTCGTGAAGCGATCCACCGACGACGGCAGGACCTGGAGCAGCCAGCAGGTAGTGTGGGATGATGCATCGAACACCTGCGGCAATCCGTGCGTCGTTGTTGATCAGGAGACGGGAGCCATTTCGTTGCTGATGACTTGGAACCGCGGCGACGACCACGAGCCCCAGATCATCGCGCAGACCAGCAAGGACTCCCGCCGGGTATTTGTGACCAAATCCGAGGATGACGGCGTGACATGGAGCGTTCCCCGGGATATCACGAACGATGTAAAGAAGAAGGACTGGACGTGGTACGCGACAGGGCCGGGCAGCGGCATTCAGATCCAGCATGGCCCGCATAAGGGGCGTCTGGTGATACCCTGCGACCATATCGAGGCCGGCACCAGACACTACTATTCACACATCGTTTATTCCGATGACTTCGGCAAGAGCTGGTTACTGGGCGGCACCACCCCGCAGCATCAGGTGAACGAATGCGAAGTCGTGGAACTGGCCGGCGGGCAACTGATGCTGAACATGCGAAATTATGATCGATCCAAAAAGAACCGCCAGGTTGCGGTAAGCGACGACGGAGGGGCGACGTGGAGAGACCAGCGATTCGATCCCGCGCTGATTGAACCGATCTGCCAGGCCTCCATCGAACGTTACCGATGGCCGACGGAATCGAGTAAGAGCGTGATTCTATTCAGTAACCCGGCCAGCCGGGATCGTCGCGCGATGATGACCGTACGAATCAGCGTCGATGAAGGGCAGACCTGGGAGACGTCCAGGACTCTGCACACCGGACCGAGCGCGTATTCCGATCTGGCCGTGCTGGCCAATGGCGAAATTGCCTGTCTCTACGAAGCCGGGCGCAAGGACCCGTACGAGACGATCATGTTCGCCGCGTGGAAGGACGCCGAGCGGTAGCCGGCATTGGCCATTTGCCAACATCCGGCATCCGCTAATCCAGCTCAAAGCGTTTATCGGGTCGGTCTTCGTGGCGGATCTCGTCCACGGGTTCTTTCTTTCCGTGGCCGGCGTAGAGCCGATTGGGGCAGTTGAAGACCCAGCCCGGTTGGTCGCTGACGTTGCGATACGCGTGCACGACTCCGGGGGGAACGATGACCAACCGCGGATCGGATTCGCCCACGGTCAGCTTCTGCCGATGGTTAAAGGTGGGCGAGTCCTCGCGCGCATCCCACAAATACAGGTCAAAGTCGCCGGGGCCGACAAACACAAAACAGTCGCTTTGCTCGGCGTGTTCGTGCGGGCCGCGAGCCACTCCGGGCAGCGTCTGGCTGACATAAGCCATCTGCGGGTGAAACTCTTCGGCCAGTTCGTCGAGGCGGTACAACTCCATCAGCCAGCCGCGATGATCGGTGTATCGCTTGACGGGACGCACGACGACGTCCCGAATCGGCGAGTCTTTAAACATGAATCCTCCTCCCATGGTGCGGCACGGCGTGCTCTACAGGCTGCAAATGCCCGTCGGTTCCCGCGAGTTGCTCGAGCAGATCACAAGTTTCTTCGATCGGCTGCCGGTTTTCAAACCGCCTGGCCAGTTCGCGGCAGCGAGCCGTGACTTGCGGAGAGTCGAGAAACCGATCGAGCCAGCGGCTGACCGCGGTTGCCCGGAAGCCTCGAATACTGAGGCTGCGTCCCACTCCCAGGCGATCGAGGCGGAATGCGTTTTGCGGCTGGCCGAAAGCCATCGGTACGACGATTTGAGGCAAGCCGTTGGCCAGTCCTTGGGCCGTAGTGCCCGTGCCCGCGTGATGGACCATCGCCGCTGCACGCGGCAGCAAATAACCGAACGGCACGTAGGGAAAATGCCGTACGCCGTCCGGTAAACTCGCGGGCAGGTCGTCGGCGAATCTGGTGATCAGGATGCCGCGTCGTCCCGAGCGACGGCAGGCTTCGGCCGACTCGTGAAAAAAGCGGCGAGTGTGCTTGTTGGCCGTGCCGAAAGTGAAGACGACGGGCGGGTCGCCCGATTCTACGAATTCGGACAGATCTCGCGGGATGTCGACGACTTCGCTCTGGTCCCACAACGGAAAACCCGTGACCAAAGTTTGCGCCGGCCAGTCGGGCTGGGGCGGGCAGAACCAATCGGGAAACATGCCGATCACCCGTTGCGGAGAATGCCACCAGCGGCCGACGAGGCGGCGGACCGGCGGGAGTCCAAGTTCCTTGCGGAACGCATTGGTTGCCGGCGCGAGCAAGGGATCGGTGAACGCCGCATCCGCGATCCAATACTGCATCGCTTTGAGCACGCGAGGCATGCGGTCCGGCAGCCACATGGGCGGGGGCATGCGCGGCGACTCGTGAATGCTCTGGAACTTGTCCGCCCCCAGATGCAGGCTCGCCGTCGGCACGCCCAGTCTTTCCTGTGCGATGCGGGCCCCAAAGGCCCAGCCCGGCCCCGCAACGACCGTCCGCCCCGGTACGTATCGGCTCGCGATGATCTCGTACGCCGGACGCATCGGACGTAGGACGCTCCAGTCGAGCGACACTTTCCAGGCGTGCCACGGTTGCCACATCTTCGGATCTCGCCAGAACCCTTCCAGATCTTCAACGGTTCCGAGCGGTGCGTGATCGAGGCCGACCTTGCGGATCAGTTTCTCGTAGTACGGATTGGCGATCACTGTGACCTCGTGGCCCCGCTTGAGCAGCGCCGCGCCGATCCCCAGATAGGGATGCACATCACCGATCGAGCCGATGGGGTTTAACAGGAATCGCATGCTCGCGTGCTCTCTACCAGGCGATCATCTGCTGGTTTAAGCCGTTGTTGATTTCCGGTTTTCGATTGCCGCCGGTTTGCTCCGCGATGGCGCAACGCCACTGGACGTCCGACCATTGCCGGAGTACGCCTCCCAACGCGTCCCATCCGGCCATGAGCGGCACCACGGGCAGCAGCCAGCACCACAGGATTCGCCGCAGAGTTCCCGGTCGTTTGATGAAACCGATAGGCAGTGCCAGGGCGGGAAAGACGATCAACAGCGAAAGAACAAGCGAGAGCCATGTCTTGCGGACCGGTACGAAAACCATGACCCCTCCCGCCGACACGCTCATCGCGCGAATGACCTCGCTCCGCGCTTCATCCGGAACGTGATGGATCGCGGCGCAGAGCAGCAGCAGCGCGCCGCGGCCCCACTCCCGCGGCCTGGAGAAATCTACGGATTCGGTAATCGCCGTGACTTTTCCCGGGTATCTGCGTTCAAGCTCCTGGTACTGGTCGACGGCCGGGATGAGATCGCACACCACGAATCGAAGGCCTTCCGCCCGCGGGTCCTCGACCATCAGGCGAGTGAGCGGCCCATGGCCGGCTCCAAGTTCAACGATCGTGTCCAGGCCTTTATCGCGAGCACGGCCGATCGCGGCTTCGGCCGCTTCCCTGTAGAAGGGACGCACTGCCGTGTTGCAGAATTCGTAAATCTCCAGCAGACACTGCCGCCACGGTCGCGGGACGCGAGGATCGCCGTTGAACTGATAAAGATTGACGGTCTTCATAAGGGAGCGTCTGCGTCTTCCTGGCGGACGGCGGGTTTCAAGCCGAGGCCTCGATCAACGCCGCGGAACACGTCAGCGACCGCTCATAGAGATCGAAGTCGAATCGGTTCGGATCGTACTCGATATCGGAAAGCATAATGGGGCGGTCGGCTTCGATGTCTCGCTTCAATCTGACATGCTCCGCCAGGCAGACGGGAAGTCCCGCGGGCCTGCCTTGATCGGGACAATTCTCGACCAGTCCGTAGCAGGCATATCCGCCCAGTCCGTCGAGCATTTCTCCGGCATGGAGCGGCTTCTTGGCATACGCAAAGACATTGGTGCGGAACCCGGCGGCCGGTTCGAGCAGCGAGACGCCGTCGAGCACGGCTTCCGCGACAGTCTCCATCGCCTCGACGTGACAGAGGTGATACGGGCGATAGAAGACATAGAAGGGGCCGTCGCCCATCTTGTAGTACTTCAGCAGCGACTTCTGGTACGGGTGTTCGCAATACCCGACTGCGTAGACTCCTCCGTCCGGACTCGCTCCGAGAATGTAATCCACGACGGGCACGCGGTCCTGCCACAAGGTCGGAAAGTCAAACAGCCCCAGCACGTCGCGGACCTGCCCGGCGCGGGGACCGTACATGCCCGGCACCGCCGTGCGCATGTTCATGGCGTTGGCCAGCAGCGACATCTCGATGTTCAGCTTCGTGCCGTCGGTGTATGCCGTGCACATGCGATAGTCGAGGTTCCGCTTGTCGGCTTCGGGGATGATCTTGGTGGGATTGGAATAGCGATCGAGAAAACCTTTCATGTTGCCGCCCATCACGGGAGCGAATCCCCACAATCGCATGTCCTCCATCAATCGCTTGATCACGCCATGCTGGTCGCCGTCGCAACTGGTGTAGGTCAGCCCCAACTCGTGGGCTCGGCTCATCAAATACGGCCCGAAGATCAAGTCGATCTCGGCGTTCATCAGCACCAGATGCTTGCCGTGTTCCAGGGCGGCCAGCGCGAAGCGTCCAGCCGCCTCGATGCAGCTTGTCGACTCGATCAGCGCGTCGGCAGTCTCCATTTCGGCCAGCAGCATGCCGTCTTCGCAGACCGGCACGCAACCCGCTCGCGCCGCATCGTGCGCCTCGCTCAAGTTGTCCACGACGCGAGCCGGCAGGCCGAATTCCTCGACACACTTCCGAGCCACGTCGACTTTGAGATCACAGACGCCGACGCACCGGAAGCCCGGCGTGACCGTTGACTGATAAAGAAGCCCCTTGCCCATCGCGCCCATCCCCGTGATGACCACGCGGATCGGGTCTCGACGCGACTGCAAACGACGGTGCATTCCCAGGTGCCCCATAGAATCGTCTCGCATGCCTTTCGACAGTAAACGTCCGTGTTAACGCGGGAGATGAACGAGCCGTTTGGACCGCCGGCTTGTCTGGCTGAAGTCGCGATCCGTTCGCCCTCCGCTGCCGGCAGTTTTCACAGCGGTTCAAGGGAAAAGAACAAGTCGCGGATCGATAAGCTCTTTCCAGTCGACGGCGGTCGGCGTGAACACGGATGCAACCGCAAACTATCGCGAATCGCAGGGCCGGTGACAAGGAGATCAGCTGCCAAACTCCGGGCGGATGCACGTGCCGTTCCGTCGTTCGCCATCGTCAGCCGCATCGGTTGAAACAGACCTTCCCTTTCGGTCCAATACGTTTTCCGCTTTCGGGTAACGTGGGGGTTCCGGGGAATCCGGGAGGCTCCCCCGCAATGCCGGGCGCGGGCTCGCGGTTACGGCAGCAATTTCTGTTCATTTCATTCATCGGGAGTTCGATCATGGGCACACGGAATCTTACCGACACAGTGACAACCAGACGTGCGTTCTTGGGCAGCGCCGCGGCGCTCGCCGCATGTACCGCAGTCGGGCCTCGTTTACTGGGAGCCGATTCGGCAAAGGCGTCGGGCAAGCCGTGTTCCGTTTTCAAGGGGGTGCGCATCGGCTGCATCACTTACAGTTACCGCGGCGAAATCAACTCAGCCGAGGATACGCTCAAGGCGCTGATCAAGGACGGGCTCAGCGAGGTCGAACTGATGGGTGACGTGATCCAGCGTCATGCGGGTATCGGGGGCGGGAAGCCGACCGATGCCCAGCGCGAGGAACAACTCGCCAAATGCCGAGATCTGCGCAAGATGTACAACGACGCAGGTGTGAACATCCACATCCACAAGATGGGGTTCGGCCAGTCGGACGAGGAGATCAACTTTGCCTTTGACGTGGCCAAAGCGCTGGGATGCGTCGGCATCACGACCGAGCGGTCCGAGGAACTTGCCAGGAAACTGGCACCGTTTGCCGACAAGCACAAAGTCTGGGTGGCCTTCCACAACCACACGAACAACTATCCGGTCATGGACAAGCACGATCCGATCCTCGATTGCGGCCAGTATATCGGCTTCAATTTCGACATCGGTCACTACTTTGCCGGCAGCAAAGGGTTATCGCCGATTCCAGTCATCGAGAAGTACCACGACCGGATCGTCAGTCTGCACCTGAAGGACCGGACTGCCGACGGCGGCAATCTGCCGTGGGGCAAGGGCAAGACTCCGATCAAGGAAGTGCTGCAGTTGATAAGCAAAGAAGAGTGGACGTTCCCGGCGGACATCGAACTTGAATACCCGGTTCCGCAAGGCTCGACCGCGGTGGCGGAAGTCGGGAAGTGCGTTCAGTTCTGCTGCGAAGCGCTTTCCTGAGGAAGAGCATCTCTCAAGCAGAAACGCAGCGATCTCCGACGGCGGGTAATGGCACGGGCCGACCTGCGGTGATTATTCGACTGGGTTGTCAGCTTCGGGCCGGCATGTACTGCCGGCCCGTCTGCGTTGTGCTTCAGAGTCTGATCGGCGACCGCATCCGGGGTCTTGCGGCCACGGACACTGCATCGAAGTTACAGCCAGGGTGCGTCTCGGAGAACCGGTTCCTTCTCCGCAAGGCGGAAAATGCGTTTGGCGTTTCCGTTCATGATCGGTTCGATGAGTTCCATCGCATCATTCAGGCTCAGCCATCCTTCTTCGACCAGTTCACACAAGGCCAGCGCGATTCCTTGGCGGGCGAGGACTGCGTGCCCGAGGACCTGCTCGACGTAGCGGTAATCGCCGCCGAAGGTGAGGATCTTGTTGGCCGGGGCGGTAGTCAGGTACTTCTTCAAAAAGTCCTTAGCCGCGATCGGGTTGATGATCCATGACCAGCACATATCCACGAATGCGTTGGTCCATTGTTTGGCGACCGCGATCAGTTCCTCGTAGTACGGATAGCAGATGTGCATGAAAACGAACGAGGCTTCGGGGGCATTGCGGCATAATTCGCACGCGGAGCCTGCGTTGTTGATCAGTCGCGCGAGAGGCATGCTGTTCTGGCCGGCGTAATATCCTGTGTGCAGTTTCACCGGAAGACCTTGCTCGGCTGCCTTCCGGACGGCATACCAGAACAAATGGTCTTCGAGTGCAACTCGCTCATCCGAACTGACCGGTTCGCCCCTCGCCTTCTTCTTGAATGCTTCAGATGCCGCTTCGGCGGGAGTCGGCATGTAATTGATCTCGCGCCGGTAGGCATCCTGGGATTTGACCGCCACGGCGTACTTGCCGTATTTGCCGAACCACCAGTCGATCACCTTGTGCCAGTCGGATAGTTCAGTCGGAGTGATTCCGCTCGGTTTGCCGAAGGTCTCGAGCGCGGGACCGGCGAACATCCCGACAATGCTGAGATCCTGCATCATAAGCGTCGGCATTTTTGATTCGAGAAACGGGCCGGGGAGCGCGTTGACCTGGCAGGATGAGATTCCGCTTTGCTCGCAGAGCACTCGCTTGTAGAAACCGGGTTGGCGTACTTTTTCGTAGCCAGACTGCGCTTTTTCTACGGTTGCGGCCGAGAGGTCGTCCACGTCGTACAGTTGCCGCAACGAGATTCTTGCTGCCAGACCGTAGCCCGTGTTCTTCACGGCGGGCCAGTATGGCTCAAGCAGCTTCCATTTTTCAGCGGGTGACGGACCTTTCGAGTAGAACTTTCCCTGCGCTTCCTGCGGCATTCCTGCAGACTGCAGATCGGAGCCAAGGTAGCCGGATAGCACGACGCTCCAGTCATCGGCGCCCGCCGAGCCCTCGGCCGAGAACCGGTGATGTTCGTCGCACAAGTGCTCGTGCGTATCGATGAACGGGGTGGCCCAGACCTTCGAGAAGATCTGCTTGCGCAGGTCCGTCGGCTGCTGAGGCGGTTCGGAGGCGAGCAGCATCGCGGCGCTCCCCGCGCCGCCCCCCATGAGCGCTGCGGCTCCCGTGCCTCCGACAGCCTTGAACGCCGAACGCCGCGACAGACGGGGTGATTCGCTCATGATTGGACTCGTGGGGGAAAAAGTCTGGATTCCGGAGGGGAAGAAGCCGCGGATTAGCACGGGCATAACACGGATCGCTTCATTCTCGGATCTCCGGCCTCCGTTCTCCGCCGATTAGCATCCGCGTCTTCGAGCCGTCATCATATCAACGGTCAGAGAAGGAAGGTAGTTTGGCGTGGGCCGGAACGTCGGACCGATGGCGAGGAACGTGTCGGATGGCAATAATGGTTCGCGGCTGAGATTCGCCATGATGACTCCGGGGCAGTGACCGGGCGTTCGTCTCGAGCCAATCTGGCGGGATTCTTGCATCCTCGGTGGAAAACGGCCTCGATTCATCCGGCCGGCAGAGCGGGATTCTGCGTTGTGCCGGTCTCGGAATGACGGATGGCGGCGCGGGTTTGTGAAGGAGCAGTACTATGGCTTCGGGCGGTTTTGTCCAGACAAGGCTGATCGATGATGCGATTCTGGTTGTCACGCTGCATGGGAATCTGGATGCCATTACCATCAATGCGTTTGAAACGGAAATCCAGCGGCACCTGTCGCAGGGCACGTCGAAGATCATCGTGGATTGCGAGAACCTCGGCTTCATGACAAGCACGGGAATCGGGTCGCTCGTGGTTCTCCAGTCGAGGTTGCGCAAACAAGGGGGCGCATTGAAACTGGTCGCGGTCCATGGAATTGCGGCCGAGGTGATGAAGCTCGTTCAACTCGACAGGGTGGTCGAGGGGTACAGCGACGTCGAGTCCGCCGTGCAGTCGTTCCGCGGGTGAACGGCTGCATTTCCCGAGGGCGCGGAGCAATCGCGCAAGATAGCGCGAAATCGCGCGAGACACGGTACAATCGCATCGCGGCGGCCAGGTCCGCTGTCGGGCTGAGTTTCACGAATACGGAGAAGGAAGAAGAATGAGAACTCAAACGGCAGATCAAATCGGCGTTTGCAGCTGGTCGCTCCAGGCCACCGGACCAGGAGACCTGGCCGAAAAGGTGAAAAAACTCGGCCTGAAGAAGGTGCAACTCGGCCTGACTCCGCATCGCGACGATCCGGGCACCTGGGAAGGCACACAGCAGATCCTCGGCGCAGCGGGCATTTCCGTGGTGTCGGGCATGTTCTCCACGATCGGCGAGGACTACTCGACTCCTCAGGCGATTCGCGAAACGGGCGGCATCGTGCCCGACCGGCACTGGGAGGGAAACAAGAGCATCAGCCAGGCGGCTGCCGACCTCGCACGGCAGATGGGCGTGAAGCTGGTCAGCACTCACGCCGGGTTTCTGCCGCACGAGCCCAGCGATCCGGATTTCGACAAGCTGAGCGGGCGGGTTGCCGAACTGGCCCGCATGTACTCCGCGATCGGCGGATCGCTGTTGCTGGAATCGGGCCAGGAGTCGGCCGATACGCTGCTGATGTTCCTCGGCGAGATGGCCAAACGCGGCGTAAAGAACGTTACAGTCAACTTCGATCCGGCCAACATGATCCTCTACGATATGGACGAGCCGATCGAAGCGCTGCGGAAACTCGCGCCGTACGTTCAGCAAGTGCATGTCAAGGACGCGAAACGCACCACCGTCAAAGGCCAGTGGGGCGAGGAAGTCGTCGTGGGAACCGGCCAGGTGGACTGGGTCGCGTTCGTGCGGATTCTGGCCGAAAATGACTACGCAGGCGACTATATTTTTGAACGCGAAGCCGGCGACGATCGTATCGGTGATATCAGCAAGGGCATTGCGACGTTGAAGGCCGCGATGGCCGCCGTTTCGTCGCAGGCGTAACGCGGGTCGATGTCTGAGGGATGGAGACTATGGCTGCAAACGATTTCTTTCAGGCGAGCATCGTAGACGACAACATCCTGGTCGTCGTGCTGCGCGGGAACCTGGATTCAACCACGACCGAGGATTTCAACAACGAAATCCATCAGCATCTGGAAATGGGGCACTCGAAGATCATCATCGATTGCCGCAACGTCGGCTTCGTGTCCAGCGTCGGTGTCGGTTCGCTCGTTGCCCTTCAGACGAGATTGCGCAAGAAAGGCGGCGTCGTGAAACTGGCTGCGGTTCAGGGAATGACCGCCGAGATCATCAAGATGGTCGGCCTCGACAGGTTGCTGGAGATCTACGGCGATCTTGAATTCGCGCGGCGGTCATTCAAGGAGTAACTGCCCGTCCGCTTTCAGCGTGCTTCGGATCGCAGACGGGCGGCGGTTTTCGAACAAGACCGAGAGAGCATCGTCATGAGACACGGTCGGCAATCCACGCTCGCGAACCACTTGACCATTGCGTCTGAGCGCCGAAGCCCGTGTTCAGCCGTCGTGGACCAGCGACTCCTCATTGCGGGCGATGTCCTGACGCGGTGTGTCCTCGCGTGCGTCGTTCTTACTGCACTGACCATTCCCGTCGCGACCTCGGCGGCGGAAGCGGCACCCGGCGGCGCAGCGATTCCGGCATGGGCACTTGGGCCGTTCGTCAAGCAGGAGAAACCGGTTCTGGAGCCCAATCCGTCGGCGACGTTCGCGTGTCCGGTCGCGGGCAAGGTCGTCCATTGGGAATCGCAGAATGTCTACAACCCCGCCGTCGTGGTGAAGGACGACAAGGTGTGGCTGCTGTACCGGGCGGATGACGAGCCCCGGTCGAGCGGATGGGGGCGGACCTGCAGGATCGGGCTGGCGGTCAGCAGCGACGGCCGGAACTTCACTCGTTTTGCGGAGCCCGTGATTTATCCGGACAACGATGCCTTCAAGCAGTACGAGTGGGAGGGTGGCTGCGAGGACATCCACATCATCGAGGATGAAGCCGGCAAGTACTACGTGAATTACACCGCGTGGAACGGAAAGACAGACTCAATCGGAGTGGCCACCTCAACCGATCTGCGTCACTGGACGAAGCATGGCCCCGCCTTCGGCAAAGCGTACGGCGGAAAGTTCATCTTCGGTACGCGGACGGGTGCCGTTGTCTGCCGGCGTGATGGAGAGCGTCTCGTCGCGGCCAAAATCCAGGGCAAATACTGGATGTATTGGAAGATCGGCTGCTATCTGGCATCGTCGGATAACTTGATCGACTGGACCCCGCTGCTGAACGACCAGGGGCAGCCGGTAAGCCTGTTGCCGCCTCGCCCACAGTTGTTCGACAGCGGATGCGCCGAGTCCGGGGCCATCGCTCTGTTGACGCCCCACGGAATCCTGCACTTCTATAACGCGCTGAACCAGCCGGCGGCCGAGGGGGGCGACAAGAGCCTCGTGGCGGGTTGGTCGGGTCTGGGACAGGCTCTGTTCGCGGCCGACAAGCCCGAGCGGCTCACGCAGCGTCGCGAAAGCCCGTTTATCCGCGCCGAGTTTCCTTGGGAACTTAGCGGATTTACGCCTCCCGCCGTGGTCGCCAACGGAATGGTCTTCTTCCACGGCGAATGGCTGCTGTACTACGGCGCCGCGGATCGCCGCATCGGCCTGGCCGTGTGCAAGCCGACCGAGGGCTCGCGGTAGAGTGAGTGCGGATTGATCAGGGGCGCATGCGGACATCAATTTCGTATTACTGATTTCCGTGCCGCGATCGTTCCGCCATGGGCGCCTTTCGCTCCGCGAGAGGACGCAGCTTTCTTTAGAACGTGTTTGAAACATCCAATTCACCCTCCTGCAATGCGGGAGGGTCAGACGCAAAAGCGTCCGGGGAGGGGCATTCCCCCCTCTCCGGCCCTGCCGGGCCGACTCTCCCCAAGGGGTGAGTGAATGTCAAAACACCTTCTCAGCAGCTATCGCGGAAAAATCCGACCAAGTCTGTTCTCACTTCAGTCGCACGTCGAGGATCGCAACGTCGCCGGCCGAGATCGCGAGGTCGCACGGGCTTGTCGACGAAACGGCGGTGCCTCGCCAGAGTTCGGTGACCGACGCAATGTCTCCCACGCGGATACGGACTGACCCCTTCCAGTTCGCCATCAGGTCGTGGTTCATCAGGCCGACCAGCAGGTGCTTCGGGTCGCCGTCGAAACAGCAGGTGGTAATTCCCAGGCCCGCCGGTTGTACCTCGACGGGATTGAACGAATCGAAGTAGCCGCCCAGAATCGCGCGGATGCCGTTGAGCAGAAGGTACGGCGGCTCCATGTTGACGATCTCCTGCGACCGGTATTTCACCGGGTCGGTCATCCACTCGTCGACGGTCCCGACAATCACGCGGCCTCGCCCGATTCGGTTCACGGCGATCAGCGGATGGCCCTGTTCGTTGATCAGCAGCGGCACGGCACCGGTCGTTTCGGCGACCGTGTAGGTGTAAGGCTGTTCGTCGATTCTCGCTCCGCTGGAGCAAACCAGGCTCATGCAGCCCGTTGCGGACTTTCCGAATTTCAGCGCGGAGAACTGCCCCGGTAACTTGACGGCGCTGCGCGCATCGACCACGAGATCCCCGCCGCTGCTCACGAATTCGGTCAGGTTGTTGACGACGTCGGATGTCATTTCGACATTGCCCAAGAGCATCACGCAACTGTACTGCTTGAGCACGCTCGGGTGGCAGCGGTTGGTGATCACGTCGAAGATATCGCCGTAAGGCGTCGGAGTAAGAAAACCTCGTTCGTTGCGCAGATAGCTGCAGTCCTCGTATCCGGGCCAGATCAGGCGGAAGAGTCCGTCGGCCAGGTAGTCTTGCTTCTCGTACGGGAACTTGCCCCAGATCTTGTACGTGTCGCCGCGATAAAGATGTCGCGGCATGTTCCAGCCGTTGTAGAAGTCGAGCATCAGCGCAACCGGAGTGTGCATCACGCCTCGGTCGGGATGCTTGCGGAACCAGTCGCGCAGCTCGAGATGCTGCTTGCCAAGGGGGCTCAGCTCCGGCTTGCCATCGGGCAGTTGATCGCCGGTAAACTGCGATGTCTCGGTTCCCGCAATGCTGTGTCCGCCGAGATAGCTCGAGAAAAAGAGCCGTTTATGGAGGCTCAGCGAGCAGCCCTTGTTGGGGCCGTAACCGTATCCGTTGGCGCCGTCCGTCTTGCGGCCATGGTACATGTTGTAGCCGAAGCGGTTCCAGATCGAGGTGGCCTGGGTCAGCAGTCGTCCGTACTGCTTGCCCGCTCCGCGCAGAAAAGCGAACATCAGCGTGTCGCTTGGGAGACCCTGCGCGGTTTCCAGTCCCAGGAGCCTGCACTGCCGCTCACCGTAGTAGTGGGAGAAATTCAGCGAGCCGGTGGCGTTCATGTAGTTGCCGCTCTCGCCGCAGACGTGTTCGTCCCAGCGAACGAAGTCTTCCCAGCCTTCTCGTCGATTGGTGTGCTTGCCCGCCGACGCAAACGATCCGATATAGCGTCCGTCCTGCTCACCGTTGTCGTAGCCGAGGAACTTGTCGCCCATGACACGCATCAGGATCTCGTGGTGGTCGGCATTGATCCTCGACGGGTACTGCGGATCGAACGGCACATAGCCCCAGATATCAAACAGCAGCAGGCCCCGCGACCGCACGTCCTCGAGGCGTTTCTCCATCTCTCTAAGCGCGGCCCGGTAGTCGTCTTCCTTCGAATAGTTCGGCCGCTGCGGGCAGATGCCGATATGCGGCCAGCACACGTCGCCGAAATCGTAGGTGCTGTGGAATTGATCCAGCGCAGCCGCCGTAACATCGCGAGCGCCGGTGCAATGCAGTTCGTAGCCGAGCGTCCGCCGAGTGACCGGCTTCGGATCGCTCCTTGCGAACAGCGGATGTTCCTCGGGCACAACCGGCTTGGGCCAAGGCCGGAATCCGGTCGCGGTCAACGGTTCGCACTTGGCGGGCAGAGCCTTGGACGACTGTTCGATTGCCTGCCGCGCCTGGGCCAGTTCTGCTGCGTAGTCTTTCGGCGATTCGATGATGTCGCGCCGATCGAACGCCATGCCGGCCAGCGATCCTGAGAAACGGTTGATCCGATCGGCAGTCACGTTTCCTTCGTCGAGATCCAGGCAGATCGCGACGACGTGGCCAGGGTCGAAAACGTCGTTTCCCTCGAACGAAAATGTCGCCTGGATTTCTCGTGTTCCGGCTTTGGAGTCTCTGGCCCGCCAGAGCAGTTTTTCATCGTTCTTAATGTCAACAGCCCGGAGTGAAACGACGTGTCCCGTCCCCTGGCCTTCAAAGCGAAAACGAAGACGTCCGAACGGTTCGAGGTCCCAAGATCCCGATCGCGTCAGCCGCACGCAGTCGCCGGCGAACAGTTCGTTGACATCGACATTGCAGAACTCAGCGGCGAACTTGAGAGTCGGCTCCGCGAGTTTCTCCACGGCTGCCGTCACGTTGCGCGGCTGCCCGAACTGGTCCTGGACCTGCCACGGTCCGCCTTCACCCAGGAAATCCGATTGCGGCACCGGAAAACGCTGCCAGGGAATTACTGCAAGTCCCGTGTCGGGCGCGGGTTCTAATCGCAGTGCAACGATTGCCGGCAGCACATCCTGAATTCGAATCCAATGCAGGCCCGCGTCGAGCGTGGCCGAACCTTGATACTCCCAGAACGCGTCGCGCAGCGCGGGGCTCAGTGACGGATTCCGCGCGGCCATCTGATACGGATGCAGATCATTCCCATCGATCACCAGATCGCACGGACGAATTCCGGGCGAGGCGTAACGCAGAAGGAAACGGTAAGTCTGCTTCTTCGGAACCTGAATCCAATACTCGACAAACCCCTCGCCGAAAACGGACGGCGGGTCTCCGGACTCGCCCGCATTGATGTCGAGGTCGCCTGCTGTGCGGTCTGCCGTGAGCGGCGACAGCAGGATCCTGCCTGTATCGCCGGAGGCCGGTGGTCCCGCACAAAGCGGCACAAGGATCGGCGGCTCGAACGTGCGGCGCGAGCGAATCGCGCCCGACCAATGTGCCACGGTCTTGTCGCCGGAAGCCAGCGCCGCTTCGGTCACGGCGATGTAACTTCCGCCCGTCGGTTCGAGGCCAACGACGTATGTGCCGTCGCCGAGCCATTCGTCGGAGACGTCGTAGTCGAGTTTTGATTCGGCCTGGTTGACGCCTCCTGCCACGGTGTATTGGCCGACGATTGCTGCCTTCTTGCCGGGCGATTTCAAGTAAACCCAGCCCGATGCACTGCCGGCGTCGAGCACCTTGAGCCGAATGCTCAAGCGAGCTTTGCCGGTGCCTGTCGGCGCCCGCACGGCTTTCGGAAGAACAACCTTGCGCGGCATTTCAAACGCGGCCTGTCCCACTTGCAGCCTTTTTTCGGGATCGTAACGCACATTGTCCGACACGCGGACTTCGTCGATCGCGCCGTTGAACCAGTAGTCGTTCCCGACGTAGCTGCCGACCCAGAGTCCTCGCGACGGCACGCCCAGCACGAAGTCTCTGCCGCCGGGGTTTCTTGCTTTGAGGACTCCGTCGAGAAAGAAGCTGACATGCGTCGAATCAAAAACGGCTGCCAGATGATGCCACCTGCCGCTGCGGATTGTGCCCGTTCCGGCGCCGATCTGCTGGTGCGGGTGACCTTCCGCGTTCGGAACGCTTCCGCCCTGGTTGTAGAGCGAGAGCGAAGTGCTCGCTCCATCGCCGAGATCGAAATGGAAATTGACATCGTGTCCGACGAGGAACTGTCTTCCCTGCGGATTGTCCTGCCTGAACCAGCATTCGACCGTAAGTTGTTTCCAGCCCTTCAGCGCCTCGGTCGTCTTGCGAAAAACGCAGTCATCCTCGCCGTCGAAACGCAGCGCCTTGCCGAATCGCCCTTCCACCCATTGGGCTCCGCGGACTTCGCCGTCGTAACCGTGCCCGCTGGAGTCCTTGGCGACCGCGCCCTGGCCTTCATCGAAATGGTACAGCAGCAGCGTGTGCTCGTCGGGTGTGAACGGTGATGTCGGATCCGGTGAGGCCGCATTCGCTGTTGAGACGCTCACGATACACGCGACGGCGAGGAGATAAGTCAGAGTTCTCATTTCACGTTCGCTCAGGCAGAGGAGGCCACAGATGGGCACGGATCAACACGGACAAGAAATATATTGTGCGCCGGCGAATACCATCACCGGCTACCGGCCACCGGCTATTGCTTATTCTCGCCAGAAATCATCCAGCCGACGCCGAAGCGGTCGGTGACCATGCCGAAGCAGGGCGAATGGAATGTCTCGGCCAGCGGCATCTGGATCGTCCCCCCGTCGGCCAGCGCGTCGAAGGCACGGTGAGCGTCGGCGATGGTGGGCAAGGAGAGTCCGATCCGGAACCCGTCGAAATGCGACTTGTCGTCACAGCCATCCGACGCCATGAGCAGCGCGCCTCCGATGCGCAAGGACACGTGCATGACTTTGTCTTCAAAACCCGGTTGGAGCGGAACCGCGTGCGGAGTGGGGCTCTGCTTGTGATACATGAGGAATTCGACCTCGGCGCCGAGTCCTTTGCGGTAGAACTCGATCGCTTCTTCGCATCGCCCCGAAAAGAACAGGTAAGGTGTGATCTCGGTACCAGCCATATTCGCTCCTCTCAGTCGTTGTAAGGTCCACGCAGGTCGAGGGATCGCGGAGCAGTCGTCCCGCGTTTTGCCTCGATTCGTCCAGTATTCGACCGGACAGGAACCTCGAGTACAACCCAAGGCGCGCGGGTGAAAGTCCGCAGGCAGCCGTTGGTGCCGAGCCGATCCGTGAATCGAGGAGCTGCTGGTTTGAGTGCGCCCCTTCCGCTGTTTAGAATCGAGTTTGAAGGGTGCGAAGAAAGATCCGGCATGTTCCGGCTCTCGCATCGCAAGGCGGGCCAGCGGGGCAACGGGTCCTCCGGTCAAGGAGTTCGTCATGTGCAGATTGAGTGTTCCTGCGTCGTTGGCTCTTGAGCTGTTGCTTTGCAGTCCTTTTGCAGCATTCGGGGCGGAAACGGCCCCTTTGCCGGCGCCGGCAACGCCGCCGGCGGCCGAAGCGGTGAAGGTGCCCGAGATCGCGGACGAGCCGAAGTGTATTGATCCCGCGACGATTGTCCCTGCCAAGCTCGCGGCAAAGGCGACTTGTGATTTTTCGGACTCGTCGTTGCGCGAGGTTGTCGAATGGCTCCAGGAAAAACACGGTCTGGTCGTGCTGCTCGACAAGAGCGGTCTGGGGGAAATCAACGTCTCGGCAGCTGATCGGATTTCGGATCATCTGGACGATGCGCCGATTTACCTGTTGCTCAATCGACTGAGTCTTAACGGAATGGCGTGGTACTTCGAAGACGACATACTGCACATCACGTCGAGGGATTCCGCCGAGTCGCATGCCAATACTCTGACCTACAATGTGGGCGATCTGCTCGACGCCGGATACAAGCTAGACCGACTCGAAGAACTGATCACCGGCACTGTCTCCCCGGAAAGCTGGCAATCGGTCGGCGGAGAGGGGGTTGTGAGTTCGCTGGGTGACGTGTTATTCGTGCGTCAGAACCAGCGGATTCATTTCGAGGTGAACGCGCTGCTCGCCGCACTGCGCCGCCACGCTCGCCAGACGTTTGTGTACGATCCGGTTCAGCATTTGGCGCTGCGCGAGAAACTGAAGCAGAATGTCAGCGTCAATTTCGTCGACGTGCCTCTCGAGGCGGCGGTCAAGGAGCTGGCCGAGATCGCCAAAGTCGATGTGCGACTGGATCTGCAGGCGGTGCGCGCCGCGGGAGTCCGCGAACGTGAGCCGATCACGCTTAAGCTGGCGGATCGGAAACTCGAGACCGTGCTGCAGGCGATCATGCTGAATCTGAAGCTCACGTGGATTCTGCGAGACGGCATCCTGTGGATTACCAGCCCCGAACAGGATAGCGAGGCGAATAAGATCGCGGTTTACGACGTGCGGGATCTCTGCCGTGACGGCGCCGAATCGGATGCACTCATTGAAGCCTTAACATCGCAGGCTGAACCCGATTCATGGGATTCTGTCGGCGGACCCGGGACAATCGAAGCGGCCAACCCGGGTACGCTGGTAATTACCCATCAGGAACGCGTTCAGATGCGGATTCTCGAGTTGCTCGAGACGTATCGCACAGCGCTGCGGTCTGCTCGACCACGAAAGCCATTGACGGATGACTCGAAAGAGGTGACTACGGTTTACTACCGCCTCCACGCGAGGGTGGCGGAGGATCTCCTGGTACAACTGCCGAAACTGGTATCTTCCGAGTCCTGGAAAAGCAGCACGAATCCGCAGGCAGTTGGAGAGATTTTCCTCGTCTCGTCCACGCCCGATCTGTCGAGCGCCGGCGCGACGGCGGATGCCGCTGCGGATACAAAAAAGCCGACCGCGTCGATCGTTACCGAAAGGGCCGTGTTGATCATCCGCCAGACACGTTCCGCCCACAAGGCGATCGAAGAGGTGATTCGACGCGTCGAGTTGGGTGACCCTAGATCATCCGAAGTCACCGGCATGGGCGGGGGCATGGGAGGAATGGGCGGCTTCGGGGGCGGCTTCTGAATTTGGGCTCTTCTGCGTAACGTGATGTTGGAGAGGTATCGGAGCAGAGGGCGGGACGTCTGGCAATCCGTCAGCTGGGCTCGAATATGACGCTTGGTCAGTCCACACGCCCTGCTTGTTCCAGTCTCGTGCGATGGCTGTCGTCAGATCCTGCAGGGCTGCAACGACCAGGCGCCGATGCAACTCGTGTGCTGCGGGGGAATTTGATCGTCGCACTTCATATAGGTCATCGAGGATTGCCAGAATGCGACCGGGATCGTTCCCTCCGCCGCAACATTTCGGCAGCGTTTTCGTGAGACCTTGCAGCACGCCTTCGGGCACCCGTGCAACGACCCGCGTCCCGGTTGTGCCTAGGAACTGAAATACTGCAAAAGTCCGATGATCCAACCGCCAAGCTCCCCGCCGACTCCTGACATAGACGTACAGCACACCTCCTGAGGCGTTAGAAACCTCTGAACTGGCTTTGCCCTTGGAAATGCCACACGAATGCAGGCCTGCGCAAAACCCAATGGCGTACTCTTTGCCTGTACCCGATTCTCGCATTATGAAGAGAGGTCCGGGTGGGAGCTGTTTACAACTGCAAGACGATTGTTGAGGAGCGAAGTGTTCTCGATTTGGGTACAAGCCCCCGATGTACAGATCAGTTATGGAGTGATCGACGTTTGTGCAGCGCGAAGTTGTTTCCCCGATCACCGGTCGCTTCGGCGCGGCGTCGTAATCCAGCGCCATTCTCACCACGATAAGTGAGGCGACGAGCACTGTTGTTAGACTGTAAACACAGTATTTCAGGAACATTTTGACTCACACGCAACTTTGCTGCAAAACGCTGCTATTCGGCTCTCTTGCCAGTGCTCTCGCTACGTTGATGGGACGAAAGCCGTCAAGGGTGGGTACGTGCCCGTCTTGGCAGTCCACCGGCGAACGGCTCGGGTCTCGTTTACCGGTCCGAGTCAGTTGGGAGCGACGGCATCTGCCGCATGGTTTTCGACAGACTCGGGCGAGGCTGCCGCATGAATGGCCCGCGATAGTTCCTGTTGGCTCACCCGCACGGGGCCTTCCACCAACTCGGGCACGTTGTAGGTCTTGAGATACGAGTCGTAGAACAGCGGGTCCTTCTGCGGGACGACGAACGGCTTGCTTTCGTGTCCCTCGCGGTCGATGTACGAAATGTACGGCCTTGCAAACAGACCGCTGTCCCGCTTGCTGCTGAAGACGAGCCAGCGGGAGTTTCTGGACCAGCAGTGCCAGGAGTCGGTCCTCGGGCTGTTGGCAGCGGCCATTGGCCTGAAAGGCAACTCGTCTTTTTGCGTTAGGTCCATGATATAGAGATCGCAATCGGACTGGAGCACTTGAAATGCGCCGTGGTCGGACCTGCAAAACACGAGAAAACGTCCATCGGGCGAAGGTCGCGGTTCACTGATGCTGCCTCCCGCCCGGTCAGCGGTCAGAACCGTTTCGAGTTTGCCCCACGCGAGCGTCTCGGGATCGAACGGGATTCGCATCAGGTCGTATCGCACGGTTTCGCTGCCGGCGAATGGCGGAAGCGATGGGGCCTCTTTGCGAATCGGAGCGGTGCAGAAATAGAGACAGCGTCCGTCGGCGGACCAAGCCGGAAACGTCTCGATTTTCCCGGGATCGGCGATGACGCTCGGCGACGATATCTCGCCGGTCATCGTGTCGATGAGCGCCAGGTCCGAATACCGATCGTAAACCTCGCGGGTTTCCGCGCCGGCACTGTGCATGAATTGCTCGGAGCGGGTCAAAGAGACAGCCGCCCAGCGTCCACTGGGGTGCCAGGTAGTGTACGTGGGCGGCGTCGGTAGAGCCTTGGATTGCGTCGAGAGTCTCGCTGCACTGTCTTCACGGACGACGAGCATACCGCTGGCGAACGGCTTCATGCTGGATGGCCGCACCTGCAGTGAAAACAGCTCCGGATTACCGTTTGCAAACGCATGGCAATTCACACAACCGTTCTCGAAGGAGGTGTTGCATAGGATCGGGCGCTCGTCGTACGTTTCCAGGTCGCGTTGATAGATACCGATGTGATTCCAGTTCACAAACACCGCGCCGAGCAGGCGATAAACCAGATGACTGTCGATATTCTCCCGGGCAATTGCGGATTCGATCGGGGCAAATCGACGCCATGTTCCGTCTTCCCGGCGCGCCTCGATTTCGATGCTAAGACGGCCGCCGCGATTCTGTTCCAGCAGCGTCCGCCACTGGCGAGGCGGAATCGTGACCGATGGTGAATTGCATCGGATGTCGATGCCCGTTCCCTTTTCGCTTCGCAATCGAACGCGATACGCCGTGCCCGGTTCCTGGACCGCGAAGTTCAACGGCGCAATGTTGGGCGGAATGACCGTATTCGAGAAGTCCGGACGAATGCCGGGTTGTCGGGTAACGGAGTCTGCGGTCTCCGGCGAACTCGCGAGTGCGTGCGCGTCATCGTGAGGTGCCGCGGCCAGTAACACCGCGAGAACGATAATTGCGGACGCTCTGCGGCGACTATTCATGGTCCTGGCTCTCAGCTTTGAAGAAGTAGGCGAAGTACGAGTTTCCGACGAGTCGTTGGATCGCGACCTGGGCCGCCGGCTTTGCAAAACCGTCGAATTTGTTGTCGATTTCGTAGAGTTTCATAAACTGCGACACCGTTTCCTGCCGGATCAGGCAACCGTTGATCATCACACCGAACGATGTCATCTGCGGCTTTTGACGCTGGTTGCCCGCGTGCAGCAGCGCTGCCTGTTCGTAGGACAGCGGGGTGCGAGGATAGGCGAACGTCTTGAGTCGGGGGAACTCCTTGACCGCAGCCGCCGGATCGCGATTCAGCAGGTGGTGTGCCATCATGTACTCGAACGCCATGCGATTGCGGGGATCCTGCTTCAGCAGGCTGAGCAGCGTGCCTTCCGTGGAGATGGCCCATGAACCGTCGGGCTGCTTTTGCTGGGTCTGCACCGCATCGTCCGCGGTGATCATGCGTGCCCGGATCTGCGCAAGATCCAGATCGAGCAGACTGCGGTTCTTATCGGCGCGATGCAGATAAATGTCGGCACGGTTGCCGTAGCACGCATCATCTCGGAGAGCTCTCAGATACATGCGGGCCGCATCGTACTGGCCTTTGATGATTTTGGTCTCGGCGATCCGCAACAGGAAAATGGCCGAAGGGTGCTTCTCGAAGTCGTTGTGCGCAATGATCTCCGCTTCGTTCACCCGCCCCAGTTCCAGGAGCACATCGAACGCTTTTCGCGAGAACATCCGGCCGCGGGCACCGAAGCCATGATCGCAAATCAGCCGTTGCTGCGGATACTGGAACATCTCCTCAGGCAGTCGTCCCAGGTGATAAAGAGCCTGGTTAACGTCGTGATTCGTATAGTCCGCATTGAGTGCGCGAGGCACTCCTCGCGCCGCGTCCAGCACGGTTTGCCACCGATGGTCGTTCGCCGCGAGATCGACTTCCAGAATCTTCTGGACGACTCGCGACGGAGACATCCACAGCATTCCTGCCGCCGCAACTGCCAGAACACTCCATTTGGCGACAGGGGCTGCGCTCTGCAGAAATCGCGTAGTCCTGCGGGGCGAGTCGCTCCTATCCTCGGGATCTTCGGAATCTCCCCAATCGGAAGCATCGTCGGAAAAAAACGTCGGAACCGGTTTGCGCGGAGCCGGAGACTCGATGGCGTTCTTTTCCGATTCGGACGAACGGTTCTCGAGAGACTGAGCGCGGCGGCTGAAGGCAACCATCGCAAACACGCACGCCGGATACCACGCGAATACGACCAGCGGCAGCCACGCATCCCAGGCACTGGTGATCAGGTAGGACTTCTCGGGCAGGTCCAGATGCCAGAAAGACTGGTTCAGGAAGGACAGGCCGATGTTGATCCCAACCACGATACCGCCCGCGGAGACAAGCAGACACAGAGCGAATCCGCGCTGTCGCGCCGCCATCCCTTCTGCAATCACACAGCAGGCGACAAACGTCCATAGAGCGGCGCCAGCCAAGTAATACAGCACCACGGCAGCCACGACAAATGCAACCCAGCGGATCCACCGGTTGCGATTCGATGCGCTGAGGTAAATCCAGGTTGCCATCAGTGCCAGCGATAAACTCACTGTGCAGGCCAAGTCGTAGTCGTACTGACTGTGAAGCACAACGAGCATGAGGGCGCTTGCAGCCCATGCGACGCGCACTGCACCGATCGGCGCGATTCGCAGCGAGATTGCCCGCATCGCGAGAAGTGCCATGCAAGCCACTGCAGCGATCGCCACGGCGCCGCACCAATCGTAGTGGCACGTCTGCAGGAGCAGTTTGCCCAACCACTCGCACGGCTGACCCGCTGAGACACAGAAACCGCTCACAAAGCGGCGATTCCAGAGAAACAGGTCGTTCTGGTTCCAGAACACCAGCTGCGTGTTGACCCGCCGAACAAGATAAAGGCTGAAGAACGCCAGCAGAACCAGTTCAGGCCACGGTGCCACGCTCCCTAATCGCCAGGCTCGACGCCGGCGCGGCAGAGTCTGAGTATCCACCGGGTCCGACGCGCAGTTGGCACCGGACTGTTCGGACGCGTTCATTTCGATTTGACTCTAATTCATCGTGCTCTCGGCTTGCCAAATTCTCGGCATGATCGCACGACGCACGATCTAACCCGCAACAGGACCTTCATATTCGGTCTGCCCGCAAGTTGCGATCAAACTCGCAATAGGAATGGACTCACGCACAAATGCGACATCGCCACGAATGGTCCGGGTCGCTCATGCACTGCGGCAGTGAGCGAACGTTTGTTTCGCACCTCGGATCTGCACGGTTGTCTCGCGCAGCCGAGTCGGCGTGATCCGCCGTCCTATAAACGAATCCGCGTGAGACTTATTGCAGTCGCTATAGAAAAAATCGGAAGACGCGTGATCTCGCGGCGTGTGGATTCAAACTGGATATAACGGGAATGCCAGCCAAAGTTGAGTGAGGGGGGCCTGCAAAGTGGTCCAAAGCAAGCCTGAAAGCATCATGACGCCGCGCAGGTAATGGGGGCGAGCCTGGATTCTGGCGGGTTGTTGGAGTTCCTGCGAACCCAGCGTCTTTCGTTGTGCCATGGTGTACACTGAGCGGTCGTTGTCAGGGCCCTGGTTTCCCGCATTGTGCAAATCGTCACAGCCGAATCATGCACGACGATGCCGCGCCGCAAAGAAACACGAAAGCAGAAGTGACCCCGCTCGGCGATGCGGCGGTCGTTGTGCAATTGGGCGACCGGATCGATTTCGAAACGCATCTTGCTGTGCGATCTCTTGCCGAAGTGCTTGAGGAACACCCACCTCAGGGAACCGTCGAATGCACGTCGGCGTTCACCACGCTGACCTTGTTCTATGACCCCATGCGGACTTCTTTTGAAGAAATCCGCGCCGCGCTCGAGAGAATCGTGTCGACGTTGGATGTCAGTTCGGAAATGCCGTATCGTCCGGTTGAGATTCCGGTTTGTTATGGCGGAGAATTCGGCCCTGATCTCAAGTTCGTCGCGGAGCATTGTCGCCTCAGCCCCGAGGAAGTGGTCGAGATCCACGCGAGCGGCGAGTACCGGACGTACATGATCGGGTTTGCGCCGGGCTTTCCGTATCTGGGCGGCATGTCGCAGCGGATCGAGACGCCCCGACGCCCTTCGCCGCGACTGCGGGTACCTGCAGGATCCGTTGGCATCGCGGGTCTGCAGACCGGAGTTTACCCGATCGAAACGCCGGGAGGCTGGCAGATCATCGGCCGGACGCCGCTGGCTTTGTTTCGACCTGCAGAGAATCCGCCCAGCCTGTTGCGAGTCGGCGATGTCGTGCGATTTCGGCTCATTGACCGCGAGCAGTTCGATGCCTGGCGGGAGGCGGACCGATGAGCATCCGCGTGGTTCGTCCGGGCACGCTGACGTCGATCCAGGATCTCGGCCGCGCGGGATATCAGAAGTTCGGCATCTCCGTCGGCGGAGCGATGGATCCATTTGCGCTGCGGATTGCGAATCTGCTGCTGGGCAACGAGGAAGGGGATGCTGCACTCGAGATAACGATGAGCGGCGCGAGTTTGTTGTTCGAGGAGGATGCGACGATCGCGCTGTGCGGCGGCGATCTTTCTCCGCAAATCGACGAGCGTCCCGTTCCTGAATGGCGGCCAGTGCGCGTGCGGCGCGGCAGCACGGTGCAGTTCGGCGAGTCGCGGCGGGGATGCCGCGCATATCTGTCCGTGGCCGGTGGTCTGGATGTGCCCTGCGTGCTGGGCAGCCGGAGCACGTACCTGCGCGCCGGGATCGGCGGTTTTGGGGGCCGCTCGCTGCGGGCGGGCGACGTATTGAGATTTCGCGGCGGCACGACGCGGGCTGATGCCGCGAATCGGAATTGGCCGCGTCTGCCGGAGGGAAGGCCTTTCGTTGCGTTGCCCTGGTCTGTCTCGCCGGATTTGTTGCCGGAATATGGAAGCCGCCCGTTGATCCGCGCGATGCAGGGTCGGCAGGTTGCCTGGTTCACGGAGGAGAGTTGTTCGCAGTTTTTCTCGGCGGAGTTCGAGGTGACCGCCAGTTCGGATCGCATGGGTTACCGTCTCACGGGGCCGCGATTGACGCCGGTCGAGCCGAGGGAGTTGATTTCCGAAGCAGTGGCAGCGGGGACGGTTCAAGTTCCGGCCGACGGCAACCCCATCATTCTGATGGCCGATCGCGCGACGATCGGCGGTTACGCCAAGATTGCACAAGTCGCCACGGTCGATCTGCCGGTACTTGCACAGACGAAGCCGGGAGACATTCTCCGGTTCAAGGAGATCTCTGTGGAAGAAGCCCAGAATCTGTATCGATTGCGCGAAGATGACATTCAGAGATTCAAGTGCGGCATGCGTCTGCGGGAGAGCACAGCATGTTGAAAGTCGATCTGAACTGCGACATGGGAGAGGGCTTCGGCGTCTATCGACTCGGACATGACGAAGAACTGTTGTCGTACGTGACGTCGGCCAACATCGCGTGCGGCTTTCACGCGGGTGATCCTGCCACAATGCGCAAGACCGTGCGCCTTGCGCTGGACAAAGGCGTCGCCATCGGAGCGCATCCCGGATTGAACGATCTGTCGGGGTTTGGCCGTCGCGAGATGAAGCTCACTCCGCAAGAGGCATACGATCTGGTGGTGTATCAGGTCGGCGCGTTGCAGGCGTTTGCCAGGACCGAAGGCGGCGAATTGCGGCACGTCAAACCGCACGGGGCGCTTTATAACATGGCTGCGGTCAATCCGGAGCTTGCCCGGGCGATCGCAGCGGCCGTGTCGAAAGTGGATCCGAAACTTATGTTGCTGGGCCTTTCCGGAAGCGAGTTGTTGCGTGCCGGCCAGGCGGTCGATCTGCAAACGGTAAGCGAGGTATTCGCCGATCGGGCTTACGAGCCGGACGGGTCACTCACTCCGCGCAATCATCCCGACTCGCTCATCACCGATCCGCGTCAGGCGGTTCAGCGGGTCATACGGATGATCAGGGAAGGTCAGGTGTGCGCGCGAGACGGACGGGATATCCGGCTGCGGGCCGATACCGTCTGCATCCACGGAGACGCTCCGTACGCAGTGGAATCCGCACGCGAACTTCGAGCCGCATTGGAACAGGCGGGCATCACCGTGCGCGCGGCCGGCTGAAGCTCTGGGTTGCGCAGCCTCACTTGCCGTAGAACCACGAGGAGGGCAGTATCTTGAGTTGCAGTGAATGCCCGCCGGCGTAATTGAAGTAGGTCACCAGGGCGCGGTCATCGATCCACGTCACAGCGGGGTAGGCCCACGCATCGTTCTGGCCCTCTTCAAGGTTCCGCAGATGTTCCCAAGTCTGGCCCTCATCCCTGGAGATCGCCGAAGTCAGCGGAGTGCGTCCGACGTTGCCGGGCAGGTCTTTTCCGAGGTTGTTATTCCAAATGGCAAGCAGATCGCCTGTGCTCGGAACTCGGGAAATCGACACGGGAGCAGCTGTGCCGGTGAGAGGGGTTGCGACCGGCGCCGTCCAGGTTGCACCGCCGTCGGCTGAGTAACTCTTGTATTGTCCGCCCAGGCCCGTGCGCATGAGCATCATGACTCGGCCGTCCTTGAGTTCGATACATGCGGGTTCCCAACTGCCGTCGCCCGGCTTGACCCGCTGACTTTCGTGCCACGTATTCCCTTCGTCATCGGAGAAGTAACAGTAGCTGTAGCCGTCTTCCCACGCCTCGATGAGCAGTCGCCCCGTCTTGAGACGGATGCCGCGGCCATTCGTGAGGCCCGTGTAGTGCGCATCGAGGCTGAGCTGGCGTGCCGCGCTCCATGTCTTTCCATCGTCGCCGGATGTTCGCATCATGACTCGGCAGTCGGCGTTTTCGCTGTTCTTCTGGCAGTACCAGATCGCGAGGTCTTCGTTCTTCAGCCGAAGGAAATTCACTTCCATCACGTTGCAGCCGCCGTCGTTTTCGATCAGCGTCCGCTTTTCGCCCCACGTCTTTCCGCCGTCGGTGGAGATCTTGGCCGAAATCCGCGCCGGACCATGATCGGCTCCGTTGCCCGCGTAGAACTCGGTCCAGGCGAGCAGCAGGGAATGGTCTTTCAAGGGTACGATGGCCGCCTCGCTGTTGCGGGGATTCTGCGGTCCGACGGGAACCACCTTGAGATGATACGGTTCCTCTGCTCGGCTGATCCCTTGATTGAACTCGATCGATACGGCTGCAACGAAGACGAAAACGGCGGTCATCAATCGCTTCATAAGCTGATCCTTTTGGCAAGCCGATCCGCGGTGCTCGATTGTTGATCAGACTAACTTGCCGGATCGCGCGCGGCAACGTTCATCGCGCCCCTCGTCTCTGCGATCTCCGTGTCTCCGTGAGAGGCTTGGAATGTCGGACAGGCCGTCGGAAGAGGTGTCTCTCCATGTGAACGAGCGATGTCTCGGGTAAACTGTCCGTCAAGAATGATGCGCTGCGCCTTCAGAGCCGTGCGCGGCCTTTGGTACTTTCGCAACAGGAGAAGTCGAATGGCAAAACGCATTCGTAACGGAAACGCGTCGCGTGCTTCCAACGCGACGCGAATGCCGCGCAAGGAGTTGGAACGGATCGGACGCCGCGCGTTTCTCCGGGCGGCTGCGACAACGCTTGCCGTTCCGTCCATAATTCCCGCTGCTGCGCTGGGGTCCGAAGGCAGGCCCGGCGCAAACGGCCGGATCAATGTGGGCCTGATCGGTGCCGGCTATCGTGCTCGCGATCTGGTCATCGAGTGCCCGAACGACCTCAAGCTCGTGGCCGTTGCCGACTGCGATCTTAACCAGATCGATGCATTTCTCGCAGCGGTTGGAAAGGCCGAGAATCAGGTCGTGGCGGAGAAGATCGCGAGGTATCAGGACTATCGCAAGATGCTCTCGGACGAAAAGCTCGATGCCGTGTTCGTGGCGACGCCCACTCACGCACGAACGCTGATTTGCCTTCACGCCATGCAGGCAGGGATGGATGTGTACGCAGAGAAGCCGCTGACGCTGACGATCGAGGAAGGGCAGCATCTGGTTCGCGCCGAGCAGAAGCTGGGGCGGATCTGCCAGGTCGGGACTCAGCAGCGGTCAGTGCCGATCAACAATTTCGGCAGCGACCTGGTTCGCAACGGCGCGATCGGCAAAGTAAACACGGTGCTTTGCCCGAACTTCCCCGGGCCGCGTCCGCGTCCGCAGTTGCCATCGAGTCCTGTGCCGCAGGGGATGAACTGGGATTTGTGGTGCAACCAGACCGAGCCAACGCCGTTCAGCACGGAACTGCATCCGAGCCTGGGCAAATGGGCCCGTTTTCGCGAATACTGTGGATGGTATGTCACGGGCTGGGTCCATGCGTTTGACCAGATCCAGCGGGCGCTCGGCACCGACCATACGGGACCCGTGGAGATCTGGCCGGAAGAGACGACTCCCGACGGGCGAGTGACGCTGCGATATGCGTCGGGGACGCTGTTGAAGCTCGATTTGCCCGAGGACAAGGGTCCGAAGATGGGCGGGATCTTCATCGGCGATAAAGGCAAGATCGAGATCAATCGCAACCGCCTGGCGAGCAATCCTCCGTCGCTGATTCAAGACGCACCGCCGGCGGCCGACAAGAACGAATACGCCAGTGTGTCAAACGACCATATTCGCGATTGGGTCTCGTGCATGCGGACCCGCAAGACGACCGCAGCGCCGATGTCGATTGGCCATCGATCGACGACGATCTGCCACTTGATCAACATCTGCCGCGAGTTGGGGCGGAAGTTGCAGTGGGATCCGGAGCACGAGAAATTCATCGGCGACGATGAAGCGGAGAAGCTGAAGTCGCGCCCGCGGCGCAAAGGCTTTGAATTGCCTGAAATCAGCTGAAGTCGGTCGATCGTCGTAATCAGGGCGCGGCTTCGCGGGTTCCTCGCGTGGTTTTGACGTGAATGACTCCCTGGTCGTCGAACCGCAGCGGATCGATGGCCAGGAATCGGTCCCAGCCTCTGCGCGTACTCGCTTTCTGGTGATAGACCATCCAGAGTCGTCCGTCGGGGCCATCGATAACGCAATGGTGTCCCGGTCCGAGCACGTCGCCGCCGCGGTGCGCAATGGGATTGCCCGAGTGTTTTGTGAACGGTCCCATCGGCGACTTGGAAGTGGCGTAGCCGATTCCGTAGTTCGGCGAGTCAGCACCTGTGCCCGAATACATCAGGTAGTACGTGCCCTCGCGCTTCAGCATGAAGGGTCCTTCCGTGACCTCGCCGCTGACCTTTTCCCAGGGTTCCGTGGGATGAATGACCATTTGGGGTTCGCCCTGCTTGGTCAGCGGGTTCTCCATGGGCTGGACCATGATCTTGAATCCGCCCGCCAGATGGACGTAGTAGAGATAGAACTTCCCGTCGTCGTCCTGGAACATGTGTGCGTCGATCGATTCGGATGCAAGAACTCCTTTGTCTTCGAAAGGACCGAGCGGAGATTCGGCAACTGCCACACCAATCTGTTTCCCGCCTTTTTCGGTGCGAGGCGCGTTATCGGTGTAATAGAGGTACAGCTTGCCGTCGCCCCGCTTGTTGTGGAAGACATCCGGTGCCCACACGCCGCCCCGCGGATCGCGAAACGCTTTACCTTTTTCCTCCCAGTGCACCAGATCGTCCGATACGAAAACGTCGTATCCGCGGCCGTCGAGCGTGGGATAGAGATAGTATTTTCCCTGATAGTGAATCACGTGCGGGTCGGCGGGCCCGATCCGATCGATGATCGGGTTGGTATAGGTCTTTTCGGCCGGAGCATCCGCCGCGATCGCTGTCAGGCAGCTGAATCCCAGCAGGACGGCCGATAGTGTGCGTGAAGTACTCATGCGTGTTCGGCGAAAGTTGTTCGTTGCGACCATGAGATGTTTCCAAAGCTTTTCATGTATGTCCACGTAGCCGCGTCTCTCCGAGACGCG
>CAIPEB010000414.1 GCA_903863885.1 uncultured Planctomycetaceae bacterium | reverse complement strand
CGGTCACGACATTGGCTGCCGCCACCACGTCGGTTTTCAGGACGTACTGCGACAAGTCCAGTGTTCCCGTCACGCCCAGGACCGTCGTGGCACTGGAGATGGTCGATTTGACGGCGGTGACTGCAGCCTGGTCGGTCGCGAATTGCGCTGCCTGACTCGTGGCGGTGGTGGGGTAAGTACCGGCCGACCCGCCGACATAGTTGCTGTTGCCCGTCACCACGTAAGCCGCCGAGACCACGTTCGACTTCAGCGTGTAGGTGGACAGGTCAAAGGTTCCCGTGACGCTCAAGACGGTCGTGTCATTCTGCAGCTTGGCCTTGACGGCATTTACTGCCGCAGTGTCGGTCGCCAACTGCGCGGCTTGCGAGGTGGCTGTTGTCGGGTACGTCCCAGCGGAACCACCAACGTAGTTATCATGACCGGCAACCACATAGGACGCCGACACGACATTCGATTTCAAGACATAAGTGGAGAGATCCACGGAGGCGACAGGCGTGTAAACTCCCAATGCCTCCAGTGCCAGCAGGACATACTCCGCATAAATCGCCGCGCCAGCGGACGTGGGGTGGTTGTAGTCCTGATAGTACGTGGTGTTGGCGCCGGTTGCTCCCGGCCCGACTCGCGGATCGGTATGCCACGGTGCGAAAGCGTCCGCGAAACCGTACCAGTTCGCATCCACCAGGGCGTGATACGCTTTGCGGTTCGTCTCGTAGGTGTCACCGGGGTTAACCGCTGCCGAGGCGATGACCACACGCCATCCCGCCGCCTTGGCCGCCGCGACGAACGTCTGCATGTACGACCACGTTTCCGCGCCCGTGTGCGTCGGCAGATCGCTGCCGCCTCCAAGAATCACAACGACGTTGTCGTTTCCTGCTGAGTAATGCGAGTTCTGCGTCCCGCCGGCGGAGTCGAAAAAGATCGATTGCATCCGCGCTATTGTCGCGCCGCCTTCGGCAACGACGTAACCAGCTCGGCCTGCATTGGCCGCGTTGAGCGCTGCCATGACGGTGTCGGGGTACGTCGGCGATCCAAACGGAATGCCCGCTCCGTAGGTCGTGCTGTTTCCCAGGAACACAACGACGCCGGTTAACGGCACGGCAGAGACCGTGAACGTCGCCGTCGCGCCCGTTGATGCGTCGGTGATCGTCAGCGTGCCCGCTGCGCTGCCCTTGGTCAACACGGCGGTCGCACTGGTATTGCTCCCGACCGAGATGGTTCCGATGCTCGCTCCGGATCCGCCAGACAATGTGAACAGGCCCGCGGCCGTTTCGCTGCTCCAGAGCGTGTTCGTTCCGGTCAGTGTCTCGGACTGCGTGCCGCTCGCCCCGCCGCTTGCCGGTGACAGCGAAAGAGCTGGCGTGCCGATACTGATCGTCGCCGCCACACTTCCCGTCACGCCCTCGGTCAACGTCAGCGTGCCCGTCGCACCGCTCGGAGGTGTAGCCGCTGCGGGAGGCGTGAGGACAATCGTGTAGCTGGTCGGACTGACGTAGGACTTGGATGCGACCGACCAGCCTGACACACCCGAGGGCGTCCACGTTGTCGATGCGGTCCAGGCCGTGTTGGTGCCAACAGCGTGAACCGAAATGTTGCCATTGTGGTTCGATGGCAGGTTCTGCTCGGTAATGACCGCCGATGCAGGCGGTGCAGCAGTCACGGTGAACGTGGCCGTGGCGCCCGTCGAGGCATCGGTGATCGTCAACGTCCCGGCGGCGTTCCCCTTGGTCAGCGTAGCCGCCGCGCTCGTGTCGGTAGATACGGAGATCGAGCCAATACTGGCGCCGGTTCCACCCGAGACAGTGAACAGACTCGCAGCGGTCTCGCCGGTCCAGAGCGTGTTGGTGCTCGTGAGCGTTTCCGCCTGCGTTCCGTTGGCCACTCCGCTGGTTACCGATAGCGACAACGTGGGAGTTGCCACCGTGGTGGTCGCAGCCACGACTCCCGTCACACCTTCAGTGAGCGTCAGCGTGCCGGTCGCACCGTTGGCCGGGGACGCAAAGCTTGAAGATCGCGTAGCCCTTCGTATCCAACGAGGGAGTTAAGATCCGACCCCGCTTCCTGCCAACCGTCTTGCCCGGCACGGGCTCACTTCGCACTCGTCCGAGATTGCTAACGCTGTAGAAGCCTTCCGCTCCAGAAATGGTCCGCCACTCCTCGGCTGCGCCCACTGCCTCTGCTACGACCATTCTCGTTCCACTCCAATTTGGGTGAGGGGAAGTGCTTCACCGAGTCCAAGAAGGTCACGCTTCGCCGCGCATCTTCGCGCCACCGCGGAAGTCGAAGCGGGCGACGCCATAGTCAAACACGCCGCGGAACTGGACACCCAGGTTGCGGAAATCGGCTTCCGCCGATTCCACCATCGGGCTTTCCACACCGTTGAGGAACGCGACCTCGATGGTCGGCAGGTTGGCCGGATCGGCCAGTAGGTACCAGGCCTTGGTGGAGTTGCCGCTCAGCAGCGTGTTGGACAGATAACTCGTCCGCTGCACCCGGAACTTGCCCGCATGCGGGTTGTTCGTCGGATACTTCTTGGCCGTGGTGTTCCCGTCCTCCC
The DNA here is from genome assembly GCA_903863885.1 of uncultured Planctomycetaceae bacterium. Taxonomy (GTDB): domain Bacteria; phylum Planctomycetota; class Planctomycetia; order Pirellulales; family Pirellulaceae; genus CAIPEB01. The sequence goes on along the minus strand of CAIPEB010000414.1, from coordinate 2,203 downwards.
GGATCTCCGTGGCGTTCATCAACTGCTGGGCCACCGCGTAGAGCGCATTGGGCACCAGCAGGATTTCCGGCACGATGGCCAGCGGGTAACCGTCGGGCCCTGTCTGATCCAAAAACATCTGCTCGGCCTTGGTCAGCCCGTCGATGTTCAGCGCCGTGTCGGCGCCGGCGGCATAGTTCTTGTTGGCCACGGAGAAGAAGGACGCATTGTCCATGAACGTCCGCCAGAAGACGTCGTTCAGTTTCAAGGCTGCACCGCGTCCCAACTGCGACGGCACGCCGGTCAGCGCACCGAGGTCGTCATTGATCAGGTCCGTACGCGTGATGGAGAACATCTTGCCGTACGTCTTGGCCTGATTGGTGAACGACTCTTCGGAGAGTTGTCGCTAAACAACAAGTTTTCACCGAAGCGGATGACGCCTCGTACGAACTGCCATTTGCGGGGCCCGCCGGGTGCCCAATACAACGTGATATCCCGCAACACGGTACGCAGTGCGGCCCGCAGGCGCGTCGTGTCGGCGAGTTGGAACGTTTCCCGCAGATCGGCCAGTTCGGCCAACACGCGGGCCGTCTCGCGTTCTGGTGGCGAGTTCGGGGAGATGCCAGCCGTTTCCAGCCGTTCCGCCAGCGTCCGCCGTTTCTTACGCCACTCCGCCAGAGCTGCCGAGGCGTCCGTCAAGTCCTCGCCGTCCAACAGCAGCAGTCGCTCCGATCCCTTGGCGATCTTGCGATCCAAGGCCGCAATCTGCTGCTTGAGTGACCGCTGGGCCTCCTGCGTCTTACGTCCTGACCGAAGTCGCCGCATGACGGCTTCGCGGAGCCGTTGTTCGACGTCCGGTGCGGATAGCAGTTTCACAATCTGGGAAATGACGAATTCCTCCAGGCACTCTTTGCGGATGCTGTAAAACTCGGTCGCACAGTCGTGCTCGACTCGCGTGCAGTAGTACTGCCGCCGGTTCCCAACAGTCGACTGACGTCCGCTCATCGTCACTCCGGTGTTACCGCAATAGAGGAGACCCGACAGATGGTAGTTGGACCGTCGTTGCCTCCCCCACGGGCGCGCTCGCCCTTTCATTTTCTGCTGGACGCGTTCGAACGTTCGCACATCGATGATCGCCGGATGGTTGTTCTCGACGACGATGGGACCGTTTCCGCCGACTCCGCCATTGCCGACCCAATTGAATCGACCGGTCTGGAGCTTCCCGAAGACCCATGTCCCGATGTAAACGACGTTCGAAAGCATCGCCCGTACGGTCGCCGTAGACCAACTTCGTGCGTACCTGGGCCGGACACCCATCCTGTCGAGTTCAGCGGCAATCGAATACGTGTCGGCACTCGTCTCTGCGTATTCCCGAAACACCCACCGCACCGCCTCGACCTCCTGGGTATTGGTGGAAATATCCAGCTTCGACTTCCACCCACGAGGTTTGGCGAACCGTTCGGTCGCCGCTGCACGGTGCACGATCTTGCCCGAATCATCGTAGAACACGCGGTCGTAGCCGATTGGCGGGACCTTCACGCCGTGCCCCTCGCGAGCCGATTGCAGCAACCCCCGCATGACGTTGTTGGACAGGCTGACCAGAAACTGGTTCTTGCCTTCCTGCTGGATGGCGTAGATCATGCGGCCCGCGAAGTCGGTCCAGTCAATTTCCCCTTGCGTGACGGTGACCAGCTGAACGCCAGCCATTCGCAGCGGCTCGATGACGTAGCCCGCCCGCAGGCTGTCGAACCGACCGAAACGGTCTTGGTCCCAGCAGAGAATGACCTGAAATCTGCCGTCGCGAGCGTCGGCGAGCATCCGGCAGAACTCCGGCCGTTTCTCGATCTCGTCGCCAGAGATGCCTTCGTCGGCATACCAAGCGACGATCTGGTAGCCTTTCTTCGCAGCCAACGCGGTGATCTCTCGGCGTTGCTGTGCGGGACTCGACTCCTGTTTGCCCGACGACATGCGGACATAGCCGCAGGCGAGCTTCTTTCCGTTCTTGATCATCGTTTCTCCCTTCGTAATTCAGATTCGTTCGGCGTAGCGACCACCGCTCGCACCACACACTTACCTCGCGGGCGTCGCAGGCATCCAGCAGGCGTCGCCGACGTCGCGACGTGTGACCCACGTTCGCGTTGCGGGGCAAGTCGGACGAACCGTCCCACCGTAGAAAGAGGCCGCGTCGTGCGGCCTCGTGGGCGACGTGGCGGGGTTCCTGGCT
>CAIPEB010000413.1 GCA_903863885.1 uncultured Planctomycetaceae bacterium | reverse complement strand
GAGAAGTGACGCCGAAACCCGCCAACGCGGGTCGCTCGGCGGTGGTTCGCCGAGCCTGATGATGGCAGCCATTCCATTTCCAAGAGGAGACGAGACGATGACGAGCAAGACCAAGGCCGTGAAGACTACCAAGACCGCCCGTGCCGCCAAGAAGCCCGCCAAGGCCCTGAAGGCCAAGCCCGCCGTTAAGAACGCGACTGTGGCCAAGCCCGCCGCCAAGGAATCGAAGACGGACGCCAAGAAGCTCAGCCAGATGGCGGCGGCGGTCGCTGTCCTGGCCAAGGCGGGCGAACCGATGAACTGCAAGGCTCTGGTCGAAGCGATGAGCCAGCAGGGACTGTGGACGAGCCCAGGCGGCAAGACGCCGGAAGCGACGCTCTACGCCTCGATCCTGCGGGAGATCAACGCCAAGGGAAAAGACGCCCGGTTCGTCAAGGTCGAGCGAGGCCAATTCGCCCTGGCGGCGAGGAAGTAGACGCGGTAGCCAGGAACCCCGCCACGTCGCCCACGAGGCCGCACGACGCGGCCTCTTTCTACGGCGGGACGGTTCGTCCAACCTGCCCCGCGAGGCCCGTGCGGGCCACACGTCGCGACGACCGCGACGCCTTCTGGATGCCTGCGACGTCCGCGAGGTAAGTGTGTCCTGGCGGGCGGTGGTCGCCACGCAAGAGAACCCCGATACCAAAGGAGAAACCATGACCAAGAGCGGAAAGATACCAGCCGTCGGCTACATCCGCATGAGTACCGACCGCCAGGAGCATAGTCCACAGCGGCAACGACGAGAGATTCAGCAACTGGCCGACCACGAAGGCTACCACATCATCAAGTGGTACGAGGACCACGGTCTAACCGGCACCGAGTCGGCGAACCGACCCGAGTTCCAGCAGCTGCTTCGCGACGCCGAACGCCGTCGATTCGAAGCCATTCTCCTTTACGAGCAGAGCCGATTTTCCCGCGAAGACATCTTCGACGTCGTGGTGCACTGGCGTCTGCTGCGGGAGGCCGGAGTCGAGATCGTCACCTGCCAGCGAGGCCGACTGCGGTTCGACGACCTCGGCGGCATCATCACCGCGATCATCGACCAACACGGTGCCCGCGAGGAATCCGTGAAGCTTGCTTCCCGCGTGGTCAGCGGCCAGCGACTGCGAGCCAGCCAGGGAAAGCGGGTGGGTGGCATCGTGTTCGCCTACGACCGCGAGTACTACGACGAGCAAGGCAAGTTCGCGCGCCGTGTGCATTTCCACGAGCGGTTCCGCAAGCCACCGATGTGGACGTCGCAACTCGTGCCGTCCGACGACGCCGATGCGGTGGCGGGCCTGCAATGGTCGTTCGAAGCGATTCGGCAGGGATATAGCATCTACGACGTCGTTCGCGGGCTGAACAAACGCGGTCTGACCACGACCTACGGCAAGCGGTTCACCTTCAGTACCGTCGATGGGATGCTGAGAAACCCTGCCTACGCCGGCACGCTTCGAGCGGGTAAGTATGCCAGAGGCAAGTTCTGCCGAATCAGCGACGAGGGAGTGATCGTCGTCGAGAACGCCCACGAACCGTTGATATCGCCAGACGAATTTGCCGAGGTGCAGGCCATCCTCGGTCGTCGTCAACGGCATCACGAGCGGTCACAGCCCGGCACGTATCTGTTGAGTGCACTGATCACCTGCGTCCACTGCGGCAACCTGATGTACGGTGTGCGTCGCAAGTGCCGCGACGAGAGACGGCCGCAACATTTCTACCACTGCAGCAACGCACCGCTGCAACCACGACACGATCCTAACTGTCCGCATCCAGCCGTTCGCGTAGACCGACTCGAACCGTTCGTGCTGGACGCGATTCGACGATACGTGCTCGAAACCGATGCCGCCGAGCAGGTGAAGGAAGCCATCGTGCGAGCCAAGTCACGCCGCGTGAAACTGGTATCCGCCGACGAGAGGCGGCTGAAAGCCGTGCGGCAGAAGATCGAACGCGGCACCGAGAACCTCGCGTTGGCCAGCCGCGACGATTTCGCCGGCATCTCGAATCTGCTGACGAAATGGCGGGAAGAGGAAGCGGAGCTGGCCGACCGGATCGAACGACACAAAAGCGAACTGGAGCCGATTCCCGAGGCATTGGATGTCATCGCCGAGTTCGGTGACCTGCGACAGAAACTCAAACAGGCCGATCGCGTGAAACTCGCTCATGCGGTGAAACAGACCGTCGCCTCGATCACCATCGGCATGCGGAAAGCCAAAACCGGCCAGATCGAACACATCGAGTACTTCGGCGAGTTGCGGCTGCACGAGGCCCTACGCACTAAGCCGATTCCTCTCCCCGACAACGTCATCGGACGCCGCAAGGTCTGGCGTGACATCGGCGAGTTAGTCCGCCAGTCCGATCATCCGCTGCATCTGGCCGATTTCTGCAAGTTCATCGGCACGAAGGACATGTCGCGGGCCGCTCACCACGTGCGGCGAGCCGAGAAGGCGGGATTGATGCGGAAGATTGGGCATCAGGGAGGGTGGGTGCCGATGGAGTAGGCACGCTGTTCCGGCTCGTCGAACCGCCTGATGTGGCTCCGCATGCTTGGTGGTGTGGGGCTGGGCGGGGAGACCCGCCCGGCTACCCGATTACGCCTCCGCGCGAGCGAAGATCAGGAGTTCACAACTGGAGGCAACGACAAATGATCGTCCAGTATCCGAGAATCCGCAAGCACGAAATTCACAGGCGTTATCAGTCGCAATCTTCGTCCATTGATCGAACATGTGCGACTTCCACGGGCGAGAAATGAAGACGAAGTGCTGTGGCCAAGGAAGTGGAACACAATGCAATCCCCATCCATCGGCAGTCGTCATCGGTAACCCGCCACCGTGCAACCCCGCAAGCCGGAACATTGTTTGAGCCCAGTCGCCAAAGCCTGGCGAGACCAGGTGCGTCTCGTCGAGGCCATCCCAATCCTCCGCCGGATCGCGAGCGAGCTTTGACCCGGTCCTGCAATCGAAGAGTCCCCGGCCTTGGCTTGAAACGACGAGCAAGACATCGGCGTCCGGGGCAAAGCCGATTTCGGTGAGTCCGCCGACCGCGTAGTCACCGCGTCGCGACCACGGTTCAGGAGGCAGTCCGAGCGGGAGAGTCTCAAGCGAATGCCGCAATGATATCTGATAGTCGTCTGCCATTGGCTGCGGGATTTTCGTCCAGTGAGTGGCGTAACCTTGAGATCATCCCGCCGGTGGAATGCCTTCGTAATTAGTTGCGACGGCCACTCGGGCGGAGTAACGCTCAGCCTGAACAACCGCGAATCTACGGCCCAATCGTCTTCGGGTCAATCATTTGCAGCCGCCGATCCCTTTCGACCCTCCGACGTTATTCGAGCGGCATGTCCCGCAGTATGCCCGACTGAAATTCGGGCCGCCAGCGATCGGAGTCTCGTCATTTGAAAACGCGTCACGTTTCTCGTAGTTGGCCAACCGGCCACGTCGTATAGTGAGTTTAAACGTGAGATTCTCAATGAAATAGCCCGCTGTCTGAGTGTACCCCGCAACGTCGCCTGCGGTGACAGTAGCGGCTACAACTACG
>CAIPEB010000412.1 GCA_903863885.1 uncultured Planctomycetaceae bacterium | reverse complement strand
GGGGGCAAGTGTGGACCGAACGGTTGCGGACCCAAGAAGTAAGAAGGAGTCAGCTGCGATGCGAATGCGAACCTTGGTCTGGCGTGAAATATTCGAACGGAAAAGTCAACTGGCAACCAGTTTCCTGGCTATTCTGCTGGGAATCACGGTCATTGTCTCGATCAAAAACATCACGCACTATTCGGAGAAGGCTGTCGCTCGCGAGATGGACTCGCTGGGCGCCAATGTGCTCGTCCTGCCCAAGTCGGCCACGTTGCAGGATTATTATGCCGCCGATATGCAGGGCGACACGATTCCCGAAGAGTACGTGACGCAACTCGCGATATCCGATCTTCAAGGACTGGACAATCTTTCGCCCAAGCTGTCGATGCCGATCGCCATCCAAGGCCAGTCCTTTACGCTGACCGGCATTTTGCCGAAGAGCGAGTTTCAGGCCAAAGCCGCTTGGGCGGGGGCCGGCATCTTCTCGCGTCCCGTGGGCTGCGGCACGATGCCGACGCTGCCCTTTGCCAAGGGCGATCAGAAGACGCTGGTACGCCAGCGGGTCATCGACAACCTGGACAGTGACGAAGCCTTGGTGGGAGCCGATGTGGCCACCGCTCTCGCACTGAAGGAAGGCGCCGAGCTGACTTTATTCGATCAACGGTTTCAAGTGACTGCGGTGCTGCCACAGACCGGCACGATCGATGATTCTCGTATTTTTGCGCATTTGCATCGCGTGCAGGATCTTTCCGGCAAGGGACCCGTCGTCAATGCCATCGAAATCGTGGGCTGTTGCCAGGAGATTTCCAACGGATTGGTGGCGAAGATCAACAAGTTGCTGCCCGAGGCCAAGGTCGTCACGATCACGCAGATTGCCGACGCGCAGATCAAGATGAACCGGCTCATGGCAAAGTTGTCGTTCATCTTTCTCGTGATCATCGTCTTCGTGGGCGGGGCGGGAATCGCGAACTACATGTATGCCAATGTGTTCGAGCGGCGGCGCGAAATCGGCACTCTCATGGCGCTCGGCGCCCATGCGTCGCTGATCCTGGGCATCTTCCTGTTCAAGGCGCTGGTCCTCGGATTGGCCGGCGGAGTGGGTGGTTACCTGTTGGGAACGGTACTGGCGCTCACGCTGGGGCCGCAGTTGGCGGGTGTACCGGTGTTGCCGATGCCGACCCTGGCCCTATGGGCCCTGCTGATTTCCGTCAGCCTGGCTCTTGCAGCCAGTTACTTTCCGGCGCGCCGCGCGGCAAAACTCGACCCGTGTGCGACCTTTCAGGAGATATGATCCATGCTGCGTATGGAAGAAGTTACGAAGAAATATCGTCACCGCGGACAGTTGGTCACGGCCCTGGACAACGCCAGCTTCGCCATCGAAGCGGGGGAATTTGTGGCGGTCGTCGGCCCCAGCGGGAGCGGCAAGAGCACGCTGTTGCTCATGCTGGGAGGCATGCTGTCCCCCTCGTCGGGACAGGTTTTCCTGGAAGAACAGTCGATCTACGACTTGAACTCCGACCAGCGAGCCGGATTGAGAAAACGCAAGGTGGGCTTCGTCTTCCAGACATTCAACCTCATCCCCTATCTGACGGCTTTAGAAAACGTGCAGGTGCCGCTTTATCTGGGCGGGGTCGATCCGGCCGATCAAGTGTCACGAGCGACGGCCCTGCTGACCCGTGTGGGGCTGGGCGACCGGCTCCATCATAAACCCTGCGAAATGAGCGTCGGACAGCAGCAGCGTGTGGCCTTGGCCAGGATGCTGGCCAATGATCCGGCGCTGATCCTTGCCGACGAGCCTACCGGGAATCTCGACCCGGAGACCAGTCAACAGGTGATCGGCTTTTTCGAGGAGTTCAACCGTGAGGGAAAGACCATTGTGATGGTCACTCACGACCCCCGCGCCGCGGAACGAGCCAAACGCACGCTGCGTCTGGCAGACGGAAAGATCACCAGCAGCAAGAGCGGTCGGGAGCGACTTCATGTTGCCTGACGGACTCCCGAGTTCTGATGAGCAACCGGCCCCTTCCACGGGAGCTGCAATGCGTCATCACCCGCCGTCCTCGTTCGGGTCCCGCATCGCCACCCAACCTGGGACTGCGATGCGGGACTTCATGGCGGCCGCCAAAGCGCTTGCGGACGAAAACCGCGTGCGGATCCTGGTGGCGTTGCGCCAGGGAGAATTGTGTGTTTGCCAGATCGTGGAGTTGCTGGGGCTCGCCACCTCAACGGTCTCAAAGCACATGTCGGTCCTGAAACAGGCGTACCTGGTGGACAGCCGAAAAGACGGCCGCTGGATCTATTACCGGCTGGCCGGCGATGACGCACCGGAGACCGTCCGTCAAACGGTTTCCTTGACCGTCAAGTTGTTGGCTGACGACTCACAATCACGACTGGACCAAAGGCGGCTGGAAGCAATCCGTTGCCATGCCCCCCACGATCTATGCGCGGCGAGAGATGAGTCTCGGCGAACGCGCCATGCCCCGCAACTCGACGGCTGGGCACCGATGTATTTCGGCGACTGACACGGTGCGTATGACGACCGCCTGAGCGGGTTCAAGAACTCAGGATCTCTGATGAGACCCACCATCGTTCTCGGATGGATGAACGGTCAGGACGGGACCGTGCAAGGCGACACCTGCGGCTGCTGAATCACTGGGGCAACTGCGAGATAATTCGCAACGCGAGTTTCACCGGGATCGCAAAACCAATCCCTTGATAGCCTCCATCTTCGCTGGCAATGCCGGTGGTAACTCCGACAACTTCTCCTTGCAGATTGACCAGAGCGCCGCCCGAGCTACCGGGATTAATAGCCGCATCCGTCTGCAGGAGCCCAACGCTTCCCGCGCCCTCCACTTTGCGTTCCGTAGCGCTGATGATTCCCGCACAAACCGTCTGCCGGAGATCCAGCGGGCTCCCGATGGTCAGTACCCAGTCGCCGATCTGCAGTCGATCTGAATTGCCCAGGACGACGGCCGGAAGGGGAGATTTTGCTCTGACTCGAAGCACTGCTAAATCGGAGGAGGAGTCCCTGCGGACAGCAATCACGGGTAGTCGCTGATCGTCGGCTGTCTGAACATATAACTCGTCGACGTCTTCCAGCAGGTGGTTGTTCGTGAGGATAATCCCCGATCGGTCGACGATGATTCCGGATCCCAACGCCGGATCAGATGAACTGCCTGATTGCTGGTGTGCCATGTCCGGCGGAAGTTCCGAGGGAATTCCGTACTGCGAACCGTTCTCGAAGACGGAGTCGCCCCACAACGCTGTATGAGGGGAGGCATCCATTCCCATCCGGCCCCGAATCTGTACCACCGCGGGCAATACTGCTTGTGCGGCCGCACGAAACGCCTGAGAGAGTTCAGTTGCCTTGGACGTCACGACGGGCGTTTCCCGCGTCACATGCACGGTGGATTTCTCGCCGGCTAAAGAAGCCGGTTCCGAGACGGCGGACCTCGGCACCATCAAGGCCGCCATGACCGCAAGCCCGCAGACAAAAGGAGCTCCCCACTGCAACATGGCAGCCCCCCGGCCACCCCCATGTGATAACAGGCGCATGCTCTTGGCCTCTCCCTCTCATGCCGGTTCGCGAAATTCGCGCACCCAGTTGTTTGATGCCCGAATTGGCGACGACAGTCAGCTCCCCCCAGTCGTGCTCGGAAGTCGGACAGCTCGCAATCGCATATCCGGCTATCCACATATATCACGTCCTAACCAGTTTCATCCTCCTTAGTGGCACCGCAACTTGAAGGATTCCTCCCAGCACGCGGGGCTTTGATCAATCGGCGTGTGAGTCCAGCAATATACCTGAGCTTGCCGATTGACAGACGGGTGCACGGCGGTGCAGCAGCTGCGATCTCATTTCAGGCTGCCAGACGATGTGCGACGACGAAACCAAGACACACCGACCACCTCTGCAGCCGGTTCGCAGGCGGACGATAACGGGAGCCTGCTGCCTGTTGGTCACCGTACCGAACTCGTCGCCGCCTGGCAGGCGGCAATCGGGGTCACCATCGTCGCTGCGCCACAAGATGCGGCAGGACCCTCGCGTCGTACTCTCTCGTTTCGCAGGAACGGCGACCGGTGAGGTTGAGGCCAAGAAACCGAATCACAACGATCCAGCGAACTCAACGCTTCGAGATCGCTTACCCCGTTGCGAATCTGGTCTTTCGCCACCCAAAGCCAGTCCATGAGCCTCACACTGAGGTCGCCATCGGGCGGCGTCAGGGAGTAGTAGACCCACGGCCCTTCGCGACGACACGTGACAAGGCTGGCGTGTTTCAACGTGGCCAGGTGCCGAGAGACTTTGGACTGGCACACTCCAAGTACATCCACGATCTCACAGACGCAGGTTTCACGCTGCCTCAACAGATTCAGGATGCGAAGCCGGGTGTCGTCGGCCAGGGCTTTGAAGATTACAGCTGCTCTCGGCACCGTTGCTATCCCTTGTCTGCGGATGTCGGTACGGTCACCTGCTTATTCTTGTTTATCGGGTCTTTTTCCGACACGCTTCAATGCCATCAGCGCTTTCGTCACGGGCGTCAGCAAGGAAATCGCTTGGATCGAACCTTGCGCCGCCAGAGACGACGGCTTCACGCCCGATCCATGGCTTCACCGCCGCGATTTCGAGACTCGTGGGGCAGAGCCACGCGTTCTTTCACCAGGCAAAGCCGACGGTCTCTGACCTCGCTCATACGGGCGGAGTCCTACATTGGAGTAAACGCCGGCTCGCACCTTGAGGCCAACAGGGCGATCTCCGACGACACACGCATCAAATAATCCACGGATCGGATGACACGACGATCGGTCAACTGCTCTTTCGGCAGTGATACAACCAATCGTACTGCCGCAGAGATGCGGTACGGACCAAGCATCCTGCCCGTCGTCTACCGCCAAACAATGAACCACACCAAGAAGACAACCGTGCTGAGCAGGAACCAAACGGAAACGAAGATGGCGCCGAACGCAAGCGAACTACCGATCGGAGTTGCCAGCGGATGCGGTTGAAGCCGTTTGCCTCGCGTGACGCGACGGAGCAGCGTCAACAGCAGGGGCCGACTGGCAACGGCAGTCGCCAGCATTCCGAGCAAGTTTAGCAGTACAACCAGAATCTGCACGGCATCGCTTGTGGACGCCAAGGTCTTAAAGCGCCTTGCGAAAGGCCAGGCGTTGCGCAAAGTACCCGGCTGACACTGATACTTACGAACAATCAGGCGGGCAGCACCCGAGAAATGGGGTGCAGACTTCCACGGGGAGACACTCCGTGATAACCCGCGGTACGCAGCGTGTGACCGTGCACGGCACCTTCCGCTCGATCGTACGGAGGCACTTGACCATCTCGGTGCACTGCACCGGTGTGAGAACGGTATACGCAACCTGACGAGTACACTGCTCCTTGACCATGCGACAGGTCTGGTAGGTGCACGTCCGGACGCACTGTTCCGGCACCATGCGGCACACGCGGTACGTGCACGTCTTCACGCGCTGTTCAGGCACCATGCGACACACCTGATACGTGCAGGTCTTCACGCATTGCTCCGGAACCATGCGACAGACTTGATACGTGTACGTATAGACGCATAGCTCCGTCACCAAGCGGCAGG
>CAIPEB010000411.1 GCA_903863885.1 uncultured Planctomycetaceae bacterium | reverse complement strand
CTGCTTTGCGGCCTGCAGATCGTCGTCCATTTCCTTGCGTTCGGTGATGTCGAAGGCCGCACCGTCCCAGAGAATTGACCCGTCGCCCATCCGACGCGGCATGGAGCGAACGTGCAGCCACTTGACTTGGCCATCGATACCGGATTGGCGGAATTCGCACTGAAACCGCGATAGGTTGCGAGCTGACTCGTCCTGCGCCGCGTCAATTCGAGTCCGGTCTTCCGGCAGAATCCGATCCCAGAATTCCTGGGGGTTTGCCAACACTTGCTCAGCCGGAACGCCGAATAGGTCCTTGGTGCCTGCGCTCACGTACGTATAGCGATTCGGTCCCTTGGGAGGCATCAGCAGTTGGTATACAAATCCCTCAGGCAGATTGTCGCCGATCGCGAGTAACCGGTCCTGAGCTTCCCTGCGTTCGGTGATGTCCTCGATCATGCACATGTGGCTCCACCCCTGTCCGACCTGCACCGCCATGGGCGCGATCGTCATGTTGACCCAGACAGCGGAACCATCGGGACGCACATAGCGTTTGTTCATTTGAAACCCCGGAATCTCCCCGGCGTTCAGTCTCGCCATATGGTCGGCGTCCGGTTGAACATCGTCCGGATGAGTAATGCTCAACCGGTCAATTGCGACCAGTTCCTCGCGGGTGCGTCCCGTGATTTCGGCAAAGCGGGGATTGGCTTCATGGATACGGCCGGACCGCGAGTCGACCAATGCCACGCCCAGCGGCGATTGCTCGAACATGGATCGGAACTTCTCTTCGGACTGCGTCACCCGTGCCAGCGATTCGACCACGCGGTCTTGCGCGGCGGCCAGTTCGGCGGTGCGCTCCGTCACTCTGCGTTCCAGTTCAAAATTCCACTGACGCAGCTGCTCCTCCATCTTGCGTCGCTGGGTAATGTCTTCCTTGACGCCCACGTAGTGCGTGATCGCACCGGCGTCATTGCGTACGGGTGCGATGGCCGCCGATTCCCAATACAGTTCGCCGTTCTTTCGGCGGTTGCAGATCTCGCCTCGCCAGACTTTCCCCGCGGTGATCTCGCTCCACAAGTGGGCGTAGAATTCACGGGAATGAACACCCGACCGCATGGCCTGCGGCTTCTGTCCGCGAACCTCGTCCAGACGAAACCCCGTCACCCGTTCCCAGGTCGGGTTCACGTAATCCACACGACCCTCAGGGTCGGTGATCTGGATCATCGAGGGGCTGTGTTCGACGGCCTGGGACAGCTTGCGCAGGGCCTCCTCGGCCCGCTTGCGTTCGGTGATGTCGATCATCACCGTCAGGGCGTACCGCCGGCCTTGGCTGCTGATCAACTGGCCCGAGAACAGCCCGTCGAGGATCGACCCGTCCTTGCAGCGGACCTGCAGTTCCACGTGGTCAATGTGCCCGTCTTCTACCGATTGCCAGCTTAAGATGTCCTGCAGTTTCGCGTGCGGAAGTAGTCCCAGTTCCGCGGCGTTCCTGCCGATGATTTCATTCCGGGAGTACCCCAGTTTCGTCAGGAAAACATCATTGACGTCGAAAAAGCGGTTGTCCGGCAGGCTGGTGATCGCGACCAAGTCCGGATGCTTGCGGAACAGTCGTTCAAATCGCTGCTCAGCTTCCTTTTCTGCGCTCAGGTCGCGGCTGACGCCAAAGATACAATCGGCTTCGTTCCAGCGTCCGAGCCAGACGCGAGTTTCCACGGGTATGGTGGATCCGTCCTTGCGGGCCATCGGCAGGGGACACGTATCCCGTTCACCGCCCAGCATTGCGGCAAAGATCTCTCCGGCTTCGCGGCGCGACTCTGTCGGGTGGAGATCCAACCCAGGCAGATTGGCCACTTCCTCGTCGCTGTATTTCAGCTTCTCCTTCAAGGCACGGTTGGCGAACAGAATTCGGCCGTCGAGAGAGAGAGCCACCATCAGGTCGTCGATGGTGTCGAAGAACGTGTGGAAATTGGTTTCGCTCTCCCGCAGTTTCTCCTCCGCCCGCCTGCGATCGGACACGTCGCGCACGGCACCGTGGAACAATCGACTTCCGTGGATTTCCAGAAGCGTCACGGAGACTTCGACGGGAAATTCAGTGCCGTCAGCCCTCTGGCTCTGCCACTCGAAGAGATGCTTGCCGCCAGCCACGATGGACTGCATGTATTCGAAAAAAACGCTCTGGGAAGCCCGGCCGTTCGGCTGCCGCTTCGGTGACAGGTCGAGAATACGACGCCCCAGCAGGTCCGGTTTGCTCGAGTACCCGTACATGGCCGCCGCGGACGAATTGCAGTCGCAGATGCATCCGGTGTCGTCAATCAGTAAGATTGCATCGCGGGTACTCTCGAAGAGCACGCGGAACTTCTCCTCG